>NZ_VOJA01000003.1:0-322997 GCF_007923265.1 Francisella salimarina
AGAATATGATATCAATAATAGGTACATTAATAGCTTTTGCTACGTATAATTTTATTCTTTGCTTGCCAAAAAAATATTCAAGAGCTAATTAGTATTAGTGAAGATATATTAAGTATAATGAAAATATAAATAGAATGTAAGTAATTGGAAATGCAAATCTAGAGAATATATCTAGTCTCTTAGCAAAGCTTTGTTTATCTAGTTTTATCAGCCAGTATACAATTAGACTTTCTAGGACTGTTGAAAATAGAATAGTAAAGGATAGTAATAAGAAGCCGTCTGTGAAGGTTAGATAGTCAATATCTGGCATTTCCCCCTCAATCAAAAACTGGTATGCGATAACGGATAAAATCCCTATAAATGCTATATTTAACCTGTCTGATAATGCTTTAGTGTCCATCCAGAATACGGCCCACATTGCTAATACTAATAGTGTCAATGGGATTAATACTTTTAAGAGAATATTAGTAGGCTTTCTTTCCAATGAAATACTAAACTCCAGCATTGACACTTTCTCTGACTTTCCATAATAGTATTTTGTAGGATTTGTATTTACTAAATTAAAGTTAGTAAGGTGCCATTCTGCTATATTTACATTTGGATGGTCTTTAACGTAATCTTTAACAGTAATCCTATGATTTGGTTCTACTACCAATTTTACTTCGTTAGAGTCGTATCCAAACGGAATTATGTATGCTTTTAAGGTCTGCTTATCAAATGGGAATTTCTCAAGTTGCATAGGTGTTTCAAGATGTAGTGTTCGTTGTTCTGTATATACAACATTTCCATCAGGATAAATTTTTATTTGTCTTGCTTTTATTTGAGGAGACCCAACTTCATTTATTATTGATATTTGAGGTTTCCACCCTTCAAAAATTTCATCATATTGAAAGTCTCCTTGATATAAAATGTAAGGAGTTTTTTCTTCATTTGCATTAAACTTTAATCTTGGATCATTCCATCTGAATTTGAAAATAACATCAATTTGTAATTGCTCATTAACTTCATCTAAGCTTTGTATATCAGTAATGAATGCAGAAGTCTTTACAATTGTAGGTTCTTGTGGAGGAGTACTGCCATATCCGAACATATTTTTATAATAAGCTAAAGATATAAGTAGTAAAAAAAATAATTTTAAAAGATTATTGTTAAGCATGATTACTAACTAGTTTTTATTCTTTATAGATATTTTACTAAACTAGTATATTTAAACCAAATTTTGATCAATATTAATTAATAAATATATTTTTGTATTTAATTAGAATATGATTAATTGAATAATGTTGATTATTATATTAATAAAAGGCTTCATGATAGTAAACAATAAATTAGATCCGTTAAATGGGATTAAAACTAAAGCAAATAAAATATAAAAGCCATATTTTTGTAAATTACTATACTTATATGCTATGGCTTTAGGTAAAAAAGAAGCTACTATTTTACTACCATCAAGAGGAGGGATTGGTAGAAGATTTAGGATCATAAGCACAATATTAATCATTACGCCGTAAAAAGCCATTCCTTGTATATAGGGATATGAAGTTATATATTTTGCTATTATTGCCCATATTATTGCCATTAAAAAATTCGCTAGAGGGCCAGCAATGGCTACAAGAGCAATATCAAGTCTAGGATTTTTTAAGTTGCTATAATTTATTGGGACTGGTTTAGCCCAACCAAAAATAAAAGGAAATCCGGAAGCTAAAGATCCTATCAGCATTAACCCTGGTACTATGATAGTTCCAATTAAATCTATATGAGAGACTGGGTTTAAACTAACTCTTCCCAATTTATATGCAGTATTATCACCTCTATATTTTGCAATATAACCATGCGCAGCTTCATGTATTGTTATTGCAAATACTAATGGGATTATAGCCATTAGAGATGTTATTAAAATATGGTTAAGATCCATACGACATGTTTTAGAAATTTTAATTTTGCAATTATAGTTACTAGACGTATAAATATAAAGCTAAATAATTAAATTAATAAAAAAATCTAGAATGGTGCATATAAATACTTAATATTTAATATTTAGTGTGGTATAAATTTAAGTGTAGCCTAATTAATATTGAGTTTAATTAGATTTTATTAAATTTATAAGGAGTGTTTCTATGAAAAAAATAATAACTGTAATTTTGGTATCTTGTGTACTAGCTTCATGTGTCTCTACATATGAGCCTGTACCAGCAGATAAACAATCTCAACAATAAAATGAGGAGACTATTATGAGAAAAAATATTCTTAGAGTAGCAGTTATAACAATACTTTCAATGATTTTGATGTCTTGTGTTGTCAAGCATGAGTGTCCAACTAAATTAGATGCAAATGGTAATAAGTATATGGACAGAAATGCCTGTGCACAAAATACATATTTACTAGGGTTTATTCCGTTAGGTTAGAATCTTGGAGGAATAAAATGCTGATACTTAAATATTTTTTGGCAGTATTTTCTTAAGATTTCTTTAAAAAGGTGTGTCCTATAAATTATAAGATTTTATCAATAAAATTAAACTTCTAAATTTGCTGTATAAAAGGCTTGTTGCAGATAATAAAGTAGGTAATATCCTATCTGTGGGGGTCGATTTGTGTTTCATTTTATTTATAGGAGACTCGTTATATGGCAAATCAATATTCGGGAAATTTTGAACAAATTGTAAAAAATAGATTCAACTGTTCAGCAAAAGAAGTTTTGTTAAAATGTCAAAGAGAAGGTTTAAGTTATCAGGAAGCTGAAAAGGTTCTGGGATTTAAGCACGTAACTATTAGAAAGTGGGCGAAGAGATTTGATATTAAGTTGCCAGCTAGGTTTAGATTTGATGAAGATCGTTTTGGTCAAAGCAAAGAGATTGCTTATGTGAATGAGTGTAAGTCAAATAACATTAATAAGGCTAATATCTTTAGTCGTTGTTGGATAAATATGAATCTCTATTCGGCAATCAAAGCTAAATCCTGATTAACTGAAATTTCTGTATTATTTTCGCTTTGGCAAAATGTTATATTGTCATTAGGAGTTAAGATGATAACTGTTGAGCCAAAGTTAAACCAGCCAAGTGTATCTCCTTTTTTGAATTCTATATTAAAGTTGTCACTGTTGTAATTCCAAGTTTGTACATCTCTATAGTAGCTTGGGGCTACTTTGCCGTGCCAAACTGTTTCGATACCGGCAACAAGTAAAGCACCTACAAAAATCACTGCAACTTCACCAATTTCTGTATTGAAGTAACAAACTAATCTCTCATTTTTTGCAAATAAATTATCAACATTTTTTGCAGTGGTTTGGTTTACAGAAAAAAGCTTGCCAGGTATATAAACCATTTTTGTTAGCTTGCCATCGATAGGCATATGGACTCTATGATAATCTTTGGGAGATAGGTATATAGTTGCAAATTTTGTGAAATTGGTTGTTGAACTATCAGCTATTAGTGCCTTTAGTGTAAAAGTTTTTCCCTTAGCTTGAATTAAACTGCCATTAGTAATATTTCCAAACTCACTTAGAACGCCATCTGCAGGAGAGGAGATAACTTTTTTATCTGAAGATATAGGTCTTAATCCATCTTTTAATTCTCTTATGAAGAAGTTGTTAAAAGAAGAATATTTGTTTATATCAATTTCTTTAGCCTCATCTATATTGATTTTAAATTTTTTTATGGCTAAATTTATTAGATAATTTTTTAGATGTCTATTTTTTGATTCTGCTAATCTACTAACTAGTCTCGATGTTAAAGAATGAGGGATTATGTATTGCAGAAATATAAAAAGTTTATCTTTCATTGATCTTTTACTCTTGAAGCTTTTATTATTATTAGTATAGCACTGTGTTATAATGTTTAGTTAATTTAATTAGCTAGTTACTATATATTTGTAGATGAAAAAAAGTTTCCAAATTTTCATTTTAGTGAGTCTTGGTTTATTGTTACAAAACTGTGCAACTAATGATGTAGATAATGATTTCACTGCTGAAAGTCTTTCTAATGAGAGCTTTAGCTGGGATATATTTAGAAATAGGAAGTATGAGTATGCTAAAGTTCAGGTTAAAGAAGAGCCTTCTTTGATAATTCCTACAGGTTTAAATGGTGAAAAAATCAAACCAGCTTTAAAGCTTCCTGATGGTGATGATAAGTACGCTAGGTCACAAGTTCCTAAAGCATATCAGCAGATGTTACCTCCAAATTATACAGTCAAGTTTGATATGGCTAAAATAATAAGTGATCAAATATCAAAAGTTTCCATAAGTGTTGTTTATGATGATTCTGGATCTTTGAAACTTGTATTTAGAGAGCCACTATCTATAACCATAAATTTACTAGATGACTATTTCAAAGATCATCCTAATAGTTATACCATAACATCTGAGAAAGATGAAGTGTTATCGGGACATTTGATTACAGTTAAAGATGCTCAAAAAGATAGAATATTTGTTATTAAGGCACGTAAAATTGATGAGCTCTCTAGTTTGGTTAAGATAAATGCTGTCTTTACTGGAGATGGTCAGTCTCAAGCACCTGATCATATTTCAGAAGGTGTTCGATTACTAAGTGATATTCGTAAAGAATTAAATAATACCGAATTAAAAAGCGATAATAATCTAGAAATTGCTAAAAAAGCGGAGTTGGATATGGCGGCATCTGAAGCTAATGCGAGTAAAGGGCAGTCAAGTTTAGGAGGATTGTTAGGTTCTGCTAAGAAGAGCAAGTTCGGTTTTGGTTCATATGATAGGACTATTGATAAATCTATACAGCAAGATGAGACAGACCAGATTCAAAATCAGATGAAAGATTATACTAAAATTACTGCGCCATCCGACAATAGTGTCTACGATAGTCAAGCACAAGCACAAGAGTTAAATACATAGGTGATAGAATATGTATGATATTTCAGTTTTTATCGGAAGATTTCAGCCTTTTCATAGGGGGCATCTGTATAACATATTAGTAGCTTTGGAAAATAGTAAGAAAGTTATTATAAACGTAGGAAGTTCATTTAATGCTCCAAATATAAAAAATCCATTTTCATTTGAATTTAGAAGGCAGATGATTATTGAGGACTTAAAGGTAGCGGGCGTTGATTTAAGTTTAGTTGAAATTGAACCACTAGCAGATTATTTTTATCAAGAGCAAAAATGGGAAGAGTCTTTACGTCAAAATGTCTATAAGTACGCTAGGATAGATGAAACTATAGCTATTGTTGGACATATTAAGGATGACTCTAGCTATTATATTAAGAGTTTTCCAGAGTGGGGATATATACCAGTAGATAATTATAAAAATTATAATGCCACAGAGTTTAGAAAATATTTTTATAAAGGCGAAATTCTTGATGAGTATATGTGTAGTCGAACACTAAATCAGGGAGCATTTAAATTATTAAATGCTTTTATGCAAAGCGTAACATATCAAGATCTGGTTGCTGAAAATAATTATGTTGTCGACTATAAGTATTCATGGAGAAATGCGCCTTATAAACCAAACTTAGTTACAGTGGATGCTCTAGTTATAGTAAATAATCATATTCTTCTAGTCCAAAGGAAAGGTTTCCCTGGTAAGGGGTTGTGGGCGTTACCAGGTGGATTCTTGGAGTGTGAAGAGACTATATCTCAAGCGATAGTAAGAGAGTTGTTTGAAGAAACAAATATAGATTTAAGTATTGAGCAATTATCTTTAGCAAAAAGGTGTGAAAAAGTCTTTGACTATCCTGATCGTTCTGTTAGAAGTCGAACTATTAGTCATGTTGGTGTTTTTATATTGGAAGAATGGCCGAGTTTACCAATAATAAATGCCGCAGACGATGCTAATAAAGTTCAGTGGGTTTCTATAGATTCAATTATAAATAGTATGTATGATAGAATGCTAGAAGATCATTATCAAATTATCACAGTTCTGCTAGAAGAGTGTGGTGTATAGGGATATAAGGAGTTTTTTGTTATGAGTTTATCAGTTGTTATTTTAGCCGCAGGAAAGGGTTCAAGAATGAACTCTAATAAGCCAAAAGTTTTACAAACTTTAGCAGGAGAAACCTTAATTAGGCATGTGATAAATAGAGTTGAACCTTTAAAGCCCAGTAATATAATTGTTGTTACAGGTCATCTAAAAGAGATGGTTGAAGAAGAACTTACAGATAAAGGTGTTACCTTTGTAGAGCAAAAAGAACAGTTAGGAACAGGGCATGCAGTACTACAGGCCTTACCTCAGATTAAAGAGGATAAAGTCTTAATTCTATATGGTGATGTGCCTTTAATATCTACAGAAGTCTTGGCTAATTTGATTAAATCAGCAAGTAATGATCTAGCTGTTCTTACCGCTGTTGTAAACAATCCAACAGGTCTTGGACGTATTGTAAGAGACAAGTTTGGTGCAGTAAGCCATATAGTCGAAGAGAAGGATGCTACAGATGGACAGCGCCAGATCAAAGAGATAAATACAGGTATATATTGTGTATCTAGAGATCACTTGGAAAAATGGCTGCCTAATCTAGGTAATACTAATGCACAAGGTGAGTATTATCTTACAGATATAGTAGCAATGGCAAGAGAGGATAACATCTCTATAACGGTAACTCACCCTGTTGAAGAATTTGAAATACAAGGTGTTAATGATAGAGTTCAACTCGCGCAACTTGAAAGACAGTGGCAGAAGCATATTGCTGAAGTAATTATGTCAAAAGGTGTTAGTGTTGCGGATCCTAATAGAATAGATGTGCGCGGTAAACTTGAGGTTGGCAAAGATTGTTGGTTAGATGTTAATGTAATCATTAAAGGGCAAGTGAAGCTTGGCAATAATGTAGTAGTTGGAGCGAACTGTATTCTAAAAAACTGTACTATAGAGAATAATGTCAAAATAAAGGCTAATAGTATGGTTGATGGATCCATTATTCGTGAAGGAGCTATTGTTGGACCTTTCGCTAGAGTTAGACCGGAATGTGATGTCAAGGAAGGTGCTGTTATTGGAAACTTTGTTGAAACAAAAAAAACTATTTTAGGAAAGGGATCAAAAGCATCACATTTGACATATTTAGGTGATAGTGAAATCGGAGCTAATTGTAATATTGGAGCAGGTGTAATAACTTGTAATTATGATGGAGTTAATAAGCATAAAACAACAGTAGGAGATTATGCGTTTATCGGATCTGATTCACAGTTAATTGCTCCAGTTAATATTGGTCCTGGTGCAACTATTGGTGCTGGATCAACTATTGCAAAAGATGTTCCAGCTGATAATCTTGCTATCTCAAGAGCAAGACAGCGTCATATTGATACTTGGCAGAGACCTGTCAAAAAAGACGATAAGTAAAAACTAAGGTATATAATGTTATGTGTGGGATAGTAGGTGCCAATTCTACAAGAAATGTTACAAATATTTTGATTGAGGGGCTGAAAAAACTTGAATATCGTGGTTATGATTCTGCTGGTTTAGCAGTAGTTAATGATTATAATCAAATAGATATGTGTAAAGAAGTGGGTAAGGTTGTTGAGTTAGAAAATGCTGTTAATGACTTATCAGATTTCAAAGGTAATATAGGTATTGCCCATACTAGGTGGGCAACTCATGGTAAACCTTCAAAAGAAAATTCTCATCCGCATGCTTCGGAGAAATTTTGCATAGTACATAATGGTGTAATTGAGAATTTTGCTGAATTAAAAAGATCATTAATTAAAGAGGGCTATCATTTTAAATCAGACACTGATACTGAAGTTGTGGCTCATCTATTAGATAGAGAATGGGATGATTCTAAATCTATTATTGAGAATATCAAGATTATAACCAAGCTTTTAAAAGGAGCATATGCCCTAGCAATAATTTCACAGAAGTTTTCTGATAAGATCGTTGCCGTTCGCTCAGGCTCTCCTCTAGTTATAGGAGTGGGTATTGATGAGAATTTTATTTCATCTGATACATTATCGTTATTGCCAGTTACTAATAGATTCTCTTATCTTGATGAGGGCGATATAGCTATTATATCTAAACAGGATGTTGAAGTCTTTGATAGTAAAGGAATACCTAAAAATTTAGAAGTTGAAGAATATAACTACTCATCTTTAAGTGCTACTAAAGATGGTTATAAGCACTATATGCTTAAAGAGATATATGAGCAACCAGAAGCTATATCAAATACTATCATGGCATCATTAAATGATGGTGAAATTAGTTTAGATAATTTTGATAGAAAAGCTCAAGAGCTATTTGAGAAAACTAAACATATAAGTATAGTTGCATGTGGTACTAGTTATAATGCTGGTATGACTGCTAAATACTGGATAGAAAAGTATGCAAAAATTCCATGTAGTGTTGAGATAGCTAGTGAGATTAGATACAGAGATAATATTGTCGTCGATGGTTCATTATTTGTTAGTATCTCACAATCTGGAGAAACTGCGGATACTTTAGAATCTCTAAGAAAAAGTAAAAAGCAGAACTATATTGGTAGTATGTGTATTTGTAATGTACCAAATAGCTCTTTAGTACGAGAGTCTGATATTGCTTTTATGACAAAAGCAGGTGTTGAGATTGGTGTCGCATCAACAAAGGCGTTTACAACACAGTTAGTAGCATTAGCAATATTTACACTTGTAATGTCTAAATTGAAGGAAAGTTTATCAAATGGTGAGATTGTAAAATATACTAAAGAACTTAATAATATCCGCGCATTAGTTATGGGTGCATTGAAATTAGACCCTGAAATAGACGAGATAAGTGAGTACTTCTCTGATAAAGAGCATACAATATTTTTAGGAAGAGGATTGTATTACCCAATAGCAGTAGAGGGCGCTTTAAAACTCAAAGAAATATCTTATATTCATGCTGAAGCTTATCCTTCAGGTGAGTTAAAACATGGACCACTAGCATTAGTAGATAAAAATATGCCAATAGTTGCTATGGTACCTAATGATGATTTATTAGACAAAACGCTTTCTAATCTTCAAGAAGTTCACGCTAGAGGTGGAAAGCTAATTCTTTTCGTAGATAAGGAAATAAAAGATAAAGTTAGCTTTGATAATAGTATTGTTTTGGAATTAGATGGTGGACATGATTTTAGTGCGCCAATAGTATTTACAATACCACTTCAGCTTTTATCTTACCATGTAGCTATAATTAAAGGTACAGATGTAGATCAGCCTCGAAACCTAGCTAAGTCTGTTACTGTAGAATAATGATGCTGTAAATTCTGATAGCATTCCCTAAATTATTTTATATAAAAGGTATTCATTATGGATTTTAATAAATCTTTGTCATCTGAAAATATTAGACTTGAAATAATGACTAGAGGAGATTTTGATAGGTTATACAATATAGCTAAAGATCCTGAAATATGGGCTCAGCATAATGATAAATCACGTAGTCAAGTAGATGGGTTTAAAAAGTATTTTGATGATGGTTTAAAAAATCCTCAAAATTGTTATCTGATTTTTCATAATAAAGAACTTGTTGGTTCTACTAGATACTATGAGTATGACTGTATTAAAAAATCAATAAAAATAGGTTATACATTCTATGCTAAAGAATATTGGGGTACAGAGCTTAATAAAAAGGTTAAAAAACTAATGCTAGACTATGCCTTTGAATCAGTCGAAAATGTACTTTTTGATGTTTGGTATAAAAACATTCGTTCGCAAAAAGCTGTGTCCAAATTAGGAGCTAAACTTTGTGAGAATGATACTTCTCGTGAAAGACTAGTTTTTATATTAAATAAAAAAGATTGGGAAAATTTAAGAAATAATTAGATGTAAGCTCTTCTTTGAGCTATTCTAGCTCTTTTGATAGCTTGACGTTTTGCTATCTTTCTTTTTTCAGTTGGCTTTACGTAGTGCTGTCTATCTCTAAGCTCTTGCTTGATACCAGCTTTTTCGCAAGCACGTTTGAAGTTTCTTAGGCTTATGTCAAATGGTTTGCGCTCGTCTACTCTAATACTTGGCATTATAGTACCTCAATATTTATAGCTTCAGGGCCTTTTCTACCTTCTTGAGTTTCAAAAGTAACTTGTTGACCTTCAGCAAGTGTTTCACCATTAAGTTTTGAAATATGTACAAATACATCTTTACCACCATTCTCAGGAGTGATGAAGCCAAATCCTTTTTGATCGTTGAAAAACTTTACTGTACCTTGTGATTTATTATCCATTTTTATTCTCTTTAGTTATTTGTTTAGTTAGTTCTAGCACATTACTGCTAATTATTGTATGGATTTATGAAATGACAATTTAAGAGATTAAGCAAAAACTGAAATTAAATACTCAGAGAAACTTACTCATAAAGATTCCCTTGTTCCTTACTGTATAGATTGTATTATAAAATAGTGCTAAAAGATACAATTTAGAATAAAATATTTAAAACTCACTAAGTACATCTGAAGTAGTATTTAGTCTAGCTTAGACCTTTTAGCTTGCAGAAGATCTTTTGCACTTGACCATTGGTTTACTCGAGGTTCTAGATTTTTGATTTTTTTATCAAATTCTGCCTCAAGATTTATATCGTATAGATTAGCAATTTCAAGAACACATACCAAAACATCAGTTAATTCTGATTTGATTTTTTCATTATCTAAAGTTTCTTCATAGATTTCTTTCTGCATTATTTCATTAGCTAGCTCTCCAACTTCTTCTGTAAGAGCAATAAAACTAGCTAATCTTGGGTGAGAAATATCTTTAAAAAGCCTATCTATAATTTGTTGAGCTTCTTTGATTTGCATGAGATTTTTTAAGAATTAATTTCTGTTATTATTTATTCTACAACACTTATGTCTACAGAAGGACGTAAAGTTGAACAAACAGCTAAAGCTTCGTGTACTGGATGATCAGCGAACTTTTCAAAAGGAGCATTTGCGCCTGCCTTAGTGTTGATGCATGGGATAGTCTGTTGCATCAAGTTGTAGTCAAATCGAGGTGCCCATTTACGAGATCCAAGTCTAGCTGTAGTTGAACAGTTATCAACCATATGAGCAACACCTTTGAAGTGCATGTATGGGTTTAGTGAGTCAACTGCTTCAATGATAGACTCATTGACAATTTCAGAGTATGCATGGCCTTTTTGAGCTAAAACATCAGATTGAGCCATTATACAAGCTATATATACCCCTGCTGTAATTGGATCAATAGGAGTTGTGTGCTGGTCACGTTCAGCTCTTACCTTTTCACCAACTTTCCATAGTTCAGTTTTGTCAATTTTGCCCATTGGTAGACGATCATGACGAGCACCAGCCATTACAACTGAGCGAATTTCATTACCGCTTTCAACATCTTCATAACACTCAATTAAGATATCAAATAGAGGAGTGTAAGCAGCATTGTAAGCATTTTCAAACTTTTGCTTGTCTTCGGCAGATTCTAAGCTTTCGTACACTTTTTTCATTCCTTGCGTAGAGATAATCTTAGAAATAGGTCCAGTGATTGCTTCAGCAGTACGTCTGAAAGCTTCTTCTTTGTCCATACCATTATCAGTGAAGTAGCGATAAAGCACTTCGATGATGCCATGTACACCACCAAGTAAAACACCTCTTTCACCAAAGATATCAGAACGATATTCCATTTCCATAGTTGTTGGGAATACAAATGGTGCACCACAAGCTATAGCCCAAGCTAGAGCCTGTTCAGTTGCTCTACCGTTAACATCTTGATATACACCAATACTGCTATTGATACCGGCACCATTTACTGTCTTACCTTGCTCGTATAAGCGACGAACGGAAGGCCCCATACCCTTTGGACACATTGCAACGATATTTATATCATCTCTAACCTTGTAGTTAATGCTCTCAATAAAGCCAATTAAGAAACCATGAGAGAAACCTAGAGTTGCTCCAGGTTTAACAGCTGCAAAAATCTTATCGTAAAGTTTAGCTTGAGCAGCATCAGAGATTAGGATAATAGCCATATCTGACTCTTTAATAACATCAAACATTTCACCTAAAGTACCATTTTCTTTAGTGAAACCTACAGCTTCAGCTTGTTTTTCTGAGCTTGAACCAGCACGTAAGCCAACCTTAACTTTGATGTCTGTTCCCTCTAAAGAATCACGTAAATTCTGAGCTTGAGCTGGACCTTGAGATCCCCAACCGATTACACCAATCTGCTTAATTCCCTCAAATGCTTGAGGAAGTTTTTCAAATAGATGACGACCACCAGCAACGATAGTCTCATTTTGTCCACCTAAGTTATATTCTTTAACTTCAAAAATATTGCTTTGAATCTTCATTTTATTCTCCAGTATTAAGCTTTTTTATTATTAGTCTAACTATAAAGTTATACAAAGACTTGCTTGAAATAAAGTGAAAAATTTGCAACTATTTATTGCAGATAATGCAATAAAATACAGATATGATTGACAAAAAAGAATTAAAGGCCTTTAAAATTTTGGCTGAAACTCTACATTTTGGTAAGGCAAGCGAGAAATGTTTCTTAACACCGTCAGCATTAACCCGCCTTATCCAACGTATTGAACAAGAAATGGAAGTGGTACTTTTTGAGAGAGACAATAGAAATATTAGACTAACAGATGCTGGTAAGATTTATTATCAATTTGCTAAAGATATGCTACAAAAATATGAAGATTTAAACTGTATATTACACCCTAAAAAAGGTCAGGTAATAGGCGATATTAGGCTATCTTGTACCGTAACAGCATCATATGTGGTTTTACCAAATATCATTAAGAAATTGCATATTAATTATCCAGGCATAAAAATACAGCTAACTACAGGTTCAATAAAAAACTGTACTAGCCAGCTTGAAGAGGATGCAACAGATGTAATTATAGCTATTTTGTCAAAAGATATTCCTAGTAATCTTTGTGTTAAAGAAGTGTTGACTACAAAAATGGTAATGATCGCTCCTGCTGTAAAGAAAGTTAATAATTTAAAGCAAGCAATTGAAAATATACCTTTTATAAAGCCAGCCCATTATATTGGTGGTAGTAATTTAGATGAGTGGTTTAAAAAGCAAGATTTAAAACCTGAAATATATGGTGATGTGGATGGTAATGAGGCTATCTTGTCACTGGTATCATCAGGTATTGGAACTTCTATTGTGCCAGAGGTGATATTAAGACACAGTCATCTATCTAAATCTGTAAATATAATAAAAACTCAAGGTCTGCCAAGTATATCTGTTGGAGTGGTAATGAGAAAAGAAGCTTTATCTTCGCCTGTTAAAAAGATGTTTTGGGAGCTTGTTGAAAGCTTGGGTGTCATTGAAATTTAAATTTCTTATGCGTTAAACAATTTTTTAACATCCTTTTGCTGTATCTATATATTCACTTGTTGATAGTTTATAATGTATATCTAAATTTTTTGATAAAAGTAGTTGTATTACATGAGTGAAATAATAATAAAAAGTCCAGAAGAAATAGAGAAAATGAAAGTAGCTGGTAAATTAGCAGCAGAAGTTTTAGAAATGATAACTCCTTATGTAAAAGAAGGTGTGACAACAGCAGAGCTAGATCAAAGGTGTCATGATTATATAGTAACGGAGCAAGATGCTTATCCAGCACCATTGAATTATCATGGTTTTCCAAAATCTATTTGTACATCTATAAATCACGTAGTTTGTCATGGAATACCTGCTGATAAAAAACTTAAGAAAGGCGATATCTTAAATATAGATGTTACTGTAAAAAAGGATGGCTATCATGGTGATACTAGTAAAATGTTCATGATTGGTGAACCATCAGTTATGGCTAAAAAATTAGTTGAGGTTACTCATGAATGTCTTTGGAAAGGTATAGAAGTAGTAAAACCGGGTAATCATTTTGGTGATATAGGTGCAGTAATAGAAAAACATGCTAAGAAATTTGGATACTCTATAGTTGATGCTTTTTGCGGTCATGGAATAGGCGCAAACTTTCATGAGCCACCACATGTTATGCATCATGGTAAAGCTGGAACAGGAGCTAAGTTTGAAGAGGGTATGATTTTCACAATTGAACCGATGATAAATGTTGGTAAAAGAGCTGTATCTGTTTTAAAAGATGGTTGGACAGCTGTAACAAAAGATAGATCTCTTTCAGCTCAGTGGGAGCATACAATCTTAGTTACGAAAGACGGTTGTGAGGTCTTAACATTAAGAGAAGAAGAGAAGAATTTTTAAAAAAGTTTTTCACCACCTACCCCCTTTACAAGTGGTATGGTGAATGCGGCTTACTTTTTGCATTGCACAAAAAGTAAGCAAAATGCTAGCACTTAGCTAAAAGCCAATGATGTCTTCAAAACTTGTCAATTGTAAATTGATTCAAACAATTGAAGCCGTTGATACATTGACTTAATAACCGCTTGCTGCGATGTGCATGTAAATAAATGAGATTTCAATATAAGTTAAGATTGTGTAGGTTGTATTTAAAATGACAAAACAAGTAACTCAAAAACTCGTAAATCAGAAATGTGAACTTTTACGTTCGCAGAATGAAGAAATCACAGTCAATAAAGTTAGAAAACTTATTGGAGAGGGTGTTTCTATTATTGATTTGGTTGAGAAGGTTACTTTATACAAAGACAATAGAAAGCAAGCTATTGCAACTGGAGATTGTGAGCAGGAACTAACAATAAATACAGTTGCTAAAGATGAGTTACTAGAAGCTATTAAATCCACACTCAAAGAGTCAGATATTAAAGAAGATAAGCTCTCTTATGCTTTACGTAGCAATATAAAGCAGTATATTGATAAAGAAATATCTAAAAGCATAAATAAAATAAAGCAAAAACAAGTAGAGCTATCTAATAAAAATGATAGTTTAGAAATAGCAAATCTTACTTTAGACAGGCGTTATAAAGAGTTACTAGAGAAATACAATGAATTAAAAGAAGAGTCATATAGTTTGAAACAGAGCTACAACTCTAAGTCTATAAAATATATGGAGAAAGAAGCTAGTGAAAAGATGATGCTGGCTTGGGAAGACTTTAAAGGAGTTAAGGAGCAGTTATCAAGCCTTGGTGCGTATGCTAAAGTAGCTGTCTATGACAAAAGGGGAGTGATTGTTATAAAATTCCCTGCTACAGATTTTCTAACACAGGAGTGTCGAGCAGGTGTTAGTAGATATTTAAAAGCAAAAACTGTCTTTGACTATAATATTCAGGCTTGGGTTCTTTCTGGATTTAAAGATATACTTAAAACATTGGATTTTTTACAAAGAAATAAGTTCGTGTTCTCAAAAGAGCTAGAAACAATAGCTTATCTGAGAAGACAAAAAAGCTAAGAAACTATTTCTTTGTATACCAATATCTACTTATCTAGTATAGAACGTCTTGTTGATATATAATTTATTGATAAATATTTATATTTTTCTGTAAAAAATGGATTTATTCTCAAGCTTAGAAAGTACTCAGTCTGTAGGAGAGTTTTCTGAACAAGCATATTTAAATTACTCGATGTATGTAATATTAGATCGAGCACTACCGCATATTTCTGATGGGCTTAAGCCTGTACAAAGACGCATTATTTACGCGATGAGTGAAATTGGTTTAAGCCATTTGTCAAAATATAAGAAATCTGCTCGTACTGTTGGTGATGTACTAGGTAAGTATCATCCACATGGAGATAGTGCTTGTTATGAAGCAATGGTGTTGATGGCGCAGAATTTCTCATATCGCTATCCATTTATTGATGGGCAAGGTAACTGGGGCTCAATTGATGATCCAAAATCATTTGCTGCAATGAGGTATACTGAGTCGCGTTTATCTAAGTATGCAGTATTATTGTTAGATGAGTTGAAAAAAGGTACTGTTGATTGGGTCAAAAACTTTGATGGTACAATGGATGAACCAAAACTTTTACCAGCACAAGTACCAAATATCCTCCTAAATGGAGCAATGGGAATTGCGGTGGGGATGTCAACATATATACCTCCTCATAATATTACAGAAGTGATTAATGCTTGCTTACATTTATTGTCTAATCCCAAAGCTAGTATTGAAGAAGTATTAGAAATAATTGAGGCTCCTGATTATCCAGGTGGAGCTAATATAATCAGTAGCAAAGAAGAGATCGCTGAAGTATACAAGTCTGGTAATGGCTCTATACGTCAGCAAGCTGTATATGAGTATGATAGTCATGGTAATGTGATAATTACTCGATTGCCTCATCAAGTTTCAAGTGCTTCGGTAATGGAGCAAATTGCTAATCAGCTTAAGCAACAAAAGATCACATGGATTAAAAATATCCAAGATGAATCAGATGATAAAGAGCCTGTCAAAATAGTTCTATATTCGGCGTCGACAAAGAAGAATATCCAAAAAATAATGGGGCATCTATTAGCTACTACTGATCTTGAAAAAAGTTTCCGTGTAAATATGAATATGATTGGTCTGGATAATAGACCTCAGGTTAAAAATCTCTTAGATATACTTAATGAATGGTTAGAATATCGTAAGCGTACATTACGCAGAAGATTACAAACTAGTTTGGATAAGGTTTTAGATAGGCTACATATCTTAGAAGGTTTGTTAATAGCTTTTTTAAATATTGATGAAGTTATTGATATTATCAGAAACTATGATGATCCAAGTGTAGAACTCCAGAGTAGATTTGCACTTTCTGAAATTCAGGCTGAAGCAATTTTGAATATTAGACTACGTAAATTAGCGAAAATTGAAGAAATTGAAATTAAAAAAGAGCAAAAAGAGTTACAAAAAGAGAAAGAGTTACTTGAAGGGTATCTAAACAGTGAAGTTAAGTTTAGAAACCTAATGAAAAAAGAACTAAAGCAAATTCTTGCTGACTTTGGTGATAGTAGACGCTCTAAAATAATTCAAGCTGATAAAGCACAAGCTCTAGAAGAGAAAGATCTTATGCCTAGTGAGAGAGTAACGGTTATCTTATCAAAAGCTGGCTGGGTAAGATGTGCTAAAGGTGATAATATTGATCCTAAAGGTTTAAGCTATAAGCCTGAAGATAAGCCATACCTATCTACTTCAGGTAACAGTAATATTAGGCTAATTTTCTTTACTAAACTTGGCAAAGCATATTCGATGTATGTTGATAAATTTCCATCAGCTAGAGGGTATGGCGAGCATATAACCACATATATTCCTTTAGATAGAGAAGATGAAATTATCAGTATGGAGTTTGTTAATGCTTCTACGCATTTCTTAATTGTTAGTACTAGCGGAAAAGGCTTCGTGATACCAGCTGAAGATCTGATAGCAAATAAAGTTACAGGTAAGAATATATTTGATGCTGATGATGTCTTTAAGTTTATACCGTATGATAAAGGTTTGAAAATGCTTGCAGTTAGCTCACAAGGTAGAGCTATTATTCGTGATTTTGAAAGTTTTGCAGTGCTTAAAAAAGGTAAAGGTAAAGCTATAATTAAACTAGATAAAAAAGATAAACTTAAATTTATAGAATTATTCAAACCAGAGCAAGAGCTTACTCTTAGTGCGGGTAAGAGGTTTATTCGTATTGATAATAAAAACTTTGAAACATACTATACAGATAAGCCATCAGGTGGAGGTGTATTATTACCTCAAGGATTTAGAAAGATAACAAAAATAGATATAGAGAGTGTAGAATGAAAAAAATAGCAATATTAGGGGCTATGGAGATAGAAATCCAGCCGATATTACAAAAGTTAGAAAAATACGAAACTGTAGAATATGCAAATAATAAATATTATGTTGCTAACCATAATGGTATAGAGCTTGTTGTAGCTTATAGCAAGATTGGTAAAGTTTTCTCTAGTTTAACTGCAACAATAATGATAGAACATTTTGGCGCTGAAGCAGTTTTATTCACAGGTGTCGCTGGAGGGCTTCAAGATTTACAAGTGGGTGATATGATTGCTGCAACTGCTACAGTTCAACATGATGTTGATATTACAGCTTTTGGTTACCCTTATGGCAAGATTCCAATTTCTGAAGTTGAGATTGAAACATCAGTAGAACTATTAGAGCAAGCTAAAATTACTGCAAAAGAGCTTGATCTGAATCTACATACAGGTGTGATTGCTACTGGGGATCAGTTTGTTCATTCAGCTGAAAGAAAAGAGTTTGTAGTAAAAGAGTTTGATGCGAAAGCTATAGAGATGGAAGGAGCTAGTGTTAACCTTATTTGTAATGAGATGAATGTTCCTAGTCTTATATTAAGAAGTATATCAGATACGGCTGATGGCGATGCTCCTGATAATTTTGATGAGTTTGCAAAAATGGCAGCAAACCGATCAGCAGAGTTTGTAATGAAATTGGTTGATAAAATAAGATAGTAATATGATTTTTAAGTCTGGGCAAAAACTTTTAATATTGTTGCTAGTATTAGTATCGACCTATAGTTATAGCTTGACAGATAAGCAAATTAAAAATGTTCAACAGGCTATAGATCAGCTACAGCAAAGAAACTATCAAGATTATTTGATAGCTAAAAGTGAAAGTAAAATCTCTGATAAAAAAACAAAAACTTATTTAAAGTACAAAGAGATATCTCTGCATCCTGATAAATTCTCTCAACAGCAAATCCAAGATTTTTTTAAAACTCATAAAGATGAGTATTGGGCATCTGAGTTATGTGATGATTTAGCAATATACTATGCTAAAACTAAAAATTGGAAGATGTTTGAGAAATACTATGATGGTGATTTGCAAACTGTAGGACAGTGTTGGGTTGCAGATAATCAGAATAAAATAAATAAAAAGAAAGCAATAAAGCAGTTTGCAAAATATTGGCAAAAAAATAAGTTTAATGCTCCTGAGTGTGTTGGACTAGATAAAGATGTAAAAAAATACACTAAAAAAGAAAAGCAATGTATATTAGATAAAGCATATAACCTTGCGTTGGGTAATGATTTTGGCGATTCTTCTAAACTTTTATCAAAGTATGTAAAACAAGATCAAGAGTATGCTGAGTATATAAATCAATGGAAATATGTTAACTATAATCTTAGTGTTAGTACGTTAGATAAATTCATAAGAAAATATCATAAGTATCCAAAGTTTACAGAAGTGATTTTAGATATTGCTAGTGATAATGTAAAAACTGATGCTTTGAAATATGCTAAGGTTTGGCAAAAGTTAAAGTATAGAAAGTTTCTGAGCTATAAAATACAACAACAAATAGATGAGAAAATAGCAATTGCTCTTGCACAAAAGCATGATAGTAATGCGAAACAATGGCTATTAAAAATTGATAAAAAGCATATCTCTAAAATTGCAGAGCACTGGATCTTAAGAATTGACTTGTATAATTCTAACTACAGTGGTTATGTTGAAGATTATCTTGGTAGTTCGAAACAAGTACAACAAGGAGTAATATGGAAATATTGGTTAGCTTATAGTTATCAAAAACTTGGTATGCTCAAAAAAGCTAGACCAATATATACTGAATTAGCTAAGGCTCCTTATAACTACTATGCATACCTATCAGCTGATGCTATGGGATTAGGTTATAACTACGGTGATAATACCTATAATGGTATATCCTATTCTGAAATCCAGAAACTTGAATTAGATCCAGATGTTAAACATGCTATTGAACTTCACAAACTAGGCCAGTTTAAAGACTCCGTAAAACTTTGGAAGTGGGTGATTCGGAACAAGTTCTCGAGTGGACATAGAGATGAAATTCCTCTTTTGGCACAACTAGCTTGGCTTTATGAAATGTACTATCAAGCAATATTTAGTATGCATATGATGGGTATTGATAGTCATGTACACTTATTATATCCAGATGCATTTGATGATATTGTACAAGAGCAATCAACTAAATATGATTTAACTCAATCGTTAATTTATTCAATAATGAGAAAGGAGTCATTATTTGAAATTGAAGCAAAGTCATATATTGGTGCAAAAGGTTTGATGCAAGTCACGATACCTACAGTTAATTTTATATCTAATAAGTACAAATTAGGGTATAACATCAGTAACTCATCTGATGAAGTATTTGATCCTTATATAAATATTAAAATTGGCTCAGCGAATTTAGATTTTTTAGATAGTTTATTTAAGAACAATTTAGTTCTAGCTATTGCTGCTTATAATGCTGGACCTGGTAATGTGAATAAGTGGCTCACAAATAAACAAGTGCCTGTAAAACAATGGATTGAGAATATACCATTTGGAGAAACTCGCCACTATGTGAGAAAAGTATTAGTTAATATGGTTGTTTATAATAATGTTATTTTGAAGGATAGTAAAAAGATAAAGTTGAGCAATCTACTAAATACAGAAGTATCTAATAAATATAATTTTAAAAACTGATTTCGTATAGTAGTGTTGGGCTTTTATCATTAATAATGTTAGTATTTCTATCAAAATGATTCCTTATATTATTAAATTTCAATGAAAAAAGTTATTATAGGTAGTTTAGCACTTTTGTCTATCAGTGCCGGCTATACTCTCACAAGCCAACAAGAAAAATATTCTCAGCAAGCAATTAAAGCTTTAGATAAAAAAGATTATAAATCTTATTATTACTTAAAATCAAAACTGAAAGAAACAAGTATATATCCATACCTTCAATACAAAGAAATAATCGCAGATCCAGCTATTTTTGAGCCGGCGACAATTGATGATTATTTAAGAACACATCAAGATAGCTATTGGAATAATCAAATCAAAGAAGATCTTGCTAGTTATTATGCTAATAAAAAAGATTGGCAAGACTTTAAAAAGTATTATGCTGGTGGTTTAGGGATATCAGGGAAGTGTTGGTCAATGCAGGCTGAATATGAGTTAGGCAATAAGTCTAAAGCTATAGATGAGTACGGACAGCTTTGGCAAAATCGTATCTATATGCCATCAGCGTGTAATGATATGCAAAAGTATTGGGATAATTCTGAAGATAAATCAAGAGACTATCTAATTACAAAGGCATATACTCTAGCTTTTGCTAATAAGTTTGATGATAGTTTATGGTTACTAAATACTTATGTTAAAGACAATAAAGATTATGTGAACTATATATCAGCATGGCGAAATACGATAAAAAACCCTAATAATCTAGACGATTTTATAAGTAAATTTCACAATTATAGAAATTTTGACAAAATATTCGTTGATATATCGAAAGATTTGGTTAGAAAAAATTCTGAGAAATATGCAAAAATATGGGATAGTTTAAGAAATAAAAGATATCTTAGTAATCAGACCAAGCAGCAGTGTATTTCAGCTATAGCAGTTAGTTTTGCTAGGTCACAATCACCTCAAGCTAAACATTGGCTAGCGAGGGTTGATAAAAAATATCTTGATACCACTGCATGGGAATGGCTATTGAGAGTTGATTTATATAATCAAAATTTCAAAGATTATATAAAAACATATAATCAGTTACCTAAAAAGTCT
Organism: Francisella salimarina; assembly: GCF_007923265.1. Lineage (NCBI taxonomy): Bacteria > Pseudomonadati > Pseudomonadota > Gammaproteobacteria > Thiotrichales > Francisellaceae > Francisella > Francisella salimarina. Next base: position 21,255 of record NZ_VOJA01000003.1, read on the forward strand.
CAACAGGATGAAGCATGGAGATATTGGCTAGCATATAGTTACGAACAAACAGGACAAAAAGCAAAAGCTAATGAAGTGTTTGAAAATTTAACTAAGACCCCTCTGGATTACTATTCATTCCTAGCATCTGACAAGCTTGGTAAGCCATATAACTTTGGTAATGATAATGCTGATAAATTAGATAGTCGTGAAGCCAAGAAGCTTGAATCAGAAGAAGCTATTCAACAAGCGATAGATTTATATCAGATTGAGCAATTTAAGGATTCTACAAGCCTTTGGAAATGGACAATACGTAATAAACTTAAGAATAAAGATATTACACAGATCAAAGAGCTAGCTAGATTAGCAGAAGATAATAAAATGTACTATGCTGCAATATTTAATATGGCTGTAATTGGTAAATACAATAATATTGATATGTTGTTCCCAAAAGCATTTTTGGCTACAGTTGAGAAGAATGCTAAAAAATTTGGCATAGACCAAGATCTTGTATTATCAATAATGCGTAAAGAGTCATTATTTGATGTTGAAGCCGGATCATGGGCAGGAGCAAAGGGGCTAATGCAAGTAACAGAGCCTACAGCCAAATTTATTGCAAAGAAATATAAATTACCTCTTATTGGTAATAAATCCGAAGGCATGGCTAGCCAGATATTTATACCGGAGAATAATATTAAGCTTGGTACAGCTAATTTATATTTCTTGGAAAAGCTCTTTGATAAAAATCCTGTATTGGGAATAGCTGCTTATAATGCTGGTCCAGGAAATGTTGCTAAATGGCTAAACAGTAAAGAGGTTCCAGCAACCATTTGGATAGAGAATATTCCATTTGGTGAAACTCGTCATTATGTTAGAAAGGTTCTAATGTATATGATTGTATATAATAATTTTGTATTTAAAGACAAAAAGAATCATATTAGTAATTTCTTGGACTATAAAATATCTGATAAACAGAGCTTTAGAAAATAAACTCTTAAAAATCTAAATAGTATATTATAATCAATGGTAATTATTTCGTTATAGTATAAAGCTAATGCGTGTAATAAGTGGTGTTAAAAGAGAGAATTTATTAGCATACTTTCTGACATACGTTGGGTATATGACTCTAACAATCTCAATGACCTTAACACCATCGTTAGCATCTAATTTGCATCTGTCTAATTATGTAACTCAGATAGCTATGAGTCTATCATTTTTTATGTTTAGTGTTTCTGCGATTTTATTTGCGACTTTATCAGATGTTTTTACAGCAAAGAGAGTACTATTTTTTTCACAGAGCTTGTCTATATTTGGTTTAGTTTGCATAGGACTATCAGATAGTATCTATACTGTATATATTGGTTTTGTGAGTTTGGGGCTTGGTACAGGATGTTACTCGTCTATCGCTAGAGCATTGGTATCACGTAATGCTGACAATAATAGCCAAATGAAAAAAGCATATTCGGTTTTATCAGTAATGATAATAGTTGCACCGATAGTTAGTACATATTTAGCTTTATTATTGATTCCGATTTCTTGGCGAGCAGCTTATTTTTGTATGGCAACAATTGAAGTGGTATTATTTATTTTTTCAATAAAGATATTAACTGCTGATGCTCAAAGACAGGTCGTAATTCCAGCATCTAAAATATTCTCTGGCTTTGCTCATGCACTATCTCAGCCTAGATACTTGTTAAATGTAATGATTGTAGCGATACTCTTTTCTTTTTATTTAGGTGTCTTGATGAGCTCATTTAAAGGTTTGTTAGTTGATGAATTAAATATGTCGATGGATGTCTTTACTATAGTATTTTTGGTAACATCTTTACTATATATTCTTGGGATATTTAGTTATCGTATTAAGGCAGATAGTAGTCATAAGAAACGCTATAATTTAGGTGTTTTAGCTATTATATTTATCTTTATAGCTCTATATAGTTTTTTAGAAATATCATCATATAGTACTGTGACAACCTTGCATTTAATATGTTATTTTTTAGGCTTTTTTATACCAATGGCTACAGGTGCTGCTATGAGCAATATCACTAAAGGGCATGGTACAGCGGCAGCGATGATAACATTCTCAGTGGCACTGTGTATGTCAATATGGGGATTTCTAAAAGCACACTTTAATATGTCAAATTATCATTTTATACTATTGGCTTTGTGGATTAGTTTTAGTCTAGCACTATTGCTTAAGATTATTATAGTTTTCGTCTTGGATAGAAATCAAAAATAAAATCGTAAATTTTATTTCTGGCCCTGATTATTACTAGATTCAAGCTGAATTTCTTTTGTGGAAACAAATTTGATTCCCATATCTTTTCCAATTTTCAAAACTTCTGAGATTAGGAACAACAAAATAAAAGCAATTTTCAAGAACCCATGAAATAATGAGTATTTTAAGTTTTTTGACATACTTATGTACTCAATAAAAGGTGTTCTTCTGGTGATTCCAAATTGACAGTATCTCATAGGCAATTTATTTAGCTAGGTATTCTTTTTTAGAAAGAATATTGTAAGCCTGATGTTACAAAATTCTGAGAGTCTCCAGAAAATGAAATGGTATATGTATATGTTACTTTTAGACTAAGGTTGTCGATATACTTGATAGGGAACATTACACCTACTGGGAAGACTGCAAATCCTCCCCATGTATTATTTGTATCTAAATAGCTACTAGGGGCGTTACGTTGGTTGGCTATACCGTTAATATTAGTATGTCCTATTCCAAGTCCAGCGGCAGCATAGGCGGTTATATAGTTATTTATTTTGTAATAGTATTTTGCAGCCCCAGCAAAGTAGTTATTAACTTGGGTTGTATTATATTGGCTAACAAGAAAGTTTTGGTATACAAACTCTACAGCATAAGATTCGCTAAATCTATATCCTAAGTTAGCAACTACAGTTCCACCACCTTTAGACATGTTAGTTTGTTGTCCCCAACCACCATTAATTGCTACATATATTGATGGTTTAAATGTTTTCTTAGTTATATCGTCAAGATCATTAATGTTATAGTAATTTGGAGGTAGTTGATAAAGGCCTCTAGTATCTTTTTCAAGCTTACTGGAGTCTGATTTAATATTAGTATCAAGTTCAGTATTTGCTAACGCTTGGTTTGCTATCAAAAAAAGAATTATACTAAATAAGAGGCTTTTTGTTTTCATACTTATCAATAAAGTTTTTAGGGTATGAGTTACTCTGAATAATTAGCATCAAACTGAATTTTTTGTGATGGTGCCAACTTGATACCGATTTCTTCAGCTAAATCTAGCACGCTCATAATAAATTGTTCCCTCTGTTCTAGCTCTTCTCCCCAATCTGTAGATATAAAGAAAACATAGACTAATATTTTGATAGATGCTGGTTTTAAATCATTTACACGTATATAGTATCCCTCTTTTCTCATATGAGGGGTGTTTAATACTAGCTCATTGATAGCGTCAACATAGGACCTGAGTTTAGCGGTAGTCGTTGATTCGTCAATTTCAAGAGTAGTCATATATCTTCTATATATTCTCTCACCCATATTATTGATTTGTGAAGTTACAAAAGCATAGTTAGGTATAATAAGAGCAGAGTCCTCGAAAGTTCTAATAGTTGTACTTCTTAGTCCTATTTTTTCAACTATTCCTTCTTTGTCTTTTATAATTACCCAATCACCAATTTTTATTGGTCTTTCCATAGCTAGGATTATTGAGCCAAAGAGATTTTCAATTGTATCTTTACCAGCTAATGCAATAGCAAGACCACCGATTCCAAGAGCTGTTAAGAAGTGAATCATATCAATCCCTAGCTCTTCGATTATGATTCCGGCAATTATTAATATAATAATAAGATTAATTACTTTATTAGCTATTACTATAGCAAACGCAAATCTTGCAGATCTATTTTGATCCTTAACTTTTTTGTAAGAAGAGATTATGAATGAGCATAGTACATTCATAATCTCTGTACATAAGAACATTATTACAATTCCATATACAATTTTAAAAATTATATCGAAATAGTTGGAAGCATTTGTGAATATGATTAATGAGTTAAAAAAGAAAAAATATGCAGCATACATTGATACTATTAGTGATGTCGCAATATTTAATTTCCTCATTGTTTTATAATCTTTATTTTCAAAAAGACTACGTGTGATTCTAAATATAGGCCTTAAAACTATAAATAATACTTTATAAATTACATAAAATATCATTAGTGAGATTATTGATATAATACTAATATACAGATTTGGTCCATACTCTTTTAGAAGGCTAGGAATATTTTCCCAGATAGAGTTACGTAGATTAGATCCAAAAGGAGCTCTTATATTGCTATCTAAATCATCTAAAAATATACTTACCCCATCTATCTGAGCATTTTTAGGGAAAATCCAGTTTTTAGTCTTGCTATCCTTATTTGTAATATTTTCTAAATATATACTTTTGCCTGAAATAGGTGAGGTGTAGACCATTACTAAATTACTACCTGGAAGAACTTCTCCAGGTATATTTCGTATAGTGATTTTAGCAGTTTTGAAGACTCTATCCATACTGAAAGCTATAAATGAAGCAAAATCTTTTCTAATATTCTCCTTAATCCAGCTGGTATCCATTATGTTTAAAGCATCTGCCATTTTGAACTTATATGCATCATTAGCTCCAAATATGAACTGCATGTATGATAATACTGGCATTGATATATTTCTTATATTATCTTCGCCTAGGCTCTTTTCTTTTTTGAAGTCGGCAAATTTCTTGAGTGTATTAGTGTCTGTGAAATTTTCTTTTGTAAAATACCAATTTCCATGACTATTTTTTGCTAAATAAAATGTTTGTTTGTCATTGCCTTTACCTAGCGTTAAATTTAGTTTATTTCCTATGGTATTAATAGGCACATCACTTATTTTAAAATCGGTTTTTAGTATGGCTACTAGCATGGTATCAATATCTATATCTTTTTCACTGCTAGTATAATCATTAACTTTGACAGGTTCAGGAGAGATAGTGTTTATCACATCATAATAGTAATTATGGTATCCCATCCATAGACTCAAAGCTTTGTATGTGAAATTAGTAAATAAATTTTGAGGTGTTTTATTATTGAATTTATCCATTTCACTCTTACTCAAGAACCCGAATGAGCCATCTTCTAGAGCTTTATATTGAGTCTCTGATAAATATGTGGCATTAATCATTGGTTTAATATAGAGGTATGCGGATACTATGAACAATATTAGAAAAACTATTTTAAAAATTAATAGTGCTTTAGATAAATTCTTATTTTTATTCATATTTTATAAACTTTAAGATAAGTAACTAAGTGATTTTAGATTAATGAAAAAAGCTATGCAATTTATTTTTAGCCTTGTGTGTTGATAAGGGTAGAAGATATTAACTAAGTTATCATACGTAAAGAGATATGATTTTAAATATTATTTATAGTAATATTTGTAGCTAAGTTTATAAATGATAAGTAACTAAGATGTTTTCTCACCTTCGTATCCATACTGGATTTTCTGTTGTTGATAGTACTGTTCGTTTGGGTGATCTCTTTGCCAGAGCAAAAGATAAGAATATCCCTGCAGTAGCACTGACGGACGTATGTAATTTATTTGCTGCAGTTAAGTTTTATAAGCAAGCTTTGTCAAATGGGATTAAGCCTATCTTTGGTGTAGAGCTAAAGATTGATACTGAGTTTGGTGTTTGTGATCTGGTTTTATTGGCAGAGAATAATCAAGGCTATCAAAATATTGTTGATTTAGTTTCAAAAGCATATCAAGAAGCTGAGAGGTTTGGCTCAATTCCACTAATTCCCAAAAGTTGGTTGAAAGATACTAAATTAGATAATGTTATTTGTTTAAATGGTGGTCAATATGGCGAACTTGGACAAGCTGTATTGGCTAAAGATATTGAAAAAGCAGAGCAAGTAATAGCTGAAAATATCGCAATATTTGGTGCTGATAACTATATCGTAGAGATTCATAAGCTTGGATATGAAAATGAGGGCTTGTATAACGAGAAAGCGCTTGAACTTGCAAGTAAGCATAATCTTATAGCTGTAGCGACAAATTTGACAGTGTTTATGGAGTCAGATGATTATGATATCCATGAAATCAGAGCTTGTATCAATGAAAAAACGACAATCCTTGATGAGTCGCGCAAATCTAAATTTACAAGAGAGCAATATCTAAAATCAGCTGATGAAATGTATCAAACTTTCTCAGAGTTACCAGTATTGTTAGAGAGTACTTTAGCAATAGCAAAACGCTGTAATGTAACATTTGATTTGGGTAAACCATGTTTGCCAACGGTAGATATTCCAGATGGTTTGACAGAAAGAGAGTACTTTTCAAAGCTATGCTATCAAGGTTTAGATAAACGTTTAGCAAAAATTTTAGAAAATAGACCAGCTGATAAGCATGAGCATATTATAAAAGTTTACAAAGATAGACTACAACGCGAGATCGATATTATCTGCGATATGGGCTTTCCTGGCTATTTCTTGATAGTTGAAGATTTCATTAGATGGTCAAAAGAGAATGATATACCAGTAGGTCCAGGGCGTGGTTCTGGTGCTGGCTCATTAGTAGCTTATTCATTGCTTATTACCGATATTGATCCTTTACCGTATGGTTTACTTTTTGAGAGATTTCTAAATCCTGAAAGGGTATCTATGCCTGATTTTGATATTGATTTCTGTATCCAAGGTAGAGATAGAGTTATCAAATATGTAGAGCAAAAATATGGTAAGCAAAGTGTTGGGCAAATTATCACCTACGGTACTATGGCAGCTAAAGGTGTAGTGCGAGATGTAGTGCGTGTAATGGGTCAGAGTTTTGGTTTTGGAGATAGGATTGCTAAGCTAATACCAGAAACACCAGGTACTACATTTAAAAAAATCTTGCATGAAGGTGAACCTCTATATGATGAAATGCAGGCAGATGAAGAAGTTGCTGAGATTGTTGAAAAAGCTCAAAAATTAGAAGGTCTACCACGAAGCTTGGGTAAGCATGCTGCGGGTATTGTGATATCGCCAACGGTGATATCAGATTTTGCTCCTGTATATTGTGAAGATAAAGGTGGAGATATAGTTACCCAATTTGATAAGGGAGATGTTGAAGATGTTGGTCTTGTTAAGTTTGATTTCTTGGGGCTGAAAAACTTAACAATTATCAAAAATGCTATTGCAAGTATCAATGCTAAAAGACCAGCTAATGAAGTGCCTCTAGATATTTCTGATATTCCTCTTGATGATGAGAAAACATTTAAACTGCTTCAAGCTGGTAAAACTATCGGTATATTTCAGCTAGAGTCACAAGGTATGCAACAGATTGTCAAAGATCTTGGCACATCAAACTTTGAGGAGATTATCGCCTTAGTAGCATTATATCGTCCTGGTCCGATGGAGAATATCCCAACATTCGTAGATCGCAAACATGGCAGAAAGCAAACTATCTACTTACATCCATTATTAGAAGAAGTGCTTAGAGAGACTTATGGTATCCCAGTTTATCAAGAGCAGGTAATGCAAATGGCGCAGAAGCTAGCTGGTTACACTCTTGGTGGAGCAGATTTATTGCGTCGTGCGATGGGTAAGAAAAAGCCAGAAGAGATGGAGCAACAGCGTAAAATCTTCAAAGAGGGTGCCGCTAAATATCATAATATCGAAGCTGGACTTGCTGATGAGATATTTGACCAAATGGAAGCTTTTGCTGGTTATGGATTCAACAAATCTCATGCCGCGGCTTACGCGTTGATTGCTTATCAAACTGCTTGGTTAAAAGCTCATTATCCTGATGAATATATGGCTGCTCTTATGTCAGGGGATATGGGTAATACAGATCAGTTGGTTAAATTTATTTTAGATGCTAAGAATATGGGTATAACAGTCTTAGCACCAAATGTAAATAAGAGTGTCTATGATTGTATTGCAGCTTCAAAAGGAACGATTTTATTGGGTCTAGGTGCTATCAAAGGTCTTGGTGGTGAGGCTATCAAGAGTATACTTAATGAGCGAGAAGCTTCAGGGGAGTTTAGTTCTATTTTTGACTTAACTCGTAGAGTGGACTTGCGTAAGGTTAATAAAAAAGCACTAGAAGCCTTATGTTTTGCAGGAGCTATCAAGGATATATCTAAAAATAGAGCAACAGCTTTTAACTCTATCGAAAAAGCTATCAAAAACGCTGGTTATGTGAATGAAATGGCTGCTGCTGGGCAAAATGATTTATTCGGTTTCACAGAACAAGAGAGTGATACTGATACAGAGCTTGAAAGAGAATGTATTGTAGAGGAGTGGAATCTTAGAGAGCTTTTGATTAATGAAAAAAAAGCATTAGGAATGTATTTCTCAGGGCATATTATTGATGGTGAAAGTCATTGGCGTAATCATGTTAGCTTTAGTGATCTTGAGAAAATCCAAAAACCAAATATGGATGGTAATTCTGTAAGAATTATTGCAAGTATGATAACACCACCAGCTAGACGAAAAACTAAGACTGGTAGAGTTCTGTATATTATTAATATTGATGATGAATTTGATAGAGCAGATTGTCTAGTTGGTGAAGATGTGTTTGCTGCAGTTAAGGATAATATCCAAGTTGATGATGTGGTTGTAGTAGAGGGTAAAGTTAGCTATGATAAACAACGAGAGTGCAATAAACTAAGTGTTGATAAGGTACAACCGATATCACAATATATTGATGAGAATTTTAGTAAAGTTGAGCTGAATCTTAGAAGTCAAAATGTAAACCCTACAAACCTAAAAAAAGTATTAGATAACCTCAAGAAAAATATAGCTACTACTGATATTCAAAGAGAAAATGTCTTAGAGATAAAAGTATCTCTAGATGATGTTGACGCTAAGTTTGAATATTTTCGAAAGCCATTCTCGGTGTATGAGTTTGTTAATGATATCAGTAGGTTAATAGCTGAGGGTACTACTGTTAGTTTGAGTGGGGTTTAAAATATATAAAGTCATTCTAGGCTTGAGCATAGAATCTAAAGAAAGGTTTAGCAATGGCATTTGTGTATATTCTTGCGAGTAAATGTAATGGAACACTTTATATAGGTGTAACATCAAATTTAATCAAAAGAGTTTACGAGCATAAGCAGGGTTATTCTGATGGTTTTACGAAAAAGTATGATGTCAAAAAGCTAGTATATTATGAGCAGTTTAACAATATAATAGACGCTATTTATCGTGAGAAAAGATTAAAAACTTGGCAAAGAAAATGGAAACTAGACTTAATAAATAAGTTTAATCCTAGGTGGTTAGATTTGTATGCTAGTATTTTAGCATAGTGGGTTTAATTTCACATTTTGGTTTTTGGATACTACGGTCGGAGCCGTAGTATGACGACTAGTGGATATATATTAGGACTTAGTAAAAAAGCTGTCATTCTACGATACTGAATCAAGTTCAGCACAGGCTTTGATCGTAGAATCTAAAGAAAGGTTTAGCAATGGCATTTGTGTATGTTCTAGCGAGTAAATGTAATGGAACGCTACATGGGCGCGTAACACTTGGGCAAATAATATAAAAAATTACAGAGGTAAAAAAATGCGATATGTAGTGATACTGATAATATTGATTATTCTAGCTCTACTTTTTTTGTAGAGGAGTAGATAGATGTCTAAATTTTTAAGGTATTTCCTCATTATTGCAATACTGATAATTACAGCGTCACTTATTACAAGTAAGAAAGATAATGAGATAGTTCCAACAGTTGTTAGCGTTCAAAAACTCGGTGAATTATCTACATTAAGAGTCATAGTCAGTGGTAATTCTTTATATGTCTCTGATAATGGTACATTAGTAGAAAATACTGCTAAATATAGCTACAAAGCATCTGCTAATTTATCAACGAATATTGATGAATCTGATATCAAAATTGATGCTAAAGATAAAACTATAATACTAAAAGTTAAACCACCCAAAGTAACATCCGTTACAATAGATTTTGATAAAACTAAGCAATTAAGTAGGCAAGCATATACATTTAAGGTATTGCCTAGATTAGGCGTTATAAATACTGATCCTGATAATCATCTGGCAAATATCGCATATAAAGAAGTTCAAAAGCTTACAGATAATGAAGCTTCATCAAAAGAGCATATTGAAGAGGCGAAAAATAAGTTTGTTAGTTTGATGAATAAACAGTATCAACCATTAGGTTGGAAAGTAGTAGTGGATTGGGTGGGGTAATATTTGAAACTCTTAAGGCAGAATTCCCTGGTTTTAAGCTAAAAATATCAACAATAGATTTACATTTAAAAAGTAATGATGCTAGTTATAAAGATTTTAGAAGTTGAAAAATCTTAGCGAATAGTGATTATTCAGAATCTAACTAAAAGCTTTTGAATATTGATGACTAAATAAAGATTTATTCTTTATCTTATTAGACACTTTATAATAATTTCTAACACCTAAAATCGGTACAAATACCTCAATATAGAATGTTAATATTCCAGCTAATGACATTGCAATTAAAAACATATTTTGAGAAAGACTCATTAAAACCAGTGGTGGAAAATAAGTGCAGATTAAGACTTTAATGTAAGCATTTTGTCCAAAGGCATCTTTTAAAGCATCGATCACACCTATTGAGATACAGCAGAAAGAGCCTATCATAGATATTAATTGAAAAGCGCTCAACATATTGCTAATAGTGTATGACTGAGTAAAAAAGCTAATACTATTATTAAAAGCTATAAGCTGATTTTTACTATTATAAATACTCATCATTCCATGACTACCTTCTGCTGGTATTGTAAAGAATATTGCTAAAATCCATGCTATATAAATCAGCGCTATGACTGTCGTACTAAAGATAAGCAAGAAAACAAAAGATTTAAAAGAAATACGATTATCATAAAACTTTGCTAAACTTGGGATAATAAAGTGATAACCAAAAGCATTAAATAATACAAATAAGAATGAAAATGCTCCTATTGATTGAATAGGATAGCTATCAATGCTAAGACTAATTTTGCTTGTAGAATAAAAAATTAGAAATATAGCTATGATAATAAGAGAGAGTTTAGCTACGACAAATATAACATTACTCTTGATTATAATTCTAGAGTTATAAGTTGTAATTCCACCTAGTATAAATACTAGAATCACACCAGATAATAAGTAACTTAAATTACTATTTTGTGCAAAGTATAAGCTTACGGATGAACTAATGCCAGATATGTAAGTTGTCAGTGTTAAATATAGTATTAATAGATAACCTCCAAAAACAGTAACCTTAGCTCCTTTAAAGTTTAAGAATTTGGTAGATAGCGAGAAATATGTATTGTGCTTAACTGGGAGGTTATAAGATATCTTTAATATACATAATCCTGTAAATGTCATTATTAACCATACTAAACATATTGCCAATAAGCTTCCCACAAATCCTAAGTTAACAGCAGCTATAGGTAAACCTATGATGCCACCACCTATAGTTGAACCAATAATCAAAAATACACCTATAAACTGCTTCATATTTCATTATTTTGAATAATTATTCATATATAGTAGTTTAAAAACATCTCTTTTGGAATATTTTTTATCATGGAAGTGAGATTTTTATTATTTTCTTGAATAAAAATTCACAAATCAGTTAAGCTTATTAGATGCTACCTACCGTGATAATTTAGTCTTATAGACTATTGTAAATTTGTCCTAAAATGCAAAATACTCTCCAAGTGGGTTGGTTCAAAGTTATTACTTTGATTGGATTTTTGTACTATACTTATTAGCAAGATTAAAAGTAGATTTTTATAATGAAGTATTATAAGCATATAGATGGTCTTAGAGCACTAGCAGTGTTAGCTGTAGTGTTATTCCATTTAAATATTAGTTGGATTAAGTCAGGCTTTCTTGGAGTTGACATATTTTTTGTTATTTCAGGGTTTCTAATAACTAGTATTATTATTCGTGATTTAGAAAATAAGACTTTTTCTATCAAGAACTTTTATCTAAGAAGAATGAGGCGTATTTTGCCTGCATTAATTGTGGTCCTTATATTTTCGACAATTTTTGCATGGTTAATTTTATTACCTCAAGATTTAAGAGATTATTCTAAGTCGTTAGTTAGTGCTTTGGGATCATTTTCAAATTTATATTTCTTTAGTTCACTAAGTTTTGGCTACTTTAGTACCGACTCAGAATTGATGCCTCTATTGCATACTTGGTCACTAGGGATTGAAGAGCAGTTTTATATTTTTTGGCCATTGTTTTTGATAGCCGCTTTTAATATTCCTGTTAAGCTAAAAAACCAAGTTGAGGTGTCTATACATCATAAACTATTGTATGGTTGTATAATTTTGACCATTTTGTCATTGGTTTCTTTGATATTTTTAAATGGCTCAGAGTATTACTACTTTCCGGTTACAAGAGCCTTTGAGTTATTGTTTGGCTGCTTTTTGGCGATATATTCAGTTAACAAAGAAATCACTATAAGCAAGTTGACAGCAAATGTCCTAGGATTAATATCTGTTGTATTGATGCTAGTACCTATACTCTTTGTAAAAGTATTTTATCCAGGTTTGGGTATGATAGAGGCTTGTCTTGGTGCTGCTTTATTTATATATGTGGGCTTAAATAATAATGTCTCTTTCATACACAGAGTTTTCTCACTTAAACCATTGATTGCGATTGGTTTAATATCATACTCATTATATTTATGGCATTGGCCGATAATTGCTTATGTTAATTATCTGAGTATTGATAGTACTTACCTTATCAAGGCTATTATTCTTATCGTTAGTTTTTGCTTAGCTACACTAACTTATTTCTTAGTAGAGAAACCTTTTAGATATAAGTTTAAGATGCCATTTTCTAAAACATTAATTGTATTATGGATAATCCCAGTATTACTAGCATCTTCATTTGCCTTATGTACTAAATATATCAAAAACTTTGCTGTTAATATTCCACCGCCGATTGTAGATCTTCGTAAATTAAATGGTATTTATGGTTTTGAGAGAGTTGATGAGAATAAATGTTTTTTACAAAACTCATCTCCAGAGTTTACATCAAAAATGCTGCCTCCGGAAAGTAAATGTTTAATAGGTGATGCTTCACAAGATAAAGATACAAATATACTATTTATTGGTGATTCTCATGCTCGTGCAGAGTTTCCAATGTTGGGGGTATGGTTATCAAATATTCATAAAAGTGCTTATTTAGTATCTCAAAGAAGTACTCCTTTTATAGAAAATCTTCCTAATACAGAATTAGGAGTATCAATGATTGATAGAAACAATGCGTTGAAAGACTTAATAAGAAAGCAGTCTTTTAAATATGTTGTTTTGGGTGGTGATTGGTCTGAGAAAAGTAATCAACCTTACATCTCAGGCATTGAAGAATCTATAAAATTGATAATAAAAAATCATGCCGTTCCAGTAGTAATACTGGATACACCAAAACTACCAAAAGGTTTTAATAACTATTGTATTGTTTCAACAGCTAAGTTTATTTTATTGTTTGATCCTCATCATTGTGAATTACCTTTGGAGTATGTGCAAAAGCAACAAGAAAAGTTTATTAAACTGATTTATAAGCTTAAAGCCAAGTATCCTGAAATGGTGTTGATAAATCCTAAAAAGGTCTTATGTAATGATAGTTATTGTAAGACCTCTCTAAATGGTATACCTGTATATTTAGATGGTCACCACCTAAATTACTTAGGTTCTCAAGAGATAGCTAAAGAGTATCTTAAAAAGTATGGTAATCCTTTAGCGCCTATAATTAAGTAAAGTTAGGAAATGTAGTTTTTAGTATGAAATCACAATTTATACAATACAATGACTCAAATAATGAGGTGCTATATCAAAGGTGCAAACCTATAAATGATATTCAAAGTTCTGAAATACAAAATATCATAGCTGAAATGTATGAAAAAATGCAAGGCAATGGTATAGGACTTGCGGCTAATCAAATTGGCTATCCTTATCAAATATTTATGATAGAGTTTGATAGTTCTAATGCAAGATATCCATTAAGTTTTGATAGTGTTCCTTTCCAAGTTTTTATAAATCCTAAAATTACAAAAGCGTCTGAGGAACGAGTTAGTTTTTGGCATGGCTGTTTAAGTGCCTTAGGAGAAAAAAGAGGTAAGTTAGCAACATATAAAGAGATTGAGTATGAAGCATATAACCAGCATGGTAAGAAAATTACAGGTAAGTTAGACTCTATAGCTGCGGTAATATTTCAACATGAGTTCAATCATCTGCTTGGTTCTGTGTATGTTGATTTTGATACTGAATATATGGATAACGAAGAGCTTCAATCAAGATTTGCTAGCGGAGAAATCAACGCTTATGAAGACTGTGGTGATGAAATACCATTGATCATAGATGATTATGTTATCGGTAACGATATTTAGGAAGTGCCTGTTTTTTGACAAAACTGTTAAATATAGAGTTGACATAATAATTAATGAGAGTATTATATCACGCATTGACGATAATAGCAGTCTGGAACCACCTGATCCCATTCCGAACTCAGAAGTGAAACGGTCTTACGCCAATGATAGTCTGGCAATGCCCAGGTGAAAGTAGGTAATCGTCAAACCTTTTTCAACTTTTTATCTTTTTTTCAAAATATTTTAAGTTTTTTTCCGAAGGAAGTTTAAATATGGCTGACCGAAGTTAGTTTTCAAGTTAGTTATGTATAGACTCGTTATATAGCTTTATGTGTCCAGTTGTGTGGGGGCGGATCAACATAAACCTTCTAAATCAAAACCTAACTAAGCCAGCCATATTTAGAACAACAAATTAGATATTATTGATGCTGTTACTATGTAAGCTATAGTTAGTCCACCTAAATATATTGGTAAAGCACAAAACTGAGATTTCAAATTTTTTCTCATATCTATTCACTTACATGTCTTTTTGTCAATGAGGCATATAATATAACAATATAAATATTTCAACAATTAGTAAAAATTAACAAGGCTAATCAAATTTTGATAATTAGATATTTTTTTGAAAAATTCAGCTAAGTTTATTTGAAATGTTTTTAGTCCCTTAATATGTTATTATACATGGTAATTTTATTTGCAAAACAAAGCTTAAATGTTTAGAAGTCTTCCTCTTTTTATAGGGTTAAGATATATCCGTGCTAAGAAGCGTAATCGGTTTATATCTATTATTTCTGCTATATCTTTTTTGGGTATATCTTTGGGAGTTGCTGTATTAATTACAGTAATGTCTGTGATGAATGGTTTCGATCAACAAATCAAAAATAGAATTTTGATGATGGTACCACCTTTGAAAGTATATCAGATGGGTGGGCAAGTTACTGATTGGCCAAAATTAGCAAAAGATGTTGAGAAAAGTGCGCCAAGTGTTACAGCAGCAGCTCCTATCGTGGAGTCTCAAGGATTGTTAAGTGCAAATAATGGTGGTAGTACAACTGCTTTTGTACAGATACAAGGTATAGAACCAAAATATCAAACTAAGGTGTTACCAATTGGTGATCATATCATAGAAGGTAAGTTATCATCACTAGATGATAATGAGGGGTATAATATCGTTTTAGGTAGTGCTTTAGCAAATAGCTTAGGTGTTACCGTAGGAGATAAAGTTACTTTAATAGTCCCTAAAGTAAGCTTAACACCTGCAGGGATGATTCCTAGAATCAAGCAATTTAAAGTATCCGGTATATTCTCAGTAAGCTATCAATACGATGCTTATTATGCGATGATTAATATCAAAAATGCTCAAAAAGTATTTGAGACTGGTAATTCAGTATCATCTCTTCAATTAGGCCTAGAAAATATCTACGATGCACCTCTCGTGAAAAATAAACTTAATGATGGCGCTATACCTCCGTATTATTTCACTCGTGATTGGACTGATGAAAACAAATCTTTCTTTGATGCTTTAAAAATGGAAAAGACAATGATGTTCTTTATCCTGTTGCTAATAATTACGGTTGCTGTATTTAATTTATTATCATCTTTAGTGATGGTTGTGACTGATAAGCGAAGTGATATAGCTATTCTTAGAACAATGGGTATGTCATCAAGACAAATTATAACTGTGTTTATCTACCAAGGATTTATAATTGGTTTAATTGGTACAGTTATAGGAGTTCTATTGGGGATTTTACTGTCGACTTATGCTACAGAGATTGTTAATTTCATCCAGCATGTTACAGGGAGACAATTCTTGAGTGCTAGCGTGTATCTGATTAATTATATCCCATCGGAGCTTATGTGGTCAGATGTATTTAAGGTTACTTTAGTTTCTATGTTTTTAAGTTTCTTAGCTACACTTTATCCGGCTTGGAGTGCTTCTAAGGTTCAACCAGTGGAGGCGCTTAGATATGAGTAATGTAGTTTTAAGTTGTAAGAATGTCTCAAAAAGTTACACAGAATTTAAGACAGATATAGCTATACTAAAAAATGTAAACCTTGAAATTAATAAAGGAGAAAAGGTTGCTATATTGGGTCTATCAGGATCAGGTAAGACAACATTGCTAAATGTTTTGGGTGGACTAGATAAATGTAGCTCAGGTGAAGTAATGCTTATGGGCGAGAGATTTGATAATCAGTCTGTTAATAAGCGTGCAAAGATGCGAAATAAGCATTTGGGCTTTATCTATCAATTACATCATTTATTGCCAGAGTTTACAGCTATTGAGAATGTAATGATTCCATTAGCTATTACCAAAAAATATACAAAAAAAGAGTCAATAAAGCTTGCTAATGAAATTCTAACAAAAGTTGGTTTAGAGCATAGGGCACATCACAAACCTGCCGAGCTTTCTGGTGGTGAGCGCCAAAGAGTTGCTATTGCGAGAGCTTTAGTTACCAATCCTAACTGTATCTTAGCAGATGAACCTACAGGAAACTTAGATAGCCAAAGATCTGAAAGTATATTTGCTTTGATGCAGCAGCTTAGTGATGATTTTGGAACTAGCTTTGTAATTGTTACGCATGATGAGAGACTAGCTAGTCGTATGAATAAAATCTATAGATTAGTAGATGGTGAATTAGAATTAGTTGAACATACTAACTAATTTATTATTTACTGATTTTCATTAGCAAAAAATATTTTTATCTGACTCACTTTTAGTATACTGCATAAGTATATAGTCTATAAGTGCTAAAGCTAATGAAGACAATTGTATTTGTATATAAAGACTCTTTAAAATCCTATAAAGAAAAATTTTTACTAAAGATTGAAAAAGATCTACAAAGTTATGAATATCATACTTTAACAGTAGATGATTTATCTGAGGTTGTAGAGATTCTCGAAGATAATTCAAGAATATGTTGTATCGTTCTTGATAGAACTAGTTTTAGTATTGAAGCATTTCATAATATTGCCCATCTTAACACTAAGTTACCAGTATTTGTAGTTTCTGATTATAACCAAAGTATCAAACTCAATCTGCGTGATTTTAACTTAAATATTAACTTCTTACAGTATGATGCTTTAGCTGGCGAGGATTCGGATTTTATTCATAGAACTATTACAAACTACTTCAATGATATTTTGCCACCTTTAACTTATGAGTTGTTTAAATATTCCAAATCTTTTAACTCATCTTTCTGCACACCAGGACATCAAGGAGGTTATGGCTTTCAGCGTTCGGCAGTGGGCGCTTTATTCTATGACTTTTATGGTGAGAATATTTTTAAGACTGACTTATCTATTTCAATGAAAGAGCTAGGAAGTTTATTAGATCATTCGGAAGCTCACAAAGATGCAGAAGAGTATATTGCAAAAGTTTTCCAAGCTGATAGATCGTTGATTGTTACCAATGGGACATCAACAGCTAATAAGATAGTTGGTATGTATAGTGTTGCTGATGGCGATACAATTCTTGTAGATAGAAATTGCCATAAATCAGTTACACACCTAATGATGATGGTAGATATTAATCCAATATATCTAAAACCAACAAGAAATGCTTATGGCATAATTGGAGGTATACCTAAAAAAGAATTTCAGCGCCAAACTATCCAAGAAAAAATTGATAATAGTAGCATTGCAGATAAATGGCCTGAATATGCTGTTGTCACAAATTCAACTTATGATGGTATTCTCTATAATACAGATACTATTCATCATGAACTAGATGTTAAAAAATTACATTTTGATAGTGCTTGGATACCTTATGCGATATTTCATCCAATCTATAAACATAAGTCTGCAATGCAGATTGAACCAAAGCCAGAGCATATGATTTTTGAGACACAATCTACTCACAAACTTCTAGCAGCTTTCAGTCAGTCATCAATGTTGCACATAAAAGGTGATTATAACGATGAAGTTTTGAATGAAGCATATATGATGCATACTTCAACATCTCCTTTTTATCCAATAGTTGCTAGTGTTGAGACAGCAGCAGCAATGATGGAGGGCGAGCAGGGCTATAATCTTATTGACAAAACTATCAATCTAGCGATAGATTTTAGACGAGAACTAGTTAAGCTTAGATCAGAAGCTGGTGATTGGTTCTTTGATGTTTGGCAACCTGATAATATTGCTAATAAAGAGGCTTGGCTACTAAGAAATGCTGATAAATGGCATGGATTTAAAAATATAGATGGTGATTTTTTATCACTAGATCCTATTAAGATAACAATCTTAACTCCAGGCATAAAAGATAACAATGTTGAGGACTGGGGCGTGCCAGCAGATATAGTAGCTAAATTTTTAGATGAGCATGATATTGTAGTTGAGAAATCTGGGCCTTATTCATTGTTATTTATCTTTAGTTTAGGCACTACAAAGGCAAAATCAGTAAGGCTAATATCAGTACTTAATAAATTCAAACAAATGTATGATGAAAATACATTAGTTGAGAAGATGCTACCGACATTATATGCTGAAGACCCTAAATTCTATGAAGATATGAGAGTTCAAGAAGTTAGTGAAAGGTTGCATCAGTATATGAAAGAGGCTAACCTTCCTAATCTTATGTATCATGCTTTTAATGTGCTACCAGAGCAGCGACTTAATCCTCATAGGGCATTTCAGAAGTTGCTAAAAGGTAGGGTCAAAAAAGTTCCTCTAGCAGAGCTATATGGACAGACTTCAGCTGTGATGATATTACCATATCCACCAGGTATACCAGTGATATTCCCTGGAGAAAAAGTAACAGAAGATTCTAAGGTAATATTAGACTTTTTATTGATGCTAGAAAAGATAGGATCAATGCTGCCAGGATTCGATACAGATATACATGGTCCTGAGAGAGCAAAAGATGGTAAATTATATATCAAAGTGATTGAAGAATAATATTAGATTTTTTTGAAATAAAACGCTTATATTCAGCTAAAAAAAAATGTATAGTGTTGCTTATCGAGTCTAATTTTAGGTGGAAAAATGCTTAAAACTCCTCTTTATGAATCGCACATAGCAGCAAATGCTAAAATGGTAGACTTCTCTGGATGGTCAATGCCAATCAATTATGGTTCACAAATTCAAGAGCACAATAATGTTAGAGAAAACTGTGGTGTATTTGATGTATCACATATGCTAGCAGTTGATATCCAAGGTAAAGATGCTGAAAAGTTTTTACGTCATATCTTAGCTAATGATGTTGCTAAACTAGAAGTGGGTAAAGCGCAGTATGGCTGTATGTTAAATCATGACGCAGGTATTGTTGACGATCTTATTACTTATAAAATAGATTCTGAAAATTTCAGAATTGTTGTCAATGCTGGTAATAGAGAGTCGGATGTAGCATGGTTCAAAGAAAACTCTCAGGACTTAGATGTTGCTATAACTCCACAACAAAGTTTAGCTATCGTTGCTGTACAAGGTCCAAAAGCAGTAGAGGTTGTCAAGCATACTGTGACTACTGAGATTGCAGAAGAAATAGCTAAATTGAAGCCTTTTACATTTAAGTTTTTTAGTAACTGGATGTTCGCTCGAACTGGTTATACTGGTGAAGATGGTTTTGAAATAATGCTGCCAGCAGATCAAGTAGCAGATTTTTGGGATAATTTATTAGAAAATGGTGCCGAACCAGTAGGTTTAGGTGCTCGAGATACTTTACGCTTAGAGGCAGGGATGCACTTATATGGGTCAGATATGAATACAACCACAACTCCTTTAGAGAGAGGGCTTGGTTGGAGTGTTGATCTCTCTGATGAGAGTAGAGATTTCATTGGTAAAAAAGCATATCTTGCGAAAAAATCACAGGGTATAGCTACCAAATGGACAGGGGTTGTTTTGAAGTCGAAAGGCGTGCTTAGAGCAGGTCAGGAGATTGATTTTGATAATGGTGAGAAAGGTTATATAACAAGTGGTAGCTTTTCACCTACTCTTAAAGTTGCAGTAGCATTAGCTTATGTACCTAAAGAGGGCGCTAATCCAGTCGTAAATATACGTGGTAAACAATTAGAAGTAGAATTAGTTAAGGCAAAGTTTGTCAAAAATGGACAATCTTTGATTTAAAATAAATATTTTCACAACAATAATTAATCGTAGTCAATACGGAGGTATAAAATGTCGAATATTCCTAATGAATTAAAATACACAAAATCTCATGAGTGGGTTAAAGTAGATGGTGAGGAAGTTACAGTAGGTGTTACCGAACATGCTCAATCTTTATTAGGTGATTTAGTATATGTTGAGCTACCAGAGGTTGGAGAAGAATTCTCAGCTGGAGATGATACTTGTGTTGTTGAATCTGTGAAAGCAGCTTCTGATGTGTATGCTCCTCTTGATGGCGAGGTTATTGATGTGAATGAATCATTAAGTGACGATCCTTCTCAAGTAAACCATGCACCATATAGAGATGGATGGTTATTTAAACTCAGAATTTCTGATGAATCTCAACTGGCAAATCTATTGTCTGCTGATGCTTATGCAAAAACTTTAGAAGACTAATTAGTATAAACCTTTAGAATTTCTATTTAGTCTTTATAAAATTCTATATACGAAGACATGGAGGAAATATGTCTTTTATTCCACATAAACCAGAACAAATCAAAAAAATGCTTGATACTATTGGAGCTAACTCCGTAGATCAACTCTTTGATGAAATTCCAGCTCAGTTAAGAGCCGATACTCTACAAATTCCTGATGGAATCAATGAGATGGAGCTAGCTAGAGTAGCTAGAAAAAGAGCAAATAAGAATCATCATAATACAAATTTTATAGGTGCTGGTGCTTATAGTCATCATATACCTGCTGCTATATGGGATATAGTAGCTCGAGGAGAGTTCTATACAGCATATACTCCATATCAGGCAGAGGCGTCTCAAGGTGGCTTACAAGTTATATATGAGTTCCAAACTATGATGGCAGAGCTGACAGGCATGGATGCTTCAAATGCTTCGATGTATGATGGGGCAACTGCTTTGGCAGAGTCAGTACTAATGGCGATTCGTTCAAATAAAAAAGCCAAGTCACAAAAAGTCTTAATAGCAGAAGCTCTACATCCAACTTATTTAAATGTACTTGAAACTATTACAAAGCATCAAGGTATCGAAGTTGATGTTGTAAATTTGGATTCTAAAAATGGTAAGACTGATGTTGCTAGATTAGATAGTTTTGCCGATACTCAATATGCTGCTGTAGTTATCCAGAGTCCTAACTTCTTAGGACAACTTGCAGATGTTGATGCTTTGACTAACTGGGCACATAAGCACGGTGCTTTGGCAATTGCCGTGACTAATCCTATGTCACTTGCGCTATTAAAATCACCTGCAGAATGGGGTGACAATGGTGCTGATATAGTATGTGGTGAGGGTCAACCTATGGGTGTACCTTTAGCTTCAGGCGGACCATACTTTGGTTTTATGACTTGTAAGATGCCTCATATTCGCCAAATGCCTGGTCGTATTGTAGGTAGAACAGTAGATTTAGATGGTAACGAAGGTTTTTGTTTGACGCTACAAGCTAGAGAGCAACATATACGGCGTGCTAAAGCTACTTCAAATATCTGTACTAACCAGGGCTTAATGGTAACAGCTGCAACTATCTATATGAGTTTATTAGGTGCCGAAGGTTTAGAAAGAGTAGCAAGTGTATCTCATGAAAATACTACTAAGCTAGCAAATGAATTATCTAAACTAGATGGAGTAAATGCTAGGTTTAATGATTTATTCTTTAATGAAGCAGTGATCGATTTACCTGTAAATGCGCAAGATTTTGTAACTGAGATGGAAAAAGAAGGTATAGATGCTGGTTATTTCTTAGGTGAGTATCATACTGATTTAGCTAACTCTATTATGGTTTGTGCTACAGAGATTCATACATCTGAAGATATCAAAGAGTACATAGAAGCTACCAAAAAAGTTTTAGCTAGGATAGGAGGTTAATTTAAATGGTTATTTTTGAAAAAACTAGAGGTAAAAACTCGCCATCTGTAATGCCTAGCAAAAAAGGTGATGTTTCAAATATCCCTACAAATATGCTTCGCTCTAAAAAACCTATCTTACCAGAGCAAGCTGAGTTAGATGTTGTTAGACATTACACACAACTTTCACGCAAGAACTTTTGTATAGATACGAATTTCTATCCATTAGGTTCTTGTACTATGAAATACAATCCGCGAGCGGCGCATAAGTATGCTTCATTAGCAGGATTTTTAGAAAGGCATCCTTATGCAAGTGTCCAGAGTGTTCAAGGTACTCTTGAGTGCTTGTATGATTTACAAGACCTAATCAAAGAGCTAACTGGTATGACAGGTGTATCATTAGCTCCTATGGCTGGTGCACAAGGCGAGTTTGCTGGTGTTTCTATGATTAAAGCATATCATCACAAGCGTGGGGATTTTGAGCGTAATGAGATTATTGTACCTGATGCTGCTCATGGTACTAATCCAGCTACTGCAAAAGTTTGTGGTCTGAAGGTTATCGAGATTCCAACTAAAAAATGTGGTGATATTGATATCGAAGCCCTAGATAAAGTACTTGGGCCCAAGACTGCTGGTATTATGTTGACTAATCCATCTACAGTTGGTGTGTTTGAGAGAAGTATTGCTGTGATCGCCAAGAAAGTTCATGAAGCTGGTGGTTTATTGTACTATGATGGTGCGAACTTAAACGCAATCATGGGTAAAGCTCGTCCTGGTGATATGGGATTTGATGTTTTACATATGAATCTTCATAAGACTTTTGCTACTCCTCATGGTGGTGGTGGTCCAGGTGCTGGTCCCGTAGCTGTTAATGATAAACTGAAAGAGTTTTTACCTGTACCGATGGTTGGTAAAAAAGATGATAGATTTGTATGGCTAGAAGAAAAAGATGTACCAAATACTATCGGTAGATTATCAGCATTTAATGGTAATATTGGTGTGTTAATTAGAGCATATATCTATGGAGCAATGCTTGGTGGCAATGGTCTAACAGAGGCCTCTGAAATAGCTACTCTAAACGCTAACTATATGATGGCTCGCTTAAAACAAGAAGGCTTCACGATAGCATATCCTGAGAGAAGAGCCTCTCATGAGTTTATTGTAACTTTGAAGCCTGAATTCCAAAATTATGGTGTAACAGCTACTGATTTTGCTAAGTGCTTGATAGATAGAGGGGTGCATGCTCCTACAATGTACTTTCCGTTATTGGTACCCGAGTGTCTATTAATAGAACCTACTGAAACTGAAAATGTTGATAGTATGGAGAAATTTATCCAAGCAATGGTAGAAATCAGAGATATTGCTAAGAAAGATCCTCAGTATCTAAAAGGAGCTCCTTATAATCTACCAGCGCGTCGTCTTGATGATGTCAAAGCAGCTAAAGAGCTTGATATTGTTTGGCAGCCTAAGTAAAAATATTATCTAAACTAAAGCATGAAGCTTTGTTTTTCGTTGCTTACTTCGTAAGCTATATACTAAATCACTAGTTGTTTGCATTAACTCGCATTGGAATTAGTACAAATTTCTTTATAATCCTTGTAGATTTATCAAAAAAACATATACATGCCTACAAATCTTAATCTAGTCAAAACTATATTTATTATAAATATAGTTTTTATAACTTTATCTTTTTATTTTCAGAGTGAATTATCTAGTAATCTTGCAATATTATGTGCAGCTATATCGTTTATAACAAGTGTGATTTTTGATAAGAGGATTTTCAATTCAAATCTATTTTTATTTTTATCAACCTTACCAATTTATTTGATAATACCTCTTTATCAAAATCCAATGCTTGCAACATTATTAGTTACATTATTAATATCTGCGCTAGTATACAAAAAGCAGATTTTTGGGCTATTTAATTTTGGAGAAATAAAAGATATTAAAATCTGGTTGGCAGTAGCGCTTGTATCTGTAGTAGCTTCAATCAGCTTGATAGTTTGGGGGATATTAACAAGTGAGCTAACTGGAGTTGGAGAGGCAACTTCTCAAGAGCTTGCGAAGCTTAGTACTATTGTAATTTTAATGCTAATACCTGTTGGAGCATTATTAAATGCAACTGTTGAAGAGGTTATTTTTAGAGGAATTCTCCAAACTGAATTGACTAAAGTTTTTAATATTTCAGTAGCAATATTTTTACAAGCATTTTTATTTGCCGGATTTCATTATGCGGGAGGGTTCCCTAATGGGTTAATAGGTTTTGCGATGACTTTTGTCTATGCTTGTGCTTTGGGTTTGATGAGATGCAAAGTCAAAGGATTATTTGCTCCTATCATTACTCATACATTTGCAGATATGACAATTTTAATATTTTTGTGGGTGTATTTTTAGAGCTAAAGTTTTTATGCTCATTAGTGTATAATTTTCGTTATATGCTAATCCTTTCCAACTATTAGATGCGTAACATTTTCTTAAAAATATCTAGTATTCTTTTATTGGCCTCTTTATCTATAAATTATACTTTTGGATATGCTCATACCAAACTAATGCTCGAGAATAACTGTAGTACAGATGCTGTATTTACCATCAAAGATAAAAATAACAAATCAACTTTTACAAAGACACTAAAACCACATCAATACCATATAACGAAAGAGCTAGCAAATGACAACTTCATGGATTCAACAACATCGTATTATGATATTGGCTTCAAATCTAAAGATTCATCAGGTTCTGTAGAATACGAGTTATCAAATGGATTTTTTTATTTTGGTAAAAAGGGTGCAAATAGAGCTTTATTTAAAGATTCAAAAGGCAATATAGAAATAAATCATCAGTTTCGCAATGATGATTATGAGTACTATTGGACTAATTATTCAGTGAATCTTAAAACATTGATAAACGGTAGTTTAATAACGCCAACTTTTACAGTTTCTGCATGTCATCAAGAGCTAGATATATTTGATAGTTTATTATTTGGTGTCAAAAGAATAATGATATTTGGTGATAGCTTAAGTGATAAAGGCAACTTATATAAGTACTCATTACAGCTTTTACCAAAATCAACACCATACTATAGAGGAATGTTTTCTAATGGAGAGGTATGGTCAGAACAGTTTGCAAATAGGCTTTATTTAAATAATATCCCTGTGAGTAATTATGCGGTAGGCGGTAGTTCGGTTATAGTGTTTCCTGAGTGGGCTGAGAATAGTACCCCATACGTTTTAGATAATCAGGTCAACTTGTACCTAGATTTAGAGGCTAATGATGATATAAAAGACAATTTAGCAATATTCTTTGTCGGAGGTAATGACTACCTAACTACTAATCCAGAGATGACTGATATTGATGGAGCAGTCAAACAAGTGACCGATGGTATTATCAATGCTATTGAAAAAGTATCAGCAAAACAGACAGTTATTGTTGGACTACCTGATCTAAGTATCACAGGAGAATCTAAATCACTTAGCAATGAAAAAATTCTCAAAAAAATATACAAACAGCATAATAAAATTTTAAGAGAATATGCAGATAAGCATAAAATGAAGTTTATAGATATTGCTACAGTATTTGATGAAATGGTAAATAATACTAAGAGCTTTAATAAAAAATATAATGCAACTATAAGCTTGGATCATATCAAAGATTCTTGTTGGTTAGGAGGGTATTTTTTATCTGAGAAATCTAATATTGATAATGCATATAATAGCCTAGAGGCTAACGCCAAAACAGACTCTAAAGTCAAAATGAATGATCTATTAGATCAGCCATCAATGCAAAGTGTTATAGATGCAGGATATGTTGGTAGTATGTGTGATAATCCCCAAGATTATGCGTTTTGGGATCATGTTCATCCAACCTATCAAGTGCATAGGGCATTATATAACTATATATTGTCAGAATTAGGAGTTAGGCCTGTCACAAGAGATAAGTGATAGTGATTTTTCAAAATTTTGTTAAATAATCATTTGACAAAGATAATTCTAAGTAATATGCTGAAAGGTATGGATTTAATTCCAGATGAATTATAAGCATAGTCTTATAAACGTGTTGATTTGATAACTCAGCTTGCGGACACGAAAAATAATCTGCTAAAAGGTGTTTTGGATTATTCCATCTTTCCCTCTCAGATTTCTCCCAAGCTAAAGAGTTTTATAAGTAGGAGAAAACTATGAGTAAATATTCTTTAGAAACATTAGCTGTACATCGCTCTATACCAGAAAAGAGCGGGTCGGTACAAACACCTATACATCAAACTTCTAGTTTTGTATTTGAAAGTACAGAGCATGCTGCAAATCTTTTTGCATTAAAAGAGTTCGGTAGTATATATTCACGATTAACTAACCCAACAGTAGATGAGTATGCTTCTAGGTTAGCTAATCTTCATGGAGCTGCTGGAGGATTTGCCTGCTCATCAGGACATGCAGCACAACTTTTGATTTTCTTAAATCTACTTCAAAGTGGAGATCATATAGTTGCTTCTAAATATTTGTATGGTGGTTCAGTAACACAATTGACACATACATTTCCAAGGCAGTTTGGGTGGCAGTCAACTCTAGTTGATATAAATAAATTAGATGAGGTCAAAAATGCTATCCAAGAGAACACCAAAGCACTATTTATAGAGTCTCAATCTAATCCTTCTGGAGTTATTGCCGATATCAAAGCACTTGCAAAAATTGCTCATGAAGCCGGTATTCCTTTGATAGTTGATAATACTGTTGCAACACCTTATTTATTAAATCCATTAGAACATGGTGCAGATATTGTCTCTTATTCTTTGACAAAATATTTAAGTGGCAATGGCTCTATAGTAGGTGGTGCAGTTGTTGATGGAGGAACTTTTGATTGGTCAGCTAATGATAAATTTCCTTTATTAGTAAAACCTGATAGATCCTATAATAATATTTCATTTCATGAAACTTTTGGCAAGTTGGCTTTTACCGTTAGGGGGCTTGCAGTTGGTTTGCGAGATATAGGTGCTACTCTTAGTCCACATACTGCTTTTTTGGCTATACAAGGTCTAGAAACATTAGGAGCAAGATTGGACAAGCATATCAAAAATGCTGAAAAAGTAGCAAAATTTTTAAATGCTCATCCAAAGATTAAAAAAGTTAATTATGCTGGTCTTGTTAATTCTCCATATAATCTTTTGGCTAATAAATATTTTCTAAGAGGTGTCGCTGGATTGCTAACCATAGAGTTAAATGAAGGATTTGATGCTGGTAAGAATTTGGTCGAGCAAACAAAGCTATTCACACACTGTGCTAATATTGGTGATGCTAGAAGCTTGATTATACATCCAGCTTCAACCACACATTCACAGTTAACAGAACAAGAGCGCATACAATCAGGAGTATCTGATGGTTTGGTAAGATTATCAATAGGGCTAGAAGATGCTAATGATCTAATAGAGGACTTAAAGCAGGCTTTGGATTATTCGGAGGTGCAGTATGACGATCAATGCAAAAAAGCCATTTGAGTTTTTTAGAGACTTACAGCTTAATTATCAAACTGAAATTAGTATCAAGAATAGCTCTAGTATCAAAAGATTAAAAGTTGCTATTGTAAACTTGATGCCAACTGTCAAAGAAACTGAAAAACACTGGGCAGATGTACTTTCTCATAATAGTTCTACAATTGTTGAGTTAGTGTTTTTTCATTCATTAGTACGTCCTAGTACTAGAGTTAGCGAGAATTACTTACAAGAAAATTATGCTAATTGGCAGGATTATGATTTTGCGGATTTAGATGGAATTATTATCACAGGGGCTCCAGTTGAGTTATTAGAGTTTGAGAGCGTTGATTTTTATCCAGAAGTTTGTGAGATAATTTCAAAAAGTCTTGAGTATAAATTATCTGTGATGTTAGTTTGCTGGGCTGCTCAGGCTGGTCTAAATTATCTATATGGTATAAACAAACAATGTCTAGAAAAGAAGTTATTTGGTGTATATGGGCATAAGCCTATTAAGCACGATCATCCACTATTAAAAGGTATAGATGGTGAGCTTAAAGCTTGTATATCTCGACAAACAAAAATTACAGATCAGAAAGTATTGGAGCATACAGATGTTATCCTAGCATCTGCAATAGATGGCTTAGATTGTTTAGCTGATAAAAAGTATGATATTACTTATATGTTTAATCATCTTGAGTATACTCAAGATACCTTAGAAGCAGAGTATTTAAGGGATAAAGCAACTACCGATAATATAGCTAAGCCATATAACTACTATGACAGCCAAAATAATATTGATTATTCATGGCAAAATGATAGAAAGACTTTTTATTCTAATTGGTTAGACATTATTAAAGATAATAAGTAGCAGAATTATAAATCCCAAGCTTTTATTATATCTTCTTCGGTGATTTTCTTTTGATTGAGATTTTCAAAGTAGATCATATATTGTTTAATTAGCTGGTTAATATACATATCCTCACCAGAGATATAGAAAATATCGTTTTTGTTACAATACTCGAGTAGATAATTTTTTTTATTATCCTTTTCAGGCATAGCGTGACAAAATACAATTTTTGCATTCTTAACTAAATCTATAAATTGGGTATTTTGCTCTAGCTCTGGTGATGATGATATTGGTGTAGCATCTACTACTAGGTCATACGGACCTTCAAAATGAGGGATGTTTTCTATACCTAGTTCTTTTCTTTTTTGAGCTACTTTCTCAGCATTTCTACCGACGATAGTTACTTTGATAGCTAAGTCTTGTAATACTTTAAAAGCAACTCCAGATACGCCACCATTACCGTATATTGCTGCGGTTTTTATAGTTTTGTTTGATGCTTTTACACCTTTTTTAAGAGCTGTTTGTAAGCCATGACAGTCTGTATTATAACCATAAAGCTTGCCATTTTTATTGATGATTGTATTGACTGCTAAAGTCTCTTTAGCTAGTGGTTCGATGTAATCTAAAAACGGTATTACTTTTGATTTTAGGCCATTGTGAGCCGTTACTGTACCACCATTGACAAAGGGTGCTCTAATAGCATCAGTATAAGTCTTGGCAGTTATATCACCAGAAAATGTAAAATAACAAAGATTTAAGTCTAGCTTCTGTATAGCAGCATTATGTCTTGATATAGATGAGTTACTCCCAGAAGTAGAAAATAAAAACTTAGTCTCAGTATTAAGAGGAGCTTTAAAATTATCAGTCATCTTGTTTCCTTAGCTATGAATAATTAACATTGAGTATGCTCTAAGAGGAGGGAGCTTGCCTTTAGTTGTTTTTTCTATAGTCTCCGTACCAGCTCTTTCATGATTTGCAATCACATGCCACACATTAGTTTCGGTAGTTGGAACAATATCGTTGATATCGTAATTTTCTATAGCTGTCGCATTATACACTACAACTATATTTTTCCACATATCGCCGTTAGCATTATCCTTGAGATGAGATACGATAACTCCAGAATGAAGATCATGGTATGCTGCTGAAACAATTAGGTGTTTACTGATATCCTCAGGGCTAGTCATTCTAAAAGCAGGGTGTTCTTTTCTTATCTTTATAAGTCCTTTTACATAATCAAAAAAAGGCTTGTATTGTAATTTATCTTGCCAGTGAAAAGCATTAATATCATCACCACTCTTATAACTGTTATGATCACCTTGCTTTGTTCTCAAAAACTCACAACCACCATGCAAGAATGGCACCCCTTGAGATGTTAATAAAATACCAAGGGCTAAACCGTTTTGGCGAACTCTACGACTTTCAAAGATATTTTCGGGAATATTTTTTCGATAATCTCCAGCTTGAATGTTCCTTTGCAGGCTTTTTTCAATTTGATCCCAAAGTGTATAGTTATCGTGAGCATCTACATAGTTGATAGTCTCTTTAGGGTTAGCAGTTAGATCATGTATAGAGCCTCTAAGACCTTCCATAACCTTGCCGATATTGGCTGGATTATGAGCATCTCCATTGATGTAACCATTACCTGGACTATTATTGCCTCTAATCGTATCCCTAAATGTATCATTAAATACACAGAAGTCTTGGTTTCTCTGCGTGCCCCTATATGTACCATTTCTTAGAGGTGAGTCACCAGCTTTCCATGGTTCTCCATAGACTATAATACCTGGATCTATTTGTTTTACTTCTTCAGTAATTTCTTTGATAGTATCAAGATCAATTAGTTCCATTAAGTCAAATCTTAGACCATTGACTTTATAGTTTTTGACCCAGTGCAGAACGGAGTCTTTGATAAACTTGCGCACCATTGGTTTTTCGGTATCAAGTTCATTACCACACCCAGAACCATTGGTAAAGTGGCCTTGGCTATCAGTCCTGAAATAATATTTTGGCACAATATTGTCAAAGTTCGATGTATCAGTCATATGGTTATATACCATATCCATAACGACACCAATACCTTTGTTATGGAATCCGGCAATCATTTCTCTAGCACCTTTGATTCTTTGAGTTGGATCAAAAGGATTAATAGAGTAGCTTCCATCTGGTGCATTGTAGTTTTGTGGATCATATCCCCAGTTTCTATTATCTTTGATATTGGCATTTGACTCATCAACCGATGAAAAATCAAATATCGGTAATAGATGTACATGAGTGACACCAAGTTCATGAAGACTGTCTATACCTGTTGAAACAGATAGTTCACCATTTGGAGTAGTTATTTCAGATCCTTCATATACTGTACCTAAAAATTTGCCTTTGATGTTTTCTGGTATTCCACTATTGGAGCCGATAGAGAAATCTCTAACATGTAATTCATAGATAACAGCATCCTGAGGGTTTTGAGGTGTATGGAAGTAGCTGTTTTTCCAGCTTTCAGGAGATAGCTCATCTGAGTTAAGGTCTAGTATGAATCCTTTTCTACCATTGGCACCAAGTCCAACTGCATAAGGATCTATAGCATAAGTTATTTTTGTATACTTATTACCACGATAGTCTATATCATCAAAGTAAAGTCGATATATATAGAATTTGTTTTCACAGAGATCTCTAGGTATACAGGCACTATGTGTACCATATTCTAATTCTGGAATTAAATTAAATGCATCATCAGGCATCTCGTGTTTGTCATTATCATCTTCATGATATATCAAAAGCTCAACGTGTTTTGCTGTCGGAGCCCATATCCTAAATGATACTGTGTCATTAGAGAAGACAACACCCATATCATCATTTGGATAGTAGTATTTATCCAAAAAGTTACCGAATAATACTTTCGTTGGCATAAAGGTATTATTTGCACGTATTTCTATTAAATCGCTTGGCTTAAGCTCAGAAGGCAAATTGGTAAATATAACTTTTTTAGACTTATACTTAACGATATTTACAGCGTTTGTAACTTTTTTCGAATTTATCCATAGTTCAAATATAGTACCTATCAGAGGAGTATCTGATAAATAAGCCTCTATTTTATTTGGCTCATCAAGTACAGCATAATTTATTCTGGCATTAGTTCTGTTGACAACATCACTTAGAGAAGTATAAATATCATGATCTCCATAAACTATATAATAGTTATCATGATCTTCATCTATTTTGAATGAGCTTGTTTGTTCAGCCCAATCGTTCTGCCAGTACGTGCTCCATGTTCTTTTGCGTGCTATTATGTTTTTATTTACACAATCAGCATATAGTCCAAAGTCGCTCTTTTTAGAAAGTGATTTTGGGCGTGTTTTTCCTTTTTCATCATACGTCCATAAATCCCAGCTAAAGTCCTGCCCTAGATATTGTTCATCTTTTTTTATAAAGTGAATAAGTTGACCTTTACGAGGTTCCCTAGCTACTCTAAAAATTCTTTCTGCTTTATGGTTAGGATTGTTTTTGCTACTACAATATACTTTGACTTCACTTATATCTGTTACAGAAGGGTCAACACTTAATTTATTATCTTTGACTTCAATAAGCTTTGATTTTGGCTCTACTCGCCATGTAACATCAACAATACTTCTTTTTTTTGTTAAAGACTCTGTTATCGCTATCAGGTCAACTTTATAACCTGGTACTATATAGTCTTCAGATGCTTTTATTGAAAGAATCTGAGGATTTACAAGCCAGTTGAAAGTCAGTGGTTCAAAAACTCTATTGCTTGCAGAAAGTCTTCTTTCATTGCCCTCTAGATCTATTAAAATAAAAGTATATTGATTTGAGCCATTGATAAGCCCAGAGATCTTAAGAATATTTTTTGTCAGCCATAAGCTACCATCATCAGGGTCAGCTTCCCATATTAGCCTATATCTATCTTCTTTTTTCCATTGATTAAATTGCCCTGTAACATAACCGTATGAGAAGCCATGCGCATTTATTCTAAATCTAATACTGTTTGTATCTGGGTCTTGGTCTAGAGAGTATTCAGCATCGAACTTTTCGAAGATGCTGTCTTTTTCTATCCATATATTATTTAATGACTGCATATTTACAACTTTTGCTTAATAATTTATATATTTTTTAAAAAATTTAGTTAAGCTATTATAGCCTTATTTTTTGAGTTTGAGAACAAGGGTGGCCATAGGCGGGATTCTTATGGCAATCTTTTGGTCAAAGCCATGCTGTGCTTCTGGAACTGATAGTATTTCATCTGAAATAACTTGGCCTGAACCACCAAACTCAAGGCTGTCAGAATTAAAAGCCTCAATATATGATCCTGCATCAGGAACACCTATGTTGTAGTCGTAATAAGTTACAGGAGTAAAGTTACAAACAAATATTAGCTTTTCTTGGTTATCTTTACTAGCTCGGACAAAAGATAAGATACTCTGTTCAGAGTTGTTGGCATCTATCCATTGGAAGCCTTGGTGATCGTAATCACACTCCCACAATGCAGTCTCAGCTTTATAGAAGTCATTTAATTTTTTGAAGAAATGTAGTGTTTCTTTATGTGTGTGATATTCATCAACAACCTGCCACTGTAATTGCTCATATTCTCGCCATTCAACAAACTGTCCAAATTCACTTCCCATAAAAATAAGTTTCTTACCAGGGTGACCAATCATATATGACATATATAGTCGTAGGCCAGCATATTTATTCCATAAGTCTCCCCACATTTTGTTTATGAGAGATTTTTTGCCGTGAACTACCTCGTCATGTGAAATAGATAAGATAAATTTCTCTGAATAGTGGTATACCATAGAGAAAGTGATTAAGTTGTGATGATACTTACGATAAACTGGATCTAAAGAGATATAGCGTAATGTATCGTTCATCCAACCCATATTCCATTTGAAGTCGAACCCTAAACCACTTTGCTCAACAGGTGTGGAGATATTTGGCCAAGATGATGATTCTTCAGCAATTGTGATCACTCCTTTGCAGGTATGCTTTAGGACACCATTGAGTTCTCTTAAGAAAGCAATACCTTCCAAATTCTCATGTCCACCATGAATGTTGGGTATCCACTGTCCATCTTCTCTATCATAGTTAAGATATAAGATATTTGATACTGCATCTACACGAAGTCCGTCTATATGAAACTCATTGATCCAATACATTGCATTTGAAATCAAGAAACATTTTACTTCATTTCTACCTAGATCAAAGTTATGCGTTCCCCAACCCTCGTTAACAGCTTTGGTAGGTTCTTGATATTCGTAACATGCACTACCATCAAAGTTGATTAATCCATGTTGATCTTTGCAGAAGTGTCCTGGTACCCAATCTAAAATTACACCTATATCATGTGTATGAAGTTTATCAACTAGGTGCTTCAAACCGACTAAATCGCCATGACGACTATTCACTGAGTAAAAACCTGTTGGTTGATAACCCCACGAAGCATCTAGTGGGTGTTCATGTAACGGCATAAACTCTATATGTGTGTATCCCATATCTTTGATATACTCAGGCAGTATCTGGGCTATCTCTTCATAACTCATAAATTCGCCATCTTTGGTTTTCCAAGAAGCAAGATGTAGTTCATATATATTCATTGGACTATTGTAATAGTCAGCAGTAGCACGTTTTTTTAGCCATTTATCATCATGCCATTTATATTCCATCTGAGTATTTATTATGGATGCTGTATTCGGTCTTAATTCTGAGAAAAAAGCATAAGGGTCACTTTTATAAACGTAATGATTAGTATCTTTATTTGTTACAACAAGTTTATATTTTTGTTCATTTTTGACACCAGCTATGAATACACTCCATAATCCTGAATTACTAATGGGTTTCATTTGATTTTTGCTTTGAATTTCCCAGTGACTAAAGTCACCTATGACACAAATACTTTTTGCATTTGGGGCCCAGGTTGTAAATCTAATACCATCAATACCACCTTCGCAAGCTGCATGAGCACCCATAAATTCATATGCATATATGTGCTTGCCTTCATGGAAGTAATGTATATCTTGCTCGCCAATAGTGGAATGTTTATTTTGTTTTGAATTTACGTTTTTCATAAAAGCTCCTAGTCAAAAGTATAGAATCAGTGTGTTTTTCAGCGTAGACGCTAATAAGTACTAAAAATCTCTATAATTACAATCTTAATCGTTTATATAAGCTTAGTAAACTGAATAATTAATTTAAAAAATAATTTTACCAGCAATACAGATATTGGTTATTTTAAATTCATAGAGATAGTGATAAGATGAAATGTATGGGCTTTCACCTATGCTCTATTAAGGTGACTAGGTAGTTCGCCAAATTAGTGTGTTTATTCTGTTAACATAATACTAGGGTAGAAAAATGGCAATTCAAAGAGTATTAACCAAACCTTTTGAAAATCAAAAACCAGGAACATCAGGTCTGCGTAACAAAGTCACTGCTTTTCAGCAAGCAGGATATTTAGAAAATTTTGTACAATCTATATTTAATTCTTTGGATGATATAGGAGGTAAGACTCTAGTTGTTGGTGGTGATGGTAGGTACTATAATGATGTAGCTGTACAAATTATTGTTAGAATGGCTGCAGCTAATGGTTTTAGTAAAATTATAGTTGGACAAAATGGTATCTTTTCTACTCCAGCTGTTAGTTGTGTTATTAGAAAGTATCAAGCTTTTGGTGGTATTGTGTTATCGGCTAGTCATAACCCGGGTGGTCCAAAAGGAGACTTTGGTATCAAATATAATGTTTCTAATGGTGGTCCAGCACCTGAGAAAATTACAGATAGAATTTTTTCAGAAACTAAAAAGATTGGCCAATACTTGATAAGTGACGCACCTAAAGATAGTGTTAATTTAAACAAGATAGGCACATACAAAATTGAAAATACAACCGTCGAGGTTATTAACTCAGTAACTGATTATGCTGAATTAATGCAACAAATATTTGATTTCGATAAAATTCGTGAACTATTTGCAAATGGTTTTAAGGTGCGTTTTGACTCTATGAGTGCAGTATCTGGTCCTTATGCAAAGTATATTTTTGAGACTCTTTTGCAAGCTCCAGCTGGTACAGTTGTCAATGCTGAACCACTTGAGGATTTTGGAGGTTTTCATCCGGATCCAAATCCTGTAAATGCTGAAGACTTAGTTAAGCATATGCGTAGTGGCAAGTATGATTTCGGTGCAGCTTCAGATGGTGATGCAGATAGAAATATGATTGTTGGTAAACAAATAGATGTATCACCTTCAGATAGTCTAGCAATTATGGCTGCAAATGCGCATCTTATACCAGCGTATTCAAAAGGAATTAAAGGTGTTGCTAGATCAATGCCTACATCAACTGCAGTAGACAGGGTAGCAGAGTCATTAGGTCTACCTTGTTTTGAGACTCCAACAGGATGGAAATTCTTTGGGAATTTATTAGATGCTCAGAAAATCACACTATGTGGTGAAGAGAGTTATGGAACAGGTTCAGATCACATTCGTGAGAAAGATGGAGTTTGGGCAGTATTGTTCTGGTTGAATTTAGTTGCTGCAACAGGCAAACATGTTGATCAGTTGGTTGAGGAACATTGGCAAAAATTTGGTCGTAACTTCTATTCAAGACATGATTATGAAGCTATAGATACTGTGATTGCTAACTCTATCATGAGTTCTTTAAGAGATAAATTATCTAGTCTTACAGGGACTCAATTAAATGGTGAGAAAGTGGCTAAAGCAGATGATTTTAGCTATACGGATCCTATAGATGGTTCAATTTCCAACCATCAGGGAATAAGAATTATTTTTGAAGATGGTTCTCGAATTGTGTTTAGGTTATCAGGTACAGGAACACAGGGAGCTACTTTACGTGTATATTTAGAAAAGTATGAATCTAACTCTTCAAAATTTGATACACCAACACAACAGGCTTTGGCTACTTTGATAAATATTGCTGGAGATTTAACCAATATTAAATCTTTAACAGGCATGGTTAAGCCAACAGTAGTTACTTGATTTAATTGCTATTATAAACACAAGGAGTTAATTATTATGAATAATCCTAATTCATCGCATCAGTTGTATAAAAAGGCTATGGCATTAGTGCTAGCAGGCGGGCGTGGTTCTCGTTTATATAATCTAACAGACACTAGAGCGAAGCCGGCTGTTTATTTTGGTGGTAAGTTTAGAATTGTAGATTTTGCCTTATCAAACTGCTTAAATTCTGGTATCAGAAGAATAGGTGTAGTTACACAATATAAGTCACACTCTTTACTTCGTCATATCCAACGTGGTTGGGGCTTCTTACGTGGTGAGCTAAATGAGTTTATAGATTTGCTACCAGCACAGCAAAGGGTTGATGAAGAGAGTTGGTATCGCGGTACTGCTGATGCTGTTTACCAAAATATTGATATTTTACGTTCTTATGGACCTGAGTATGTCATAGTTCTAGCTGGCGATCATATATATAAGATGGACTACTCAGTAATGCTAAGAGATCATGCCCAAAGCGGTTATAAGTGTACTGTAGGGTGTGTTGAAATTGCTGAAGAAGAAGCATTTGCATTTGGTATTATGGGTATTGATGAAGATCGTAAAATTACAAGCTTCGTCGAAAAGCCTAAAGATAATGCACCAACAATTCCTGGCACAACTGACAGATGTTATGCAAGTATGGGTATATATATATTCAATTCTGATTATTTGTATGATTTACTTGAGGAAGATATTGCAAATAAAGAATCAAGCCATGACTTTGGTAAAGATATAATTCCAAGAGTTGTTAGTGAAAATCAAGCTTTAGCACATCCATTTAGTATGTCATGTGTGCCTAGAGGTGAGGGTGTCGAGCCATATTGGAGAGATGTTGGTACTATAGATGCATTCTGGGAAGCTAACCTTGATCTAGCAGCTAATATGCCTGAGTTGAATATCTATGATAAAGATTGGCCTGTGTGGACAGCTCAAGAGCAGCTTCCTCCAGCTAAGTTTGTGCCAGATAGAAAGGGTAATCATGGTGTGATTACAAATACTCTTGCTTCAGGTGGTTGTATAGTGCTTGGTTCGCAAATCTCTAAATCTTTGATGTTCTCGAAAGTTAGAGTCTCAGCAGGTTGTGAGATTGATCAGTGCGTGATAATGCCTGAGGTAGTAGTGGGCGAAAATTGCCGTCTGAAAAAAGTTGTGATTGATAAAGGTTGTGATATCCCAGCTGGTATGGTGATTGGAGAAAATCCTAAAGAGGATGCTAAAAACTTTTTTAGAACCGACAAGGGTGTGGTGCTAGTAACTAAAAAGATGATAGATGAACTAAAAGAAAAATAAGAGAAGTTTATGCGCGTTTTACATGTATGTAGTGAATTATATCCAATTCTAAAAACAGGGGGTCTTGCAGATGTTACAGCTGCTTTGCCACCTGCATTAGCTAGTTTTGGGGTTGATAGTAGGGTTTTGGTTCCAGGGTTTCCGGCATTTATGAATGCTATTAAGGATAAGCAGCTTTTGATTAATATCCCTTCTCGTTTTGGTGCAGAAGAGATAAACATATTTTTAGCTAAGATTCCTAATACTAAAATCGACATATATGTAATAGATGCTCCTAGTTTATTTGCTCGACCGGGTAATCCATACGCAGATAGTAGTAATCAAGCTTATGCAGATAATTATCTCAGATTTGCTTTATTGGGTTGGGTAGCGGCAAGAATTTCTGAAGGCTTGGATGCTAAGTGGAAGCCAGAAGTTGTTCATAGTCATGATTGGCATGCTGGATTAGTACCTGCTTATATCAAAGCAAGTGAGCTGGCATCTGGCAAAAAAGCTGTAAAAACAGTGTTCACTGTGCATAACCTTGCTTATCAAGGTCTTTTCCCAATGAGTGTTTTTGCGGAGTTAGATTTACCAGGTATATTCTTGAGTATGAATGGTTTAGAGTTCTATGGTCAAGTATCTTTTATGAAGGCGGGCCTATATTTTGCTGATAAGATCACCACAGTAAGTCCTACATATGCTAAAGAGATTCAGTCTTATGAGCAGGGATGTGGATTAGAAGGGCTACTTGCAGATCGTCATAATGATCTATATGGAGTACTTAATGGTGTAGATCCTCAAGTATGGAATCCTAAAAAAGATACTCTTATAGAAGCTAACTATTCAGTTACTACAGCGAATGTTGGTAAAGCAAAATGTAAGGCAGCTCTACAAAAAATGACTGGACTTGCGAAAAAAGAGGATGCAGTAGTTTTTGGAATTGTAACACGCTTAACTGAGCAAAAAGGCCTAAATCTTTTAATTGAAGCAATAGGTGAAATCACTAGTAGAGGTGGTCAAGTTGTTTTATTGGGAAGTGGTGATAAAGCTTTAGAAGAAGCATTTTTAGCTGCGGCTAAGAAATCTCCTAAATCAATAGCTGTACAAATTGGTTATGATGAAAACCAAGCGCATCGTATAATTGCTGGTTCTGATGTGATAATGGTACCATCACGTTTTGAGCCTTGTGGATTGACACAACTATATGGTCTGACTTATGGAACTTTGCCTCTAGTACACAAAGTTGGTGGTCTAGCAGATACTGTTACAGATTCTTCATTGGAGAATTTGGCAGATGGTATGGCTACGGGGTTTGTTTTTGATGAGTTCAGTGTGGAGTCGCTCACTTTAGCAATTCGCCGAGCATTCGCATTATATAATCGTAAAGCAGACTGGAAGAGGGTTAGAAAAACTGCAATGCAGCAAAAAGTAGATTGGAATGCAGCTGCTGATAAAATACATCAAATTTATTCTCAACTGGTTTGATAGGCTTTCAAAAAAGTTCAAAAAATCAATATTTTTTTACCAAAAAAAATACTTAAATGATATTATAATTTTTAATGTAATTATTTTTTATCAATAAATTATTATCAAAGGTTTCTAAAAAAAATGGACAACAAAAATCAAATCAAGCTTTTTTTACAAGATGCTTTAGGATGTGATATAGCTAAAGCAAGTGATCAAGATCTATATTATGCACTATTATCTTATGTTAAAGAGCAAACAGAAAAACTACCAACGCCTGATTTTAAAAAGAAAATATATTATATATCTAGTGAATTTTTGATCGGTAGAATGCTAGCAAATAATCTTATAAATTTTGGAATTTATAATGATGTTAAAGAGCTATTTGAGGCTAATGGTAAAGATATAGCTTTGATCGAAGAGTGCGAGCCAGAACCATCTCTAGGTAATGGCGGTTTAGGTAGATTAGCGGCGTGCTTTTTAGATTCAATAGCATCGCTAGCTATTCCTGCAACAGGTGTTAGTTTGAACTATCATTATGGTTTGTTTAAGCAAAAATTCAAAAAGAATCTACAAAAAGAAACACCTAATCCATGGATAGAAGACAAAGGCTGGCTTAATAAGAGAAAGGCTGCTTATAAGATTGATTTCAATGGTTTTAGTATACAATCTCAGATGTATGATATTGAGATGGTTGGTTATCAAAATAATTTTGTTAATAAACTATGCTTGTTTGATGCTGAGAGCGTTGACTCTAGCATCGTTAAAAAAGGTATATCTTTTGATAAAACAGCTATCGAAAAGAATGTTACGCTTTTTTTATATCCAGATGATAGCGATGAAGCAGGACATTTATTAAGAATTTTCCAACAGTATTTCATGGTAAGTAATGCGGTGCATTTAGTTTTTGCTGATATGGATGCTAAAGGCTACTCAATTGAGAAGCTTCATGAACATGCAACTATCCAAATTAATGATACACATCCAACTTTAGTGATTCCTGAGCTTGTACGTCAGCTTATGACTAGAGGGCTATCTATAGATGCAGCTATCGAAATAGTTAAGAAAACAGTAGCGTATACTAACCATACTATCTTGGCTGAAGCGCTAGAGAAATGGCCTCTAAGATATCTTAAAAAAGTACTAACTCAAGAGTTAATCGATATTATTAGATATTTAGATGCTAAAGTTAAGCTAGAGCATATCGATGAGAAATTATCTATCATAGATGATCAAAGTATTGTACATATGGCTCATATGAGTATTCATTATAGCTTTAGTGTGAATGGTGTGGCAGCTCTTCATACAGAGATTCTTAAAAATGATGAATTGAAACATTTTAATGATATTTATCCAAACAAATTCAATAATAAGACTAATGGTATAACATTCAGAAGATGGTTATTACAATCTAACCCTGAGTTAACAAAATACTTAGAAAGTGTTATCGGTGATAGTTTTAAAACTAAAGCTACTGATTTAGAAAAACTTCTAAAATTTGATAATGATGATACTTTAAAAGCTCTTGAAGATATCAAAAAGGTTAAAAAAGCACAATTTATTAAATTTGCAAAAGAGCATTATGGTGTGGAGCTTATCAAAGATGGAATATTTGATGTACAAATCAAGCGTATCCATGAATATAAGCGTCAACAAATGAATGCTTTGTATATAATCCATAGATATTTGCAGATCAAATCAGGTAAGCTTAAGCCTGCAAGAGCTGTTAACTTTATATTTGGCGGTAAGGCAGCTCCAGCTTATATTATAGCTAAGGATATTATTCATCTAATCTTATGCTTACAAGAGCTTATCAATAATGATTCTGATGTTAATAAGTACATGAGAGTATTATTTGTTGAGAACTATAATGTAAGTGTTGCTGAGAAGTTAATCCCAGC
Organism: Francisella salimarina; assembly: GCF_007923265.1. NCBI lineage: Bacteria > Pseudomonadati > Pseudomonadota > Gammaproteobacteria > Thiotrichales > Francisellaceae > Francisella > Francisella salimarina. The sequence continues at coordinate 62,452 of NZ_VOJA01000003.1, forward strand.
TGCTGATATCTCTGAGCAAATATCTTTAGCATCAAAAGAGGCTAGTGGTACAGGTAACATGAAGTTTATGCTAAATGGTGCTATCACATTAGGAACTATGGATGGTGCTAACGTTGAGATTGCTGAGCTAGTTGGACAGGATAATATCTATACTTTTGGTAAGGATAGTGACACTATTATCAATCTATACAAGACTAGTGGTTATATTTCTAAAGATTATTACAAGCAGCCTGCAATCAAGCCGATCGTAGATTTTATAGTTTCTAAAAAACTTGTTAAGCTTGGTAAGAAATCTAACTTAAAAGAGTTGTATAACGAGTTACTTAATAAAGACTGGTTTATGACTTTGATAGATCTTGTAGAGTATGCACAAGTTAAGGATCAAATGATCAAAGATTATGAGAACCGTAAAGAGTGGATGTCTATGGCTTTAGTAAATATTGCAAAAGCTGGGTTCTTCAGTTCAGATAGAACTATTGCTGACTATAACAGAGATATCTGGAAGATTTAGACTTGTATTACACTTGTGATATAAGGATGATTAGTGTTATGAATAATATGTCATTCTACGACTTGATCGTAGAATCCAATAATTAACTTAGCTTATAGCCAATGGATCCTATGGTCAAGCCATAGGATGACTGCAGTTGAGTTTGTCACTCTTAGAATATTTTAGTACTATTTGGTTACCGCAATGTGCATTTTTTTATGATGTAGAGAGAGTATATGAAAAAATCTGGATTATTATTAGCTATCTCAAGTTTACCAAGTCAGTTTGGTATTGGTGATTTGGGTAAAAGTGCTTATGAATTTGTTGATATTATAAAACAAGCAAATACTAAGATTTGGCAGGTGCTGCCACTTACACCACTAGGTTTTGGCAACTCTCCATATCAGTCAAGCTCTTCTTTTGCAGGTGATGAAATCTATATTAGCTTAGAAAAACTAGCAGATTATGGTTTGCTTGAAGAATCATCTCTTAAAAGTCTAAATGTAAACTCTGACAAAGTTGAATATGAACTTGTTCGTAATTTCAAAGATAAGTATCTCGAAGAAGCATTTAGCAATTTTCAAAGTTCAAAAGATAAGTTTGAACAAGAATATAATAATTTTATAGCTCAAAACTCATGGGTTAAAAATTATGCTTTTTTTAAAGCTTTTAGAAAGGCTAATAATAACCAAGCTTGGAATTTTTGGCCACAAGAATATAAAAACTGGATCAAAGATAAAGCTATAGAACTTGATCAATTTCAAAACGAGATAGATTATCAAATATTTTTGCAGTTTATCTTTTATAAGCAGTGGTTTGAGCTAAGAGAATATGCTAATCAAAATAATATCGAAATCATGGGTGATTTGCCTATTTATCTTGGGTTTGACTCTGCCGATGTATGGGAGCATCAAGATATATTTCTATTAGACGAGAATCTAAATCCTAGTTTCGTTGCAGGTGTTCCACCTGACTTTTTCTCAGAAACTGGCCAGCTATGGGGTAACCCACTTTATGATTGGGATAAACTCAAAGAAACAAACTTTGATTTTTGGATAGATCGACTAAATGGTAACTTCAAGCTATTTGATATCGTTAGGATTGATCATTTTAGAGCTTTTGATACATATTGGAAGATACCAGCAGGTGAAAAGACTGCTATAAATGGTGAGTGGGTTGAGGCTCCTGGTTATGATTTCTTTGATACAGTCTATAAGCGTATTCCGGATGCTAATATTATTGCTGAAGATTTAGGAGATTTGCGAGATGAAGTATTTGAGCTACGCGATCACTTTAATTTAAAGGGTATGAAGGTTTTCCCTTTTCATTTTGATCTTAAGACTGGTAAATTTATCGAAAGTGTCAACATTATCGCTTACTCAGGCACACATGATAATAATACTCTCAAAGGCTGGTATTTTGATGAGTTAAACCGCTATCAAAGAAAGCTCTTAAAACGATATTTTAAAGCAAATGATAGAAATATTTTTAGAAAGATTATTAAGTATCTGCTTAATTGTGATGCTGAATATGTAATCCTGCCAGTACAAGATATATTAGAGCTGGGCAGTGAGGCTAGACTGAATACTCCTGGTACTGTAGGCGAACCTAATTGGCAATGGAAGTTGGTTGATTTTGACTTATTAAGAACAGAAGTTTAGGACTTGAATAAGAGAAATAGTTATGAAAGTTAAACATTTCAAAGGCTTAAAAGACTTTAGATATTTTAATCAGATAAAAGAACTTAGAAGGATATATAAATATTTTCCTTATCTATATAAATATAATAACCAAGAGGAAGAGGATTATTTTGAAAGTTATTTAGTAATGAGCTCTGACGTTGATATTTTTTATGTTGAAGATAATGGCGTAATATTAGGAGCATCTCTAGGATGTCCAATATCTAAAAGTTTTGGTTTAACAAAACCACTTTTTGATATGGATATAAATATGGACAAGGCGTATTATTTTGCTGATATTATGATAAAGAAAGATCATTGGGGAAAAGGTATTGCGTTTGATTTATATCAGAAACATATAGGCTATGTAAAAGAAAATAATTATGAAAAGATATGTGCTTTGATAGTTAATCGAGATAATGATCCAAGAAAACCAGAATTTTTTAAAAAGTCAAATATTTGGCAGGTTAACAAGTTTGAGAAAACTGATAAAAATGTTGTATATCCTTGGAGTACATATCAGGAAGATGGTTCTGTCAAGCAAGAGATTAATCAACTAGACTTGTATATTAAAAACTTAAGATAGTTACTTAATAATATAAAATTGATACTTTTATATAATATTTATTGATATCTAAATATGATAAAATCTTTTACAAAATTATAATTATGTAAAAATTTTAATTAGTATGCTTACATTTCAAGAAATTATTTTAAAACTACATCATTACTGGGCATCTAAAGGTTGTGCTATTATTCAGCCACTAGATATGGAAGTCGGTGCTGGAACATTCCATCCAGCAACAACTCTAAGAGCGATAGGTCCAGAGCCATGGACAGCTGCGTATGTTCAACCGTCAAGAAGACCTACAGATGGTCGCTATGGTGAGAATCCTAACCGTACGCAACATTACTACCAATACCAGGTTGTGATGAAGCCATCGCCTGATGATATCCAAGAATTATATCTTGGTTCACTTAGAGAGCTAGGTATTGATCCATTAGAGAATGATATTCGCTTCGTTGAAGATAACTGGGAGTCGCCAACACTTGGTGCTTGGGGTCTTGGTTGGGAAGTATGGTCAAACGGTATGGAGATTACACAGTTTACATATTTCCAACAAGTAGGTGGACTGGAGTGTAAGCCTGTGATGGGTGAGATTACTTACGGTCTTGAGCGACTAGCTATGTATATTCAAAATGTTGATAGTATGTATGATATCTTATGGGCTAATACGCAAAATGGTCCTTTGTATTATCGTGATGTATTTATGCAGAATGAAATCGAAATGTCGACTTACAACTTTGAAGAGGCTAATGTTGAAGAGCTTTTTAAACAGTTTGATTTATTAGAAAAAGAAGGTTATAGACTAGTAGGAAAAAATCTACCAATTCCAGCTTATGAGTTTGTATTGAAAGCTTCGCATACTTTTAACTTATTAGATGCGCGTCATGCAATATCTGTGACAGAAAGACAAGGCTATATTCTACGAGTTAGAAAATTAGCTCTAGAAGTAGCTAAAGAATATTATAGCGCTAGAGAAAAATTGGGTTTTCCAGCTTTTAAAAAAGACAATTGATTAAATGCTTTCGCTAACTTACGATGTGAGTTTTAGCGACATACTTTTTGCAATAGCAGAAAAAGTATGCAAAACTGCTTAGCACATGTTCGCGCTTTAATGTAAGTCATTGGTGCCTACAAAACTCGCAAGCTCAGACAGTTGTAGTCACTGGATCAATGACTTTGACATAAGCTTGCCACAAAGTGCTTTAATGTGGTGAAAATTAAAATGAAAAGTATAAATCAAATATTAAAATTTCTAGATATTCAAACCTTATCTCAAAATAATTTTGAAATTGAATCGCTATCTTTAGATAGTCGTAAATGTGACGCAAAATCAGTATTTATAGCTCTCAAAGGGCTATCAACTGATGGTAATAAATATATTGATAATGTTTTAACTAAGGGTACAAAACTTATTTTGAGTGATAAACTACCCCGTCAATCTTCGATTGCCACCCCTTCAGTAGCTGAAGGGGAATTACCTAATATTCTTTATATTCAAAATTTAAAAGAGAAGCTATCGAATCTTGCTAAATGGTTTTATGATTATAAAAAACCTCAAAATATAATTGGTATAACAGGCACAAATGGTAAAACATCGATTTCTAGTTATATTGCACAATTGCAAAAATTAATTGGTCAAAAATCATTATTACTAGGTACAAATGGCAATGGGATTTATCCAGATCTACAAGAGAGTACCCATACGACATTAGATATATTATCTTTATATCAAACTATTTCATATTATAAGAATTATCAAAATCTTGTTATGGAAGTATCTTCTCACTCATTGGATCAAAAGCGCACCGAAGGTTTAGATTTTGATATTGCAGTATTTAGTAATCTTAGTCATGATCATCTTGATTATCATAAGACTATGGATAATTATTTTGAGGCTAAAGCAAAATTGTTTCAGTTTAAAAGCCTTAAAAAAGCGGTAATAAATATAGATGATGAATATGGTCTGAAACTTTGGGAAAATACCAATAAATCGTCATTCCGTCAGGCTCCGACCACGGAATCCATAGATACTAACTTAAAGTATAGTATTGAGATTATAACAGTCAGCTTAAAATCAAGAAAAGCAGATATTTATCTAGAGTCTAAGAGTATAGAGAATATGCAAACAAGCTTTGATTTATATATTTCTCAAAAGCATATAGGTACTTATCAAACATCTTTAGTTGGCGAATTTAATCTAATGAATTTAGGTTTGAGCTTAGCGGCATTAGATGATAGCTCTACTAGAGAACAACTTCTAGAAAATATTTCTAAATTAAAACCTGTAAAAGGGCGTATGGAAGTAATTGCACTAGTAAATGGTGCAAAGATTATAATTGATTATGCGCATACTCCAGATGCTTTGGAAAAAGCTCTACAAACTCTAGTAAACTACCATCCAAATAATCTATGGTGTATCTTTGGCTGTGGTGGCAATAGAGATACTACCAAAAGACCTATAATGGCTCAAATAGCAGAAAAGTACGCTAATAAAATAGTCATTACAGAAGATAATAATCGTTTTGAAAATATTGAAAGTATTTTTGATGATATCAAAAAAGGTTTTAGGCATCCTGAAAGGCATACTTTTATTCATAGTAGAGAAAAAGCTATCAAATATACTATTGAAAACTCGAAAGCTAACGATGTTATTCTATTAGCTGGCAAAGGACATGAGTGCTATCTTGATAAAAATGGTATTAAAGAGTATTTTGATGAGCGAGAAGTTATCGCTAAGTATAATTTTTAAGAAAAGATAAAATGACAAATTTAGAAAAGAAAATAAGTTTTATCCAAGAGATAGATAAGCTAAAAGGCGTATATCGTAGAGCATTGATAAAATGTGATAATAATCGTAGAGAGAATACAGCAGAACATAGTTGGCATGTAACTCTTATGGGCGTTATATTAGAAGAATATGCAAGTGAAGAGCTTGATATGCTAAAAGTGCTTAAGATGCTATTGATTCATGATATTGTTGAGATATATGCGGGTGATACTTATGCTTTTGATAATCATGCAGTACTTGAGGACCAGAACGCCAAAGAACTAGAAGCTTTAGAGAAAATATTTTCATTGTTACCAGAAGATGAGGCTAATGAGTATAAAGCTTTATGGCTTGAGTTTGAAGATAATCAAACAGCGGAAGCTAAATACTCAAAAGCTATAGAGCGAGCAGTCCCAGTTTTGCAGAATATGCAAAATAATGGTGGTAGTTGGGTAGCTTATGGCAAAGTGCCTAAAGAAAAAGTTATCAGTAGAAACATAGGATTAAAAGACATTGCTCCAGAGTTATGGCAATATGTAAAAGGACAGATTGATTTAGCTGTAGAGAAAGGGTGGCTTGTTTAAGCAAATATTTGTAGTGACAGATCAATGATCTATCACTATGATAGTTTATTTAAAGCTATTTCCCCTTCACACTTCGACTTCGCTCAGTGATCGGAAGAGGAATTTGATATGAGTCTTATGGAGAAAAAATGATCAAATCACTAAAACAATTAGCAACACAAGCTGGCTTAGAATATATCGGCAAAGATGTCTCAATTCAAATTGTTAGTATTAATTCTAATGAAATTAAACAAGATGCTTTATTTGTCGCGATTGTGGCTAATCGTGATGGCCATGAGTTTATTCCAAGTGCTATTAGCAATGGCGCAAAAGCTTTGTTAGTATCAAAAAAACAAGATATAAATATTCCACAAGTGGTTTGTGGTAATACTATTAAGGGTCTTCGAGCGTTAGCAAAGGAATATCGTAAAAGTTTAAAAATGCCTATTATCTCCTTGACAGGTAGTTGTGGTAAAACAACGGTTAAAGAAATGATTGTAACTCTACTTGGTGGTAAAAAAGTTCATTTTACACAAGGTAATTTCAACAACTATCTTGGTGTGCCTATGACAGTTTTAGAAACTCCACAAGATGTCGATTTTGCTGTGATTGAAACTGGTACAAGCGTTGCAGGTGAGATAAAAGCTGCTGCTGAAATTATCCAGCCTAATGTTGCGATGATTACAAATGTTGGCGCTAGTCATTTAGAGAATCTTAAAACTCTAGATGGTGTAATGATTGAAAAAGGTGAGCTTCTCAAAGCTTTGCCAAAAGATGGTTTTTGTATTGTAAATCTTGATGATGAAAGAATACCAGCTTATGCAGATAAATTAGACTGTAACAAAATTACTTGCTCAATGAGTAATCAAGGTGCAGATATCATCATTTTAGATTATCAGGTTACACCAGAGTTATACGATGTTAGGATTAGAATCTTTGACAAAGAATATAGCTATCAGTTACCAAACATAGGTAAACATAATTTGTCTAATAGTATGCTTGCGATAGCAAGTGTGGTTGCTGCAGGACTAGAACCTAATGATTTCTTACAAAATACGCAAAATATCAAAAACTATAAAGGCAGATTCTCAACCGAAAAACTAAATGATAAGTTAACTCTTGTAGACGATACATATAATGCTAGTGCTGGTGCTGTCCAAGCTGCTATAGCAGATTTAGCTGAATTTGATGGTAAAAAAGTTATAGCAATTACTTCAATGAGAGAATTAGGTGATGAGGGCGAGAATTATCATCGTAAAATGGGACAATGGCTCAATAAGGCTGGCTTAGATAATATATTTTTATTTGGCGAAAAAAATTTAATAAAGTTTGCTTTAGAAGAGTATAAAGGTTCAAATGTTGAATATTATGATGATAAACAACAGTTAAATAATGATCTATTAAAAGCACTTGATGGGTATAAATCTCAAAATACTAAACTTACTGTCAAAGGAGCTAGAAGCTTTAAGATGGAAGAAGTTGTCAAATTTGTTAAGGAAAACTTATAAGGGACATTATGAAAAGACTTTTTGCCATATTAGTTTTTGTATTACTTGTAAGCGTATCTTTTGGTAAAGATATCATAAAGTATCCACTAATGGAGTCAAATGTACTTTGTGATTCTGTAAGACCATTTTGTGGCGATAACTGTAGTAATATGCCTTTTTATCCGACCTTATGTAAGCCTACTGAATATGGCTCAGCTTGGTCTGGCGGTGGAGCAACTAGTGCAACTAAACAACTATATTGTGCAAAAGCTACTTATGCAAATTGTCACTACTCAGGTTCTCCAAAAGCAACAGGTATAAATCCAAACAATCAAGCTATGCCATGTAAAGTAAGCGAAGATGGAAAAACAGCTAATTGTAGATGTAAGGTTTTCACAGGTCCTAATTATGTCAATATTGATGGAATTATGAACTTAGGCGTTTATTATAAGACAGTAGCAGTTTGTGGTAAAGATGGTTCAAAATGTAAAAATCTTTCTACTTGTTTACCGGATGGTAGTGGTGATTGTAAAGGAGTAGAAGCTCCAGTATGTAAATATATAGCTGATCAAAATACTCAAGATGATAATGTCTCTTTTATCCCAGGTGCTGACTTAATTTCAACTTATGGTTTTGATATGAATAAGGATTATGATATCGCAAAACCAGGTGAAGGGGTTAAATGTCAAAATATTGATGTAGCAGGTTGTATGACTCAACCATGTAAATATGAAAAAGGTTCAAAAGAGTATGCGAATTGTAGTTGTCCTATTACAAATATGAAAACTATGATGCTAAGTCAAAAAGGCGTATCTTGTGATTTGCCAAAAGGTTATGTTTGGGAATAGTCCAATAGGATTGATAATTATCTTCTAAACTTTCTAATATTTTATCTTAGATTTTATTTTTAATAATATTTAAAACTCTTCTTAGTGGTTCTGCAGCTCCCCATAGTAGCTGATCTCCTACCGTGAAGCAATGAAATATATCATCAGCTAATAGAGATGATTTGATACGACCTATAGCGATATCAAGAGTTCCTGAAGTTGCTTGAGGTGTTAGATGCTTAAGAGTATCTTCTTTGTTATTATCTACAACTTTAACCCACTCATTACCTTGAGATATTTTCTGCTTAATTTCTTCAGTTGTTAATTTCTGTCTTAGTTTGATTGTCAAAGCTTGAGAGTGTGATCTTAAGCTGGGAACTCTGACACATACGCCATCAACAGGGATTGCTTTTTTAGTATCTAGAATCTTGTTTAGTTCTGTAGCTGCTTTGTATTCTTCTTTTGTTTGTCCACTTGGCATACCAACATCTATCCAAGGCAATAGATTATAAGCTAAAGTTTGTACAGTTTTTTGTTGAGGGATTTTTGAAGAGTTTTTAGATAGTTCTCTTAGAGTTTTTTCTCTTGTTAGGATATCTGCATTTATATCATCAGCTTTACTCAAAAGATCAGCTTGTTGGAGAAGTTCTTGCATTGCTGCAGCGCCAGAGCCTGATATCGCTTGGTAAGTACTAGAGTTAACCCATTCAACAAGATCTTCTTTAAGTAGACCAGCGATTGCTAGAGACATTAAACTAACAGTGCAATTACTACCAATAAAATCTTTTTTACCACTATCAATAGCGTTGATTATTTGCTTATGATTTAACGGATCTAGCACTAGGGTACTTTCATTCTCTAGACGTAATGTAGATGCAGCATCTATCCAAAAACCTTGCCAACCATATTCTCTTAACTTAGAGTGAATTTCTTTGGTATATTCACCACCTTGACAGCTTAGAAGTATATCCATTTTAGCTAATTCTTCGATATTGTAAGCATCTTGCAGTATGCCATATTTCTCCATAAAACCTGAAGGCTGTTGTCCTGCTTGAGATGTTGAAAAAAACGTTGGTGATATATCATCAAAATCATTCGATTCAACCATACGAGACATCAAAACTGAGCCAACCATACCACGCCAACCAATAAAACCAACTTTAAGCATAAAACCCCTATAATTATTAGTGATAAAATTTATTGGTTAAGTATAATACAAAAGTAATCGATTTGATATTTGTTAAGAGTAAGAGTATAGAATATGATAGTACATAAGTTTGGAGGCAGTAGTTTAGCTACATCAGAGAAGATAAAAAATGTTTCGAATATAATTAGTTGTATCGATGAGGCTGTGGTAGTTTCTGCATCAGCAAAAACTACTAGTAATTTACAAAAAGCTATAGATCAAGCAATTGAGTCTCAAGATTATAGCGAAACACTTAATTTTATTTTTGAGCATCATAGTTCTATACTTCATGATTTAGTTCCCGCTGAGAATACCCTAAGAGAAACGATTCTTAAAGATTTAAGAGATATTAAGCATATTCTCAGTACTATAGTAATTACAGGGTTCTGCGCTGATAGTTTGAGATTCTTTATTTTGGGCTTTGGGGAAATATGGTCAGCTAAAATTCTTACGTTATATTTGCAATCAAGAGATAAGAATGCGTATTTTATAGATGCTTCAGAATGTTTGATTGTCAATGATAGTAATTATCCTGTTACAGTTAATTGGCAACAAAGTCTGGAGTCAATCGAGGCTATAAAATCTGAAAATCCTGCTGATGTATATGTTATCACAGGTTTTATTGCTCAAAATAAGCTTGGTAAGAGAACAATATTAGGCTTGAACTGTAGCGACTATTCAGCAGCTATTTTTGCAAAGCTATTACAAGCTGATAAGCTATATATTTGGACAGATGTGGCTGGTGTATACAGTGCTAATCCACAAGTAGTTCCAGAGGCAAAACCTCTTACACAATTAACATATAAAGAAGCTCTTGAGCTTGCTTATTTTGGTGCATCTGTTGTACATCCTTTAACTATAGCTCCAATGGCTCTAGAGAGAACACCTATTTATATAAAAAGTAGTTATTCACCAGATGAGGTTGGTACTAAGATTAGTGCTGACAAGGATGAAGACCAAGGTCTTATTAAAGGCCTAACAAGTGTCTCAGATGTGGCGATAGTGCGAGTGCAAGGTGCTGGTATGATAGGTGTTTCTGGTATATCGTTCAAAGTTTTTGGAGCACTAGAGAAAGCTGGTGTATCTGTAATGATGATATCTCAAGCGAGCTCTGAATATTCTATATGTTTTGCTATAGATAGTGTCAATGCTGATAGGGCAACTGAAACTTTAAAACATGAGTTTGCTAATGAGATAAAGAATAATCTTATTGAAGAGATTGCTGTTCATAAGCATCATGCTTTGATTACAGCAGTTGGTGAAGGTATGAAGTCTAAGACTGGATCGTTAGCAAAGTTGGTAAACTCACTTAAGTTAGCAAATATTAATATACATGCTATTGCTCAAGGATCCTCAGAGAGAAGTGTTACATTTGCAGTAAAAGCTGAAGATGAAGCTAGAGGTGTTCAAGCTATGCATCGTCACTATAATTCTGTAAGTGATGATATTGCAATTGCTGTAATTGGTGCTGGCAATATTGGTAAGGCTTTTATTAAGCAAATTAAACAAACTTATGAAAAATGGTATTCAAGAGGTATTAACTTAGTATTGGTAGGAGCTACTAACTCAAAGCAAATGCGTGTCTCTTATGAAAATTTATTATTTGAAAATATAGATAATCTACTTAATGAGAATACAGAGCAAGTTAATCTAGAGAAGTTGGCTGAATTTATGTCTCATGCTTCGGCTACCAAAAAAATTGTGATTGATGCTACAGCAAGTGAAGATGTTTCGAAAAGTTATGCTAATTTTTTAAACAACGGAATCAGTGTAATTACACCTAATAAATATGCAAATTCAGGGAACTATGAATTCTATCAAGAGCTTAGAAAAGTCGCTAAACAGAATGGCAGTAGTTTCTTATATGAAACAAATGTTTGTGCTGGCCTTCCTCTCATAGTTACATTGCAAAATATGGTTCAAAGTGGTGATCATGTTAGATCTATAAATGGTATTTTCTCAGGAACTTTAAGTTATTTGTTTACTCAGTTAAATAATGGTGTAATTTTCTCAGATGCAGTGAAGATGGCCTATGATGCTGGGTATACAGAGCCAGATCCAAGACAAGATTTATCAGGTATGGATGTCGCAAGAAAGACTGTGATCTTAGCTAGAGAAATAGGTCTAAATATAGGTCTGAATGACTTGGTTATTGAAAATTTAGTACCTGAAGAATTACGTGAATGTAGTGTAGAAGAGTTTTTTGCTAAACTTCCTGCATTTAACGAGCAAATAATGCATCAGATTGCAGACAAAAAGAAAGATCTTGCTGGGGTGCATTATGTTGGGTCTATCGTTAATGGTGTTGCAAATGTAGGTATCCAAGCTTACGATGAATCTAGTCCTTTTGCAAATGTGAAAGGTACTGATAATATCGTGATGATAAATACAGATAGATATACTCAACCTATGGTTATCCAAGGTGCTGGTGCTGGTGTTGAGGTAACAGCAGCGGGTGTATATGCCGATGTTATAACTGTGATAAGAGAAAAGTAGTCATGAAATTAGCTAATATTAAATCAGCTAAGGCATTTGCTCCAGCAACTAGTGCAAATTTTGCAGTTGGTTATGATTTGCTGGGTTTTGCTATAGATGGGGTAGGTGATACTGTCGAACTTATCAAAAGAGATGATGCCGAGTTGGTTATCAAACAAATTAGTGGAGCTACTGGCGCAGATAAACTACCTTTTGACAGTGATAAGAATGTTGCTACAGCTGTAATTAAAAAGTTTTTGGCTGATAAAGACATTGAAATGGGTTTTGATGTTTATATACAAAAAGGCATTACTCTAGGTTCTGGTATGGGTGGTTCAGCAGCTTCTTCAGTTGCTGCTCTAGTCGCGATGAATGCTTTTTTTGAAACACCGTATAACTATGATGATTTAATTGACTATGCTATCTATGGCGAGAGTTTGATATCAGGATCATTTCATGGTGACAATGCAGTGCCATGTATGTTTGGTGGGCTGGTATTATTACAAAGTTCAAAACCGTGTAAAAAAATAGATTTACCAATAGTTGATTGTAATGTGGTTATAATTTGCCCTGATCTTTCAATTGAGACAAAAAAAGCACGTGAACTTTTGAAAGAGCCTTATGATTTAACTACAATTGTTGAGCATAGTGCATGCTTAGCAGCTACGATAAGTGCTTTATATACACAAGATATTGAATTGTTGAGTCAAAGCCTGAAAGATATATTGATTGAACCAAGAAGATCGAAATTAATCACAGGATTTTACGATGTGCAAAAAGCGGCTTATGATACTGGTGTAATAGCTTGTGGGATATCAGGATCAGGGCCAACAATGTTTGCACTTGTAAAAAAACAAGATGATGCGAATGTTGTTGCTAAAACAATGCAAGATAAGTTTAAAGAATTTAACCTTAAGTCAGATAGTTGGATAAGTACTATGAGCGGTAAAGGTGCATACATATTAGAGAAAAAATAATAAAGGTAAGACATGAATTTTATTAGTACAAGAGATAAAAATATCAAAGTTTCATTAAGTGAGGCAATGCAGTCTGGATTAGCTCCAGGTGGAGGACTATTTGTACCTGAGAGATTTCCAAAGGTTGATTGGCAAAGTTTTACCAAAGATATCAGCTATGCTGAATTTGCTGCAAATACTTTGAGAGAGTTCTTTAAAGGAGATCAGCTTGCAGCTTCTTTAGATAAGATTTGTAATAATGCTTTTACTTTTGATGTGCCAGTTAAGCGCTTGGATGAAACAACATCTGTTTTAGAGCTTTTTCATGGGCCAACTTTATCTTTTAAGGATTTTGGTGCGAGATTTTTAGCAAATTGTCTAAGCTCTATCGATAGTGAGAAGCCATTTACAATTTTAGTAGCAACTTCTGGCGATACAGGTTCTGCAGTAGCGGCAGCTTTTCACGGTAAGGGTAATATTCGTGTTATAGTGATGTTCCCTAAGGGTAAAATCTCTAAAAGACAAGAAAAACAAATAACTTGCTGGGGCGATAATATCCAAGCTGTTGAAGTTGAGGGAGTTTTTGATGATTGTCAAAGTTTAGTTAAAGAAGCTTTTAAGACACCTTGGTGGACAGAAAGAACAAAACTAAATACATCTAATAGTATTAATATTGGTAGATTACTACCACAATCTACTTACTATGCTTATACCTCATGGCAGCATTATTTACAGACTGGAGAGAAAGCAAATTACATAGTTCCATCTGGTAATATTGGTAATATTACAGCAGCATTTTGGGCTAAACAAATGGGTTTCCCAATAGGTGAGATATCTATGAGCCTAAATGCAAATGATACAGTTATAGATTACTTGAATACTGGAGAATTTAACCCAAGAGCAAGTGTTGAGACACTGGCTAATGCAATGGATGTTGGTAATCCTAGTAATTTTGAAAGACTTTTATATCTGTTAGGCGGTTATGAGAATTTCAAAGCAAATGTTAAAGCTATATGTGTTTCTGATTTTGAAATCATAGAAGAAATTAAGCAAGTGTATCGTCAGTATAATGAAGTAGTCTGTCCACATACTGCAACAGGCTTTGTAGCTAAAAATCAGCTAGATGCAAATAAAGATTATATAATTGTAGCAACAGCTCACCCTGCTAAGTTTGAAAGTGTAATTGAGCCAGTATTAGACATACAAGTCTCAGCTACTCCGGCGTTACAGAAGCTACTAGATAAAGAACAATATAAAGTAGTAATAAATAAATCTATGGATGAGCTTTGTGAGGTTTACACAAAAGCTTTTGAATAAAAGTAACTTTTTTAATTCGGCACTGAAGTTAAATTAGTATCCATTTAATGTAGTAACTTGAATGATTTCACCATTATTTGAGATTTTTATATAGTTACCATCTTTGAACCAGTCGCCAAGTACATATCTAGTATAGTTATCCGCCATATGTATAGCCATTTTGTGCGTATGACCATGAATGATAATATCACAGTTGTTACGATATTTTTCGATACCTTTGGTCGTTACATCAACATTCGGATTTTTACGATTTTTTACATAACTTGCTTTTCGCACATTTCTTGCTGTATATTCTCTTATGAATAAAGGTAATCTTCTAAAAATAAATCTTAGAATAGGATTATATGCAATCCATTTTCTATAAGTTTGGTAGCTCTTATCGTCTGTACAAAATAGATCTCCGTGCGAGAAGAGTATTTTTTGATTAGATATATCTATATAATACGGATCTTTAATAAGAGTCACGCCACTTTGTTTAGCAAATTTTCTACCAATCAAGAAATCACGATTTCCATACATGAAAAATATTTCTAAACCTTGATCTGAAGCTTCTTTTAGCCAATTTGTGATTTTATGATAAAAGTCATCTCTATGGTTATCACCGATCCAATAATCAAAAAAGTCACCAAGAATAAAAAGCTGGTTTTGTGTAGATGTAATACTATCTAGAAACTTTTTAAAAAGATCAGCCATCTCAGCATGGTTAGCGTTTAAATGAAGATCCGAAATTAGATAAATATCTTTGTTATGAGCCATATTTTTGACGGTATTGTTTAAATTTTTCAATTATTGTTTCATCAAGATTTTTTTTGACATACTCAAAAATACTTTCAAAGTTTGTCACTGCTAAAACTGGGATGTTGAAATCTTGAGATATTTTCTTAGTTGCTGAAATATCGCTATCTTTAGCTTTTTCTTGACGATCAATAGACAGTACAACGCCAGCTATTTCAGCATTAATAGTTTTTAGCTTGTTGTATGATTCATGAAATGCTGTGCCAGCAGTCATCACATCATCTATGAGCAATACTTTTTTATTAGTCATATCGGCACCAACAAATACTCCACCTTCGCCATGATCTTTTGCTTCTTTACGATCAAAAGCGTAAGGCATATCTATGTTGTATTTCAGCGCTAATACAGTAGAAATAGCTGCAACTAGAGGGATTCCTTTATATGCTGGACCAAAAAGGATATCGTACTTCACATCGCTTTTGATAATCAATTGAGCGTAATAATCAGCAAGTGTGGCAAGTTGATCACCTGTGTTAAATAATCCAGCATTGAAGAAGTATGGACTAATACGTCCTGATTTAAGGGTGAATTCACCAAATTTAAGTACCTGATTCTTAAGGGCAAACTCTATAAACATATATTATGTCCTAACATATTCAAACTTGTTATAAATTATAGATAATAACTTTAGGAATACCAAGTAATTATAGTTTAAGATAAAAGATCTATTAATATATTTAAACTTAATAAGCTGATATAATTTAACTACTTTATTAGTTAGTTTCAAAAAAAAATTAATGTCAAAACATATTCATATTTTAGGTATCTGCGGTACTTTTATGGGCTCCTTAGCGGTATTAGCTAAACAAAAGGGGTATAAAGTAACAGGTTCGGACCTTAATGTATATCCACCAATGAGTACTTATCTTGAATCTCAAGGTATAGAGATACTACAAGGATTTGATTGTGATCAACTAGATACAAATCCTGATGAAATTATTATTGGCAATATTATGAAAAGAGGTATGCCAATAGTAGAAAAAATTCTCGCAGAAAAGCTAAATTATTTTTCAGGGCCACAATGGTTATATCAGAATATTCTTAAGTATAAAAAAGTTATTGCAATAGCTGGTACACATGGTAAAACTACAACTACAACAATGACTATCAAAATACTAGAGCAAGCTGGCTTAAATCCTAGTTTTTTGGTTGGAGGGGTTAGTAGTGATTTTGGAGTTTCATCGCGTTATACAGACTCAGAATATTTTGTTATCGAGGCTGATGAATATGATACGGCTTTTTTTGATAAACGCTCAAAATTGATTCATTATGATCCAAGTATTTTTGTGATTAATAATATTGAGTTTGATCATGCTGATATTTTCAAAGATATTGCTGCAATATTTTGGCAATTCCATCAATTACTCAGAAAAATGCCATCAACAGCAAAGATTATTTGTAATGACAAAGATGAGAATATTCAAAAGATAATATCAATGGGATGTTGGTCAGAAGTAGTTAGAGTAAATTCTGATAATGGAATCAAAATAGCTAAACATGTAGCAGATTATTCAAGATTTGAATTATGTGATTTCAATGATAATAATGTCGAAATATCTTGGGACTTAATTGGTGAGCATAATGCTCTTAATGCTATGAGTGCCTATGCTGTAGCAAAACAACTAAACATATCCGATGAAGTGATAAAAAATGCTTTAGAAAGCTTTAGAGGAGTTAAAAGACGGTTGGAAGTATTATCTCATCAGAATAATGTTACTTTGTATGATGATTTTGCCCATCACCCAACTTCTATTAAGCTAACTTTAGAAGCTGTGCGTAATAAAGATAAAGAAGCTTATTTAATAGCTCTTATAGATCCTCGCTCAAACACAATGCGTCAAGGTGATAATAAAGATAATTTGCCGATGTCAATTATAGAAGCTGATAGAGTGTTGTTGTATAATCATAGTTTACTAAAATGGGATGCGAAAGAAGTTCTTAAAAATAGTAGTAATGTTGATTTTATAGTTAGTGTTGATGATTTTGTTAATCGTATAAGTGAATTGTTAACTAAGTACCAAGACAGGAATATCCAGCTTGTGATGATGAGTAATGGCTCGTTTGATGGATTAAGAGAGAAGTTAGTTAAGTTTTTGGAGACTAAATGAGTTGTTTAATTTATGGTATTCATGCTGTTGATAGTTTAGTAGAAGCTAATCAAGCAAAAGAAATATTGGTATTTAAGAAGTCAAATGCTAGTCAAAAGATTGAAAGTATTATCTCTAAAGCTGAGTCAAAAGGCTTGAAAGTTACGTTTATTGATAGTTTTAAGCAACTTCCTGGACGAATCAGAAAAGATGCAAATCATCAAAATATCTTTGCCATAGAGATAAATGATTTTAAAACATATTCTGAGAATGATATTGAAAATCTAATTCCTCAGCATAAAAATGCTTTTATTTTAATATTAGATAATGTCCAAGATCCTCATAATTTTGGTGCGTGTATACGTAGTGCACATTCGGCAGGTATTGATTTTATAATTATTCCCAAAGATAATAGTGCACCAGTCAATGCAACGGTCAAAAAAGTTGCTTGCGGTGCTGCAGAGCATACAAAGATTGTAGTTGTTACTAACCTTGCTAGAGCAATCGAAAAACTCAAACAATTAGGGGTATGGGTTATTGGTTTAGCAGGCGAGGCAGATGATAGCTTATATTCGATGAATTTGGCAGATTCTGTAGCAATAGTTGCTGGTGCAGAAGGTAGTGGTATGCGTCAGCGTACAAAGGCTAGTTGTGATTTTCTTGCTAAATTACCAATGTTAGGAGAAGTTTCTAGCTTAAATGTTTCTGTTGCTACAGGTGTGGCATTATATGAAGCAGTAAGGCAAAGAAGCCTGTGATAACAGTACAAAGGAGTATTTATTTCAGGTAGATTTGTTAACTTTTAGAGCTAGTGCTGAGTAGTTAATTTATAAACTAAAGGTATTTAAATGCAATTTGCTTTTTTAAATAGTAATAAGTATGCAGCGATAAACGCTCTTAAAGCTACAATAGCTGTTGCGATTGCTTATACACTAGGTCTTCTGTTAGGAAATTTTTTTAATATAGAGCAAATGTATCTTTGGATGACAATTACAGTTGTAGTTGTGATGTCTACTCAGCCTAATTTAGGAGGAGCTCTAGATAAGGCACTAATGAGGTTTTTGGGGACAGTTGCTGGAGCCTTAGTGGCTTTAGTTATTATAGCTTCAGTCCAAAATCATATTTTACAAGTAGTGTTAATTCTACCATTTATATTTTTAGCTGTTTACTTTGCTGGAGCTTCTAAATATAGCTATGCTGGTACATTAGCGGGAATTACTCTTATAATTATTATTCTAAATAAACAGCCGGGTGTTCAAGTTGCTATTTATAGAGCTATTGAAATATCTTTGGGTATAGCGATCTCATTATTTGTGAATAGGTTTATATTTCCAATTAGAGCAGAAACAAGGCTTAAAGAAAGCTATATTAAAACAATTTCAGAGATTCATGATTTTTTTGATATTCTATTTATTGAGCGTAATCATTCTCATAAAAAGCTTAGAGTCAGTATATTTCACGAATTTGCAAAACACCTTACTCTTATTAAAGAGCTGAAGTATGAAAAATCTGCAAAAAAAGTGCATGAGTTTGAAAAGATGAGTTTATATATTCGTAGGCTATACAGATATATGATCGTTATGTATGAATACATAGAGTTTTCTTTTGATCCTCAAACAATTGCAGATCTTGATAAGGAGCCAGCTTTTATAGAATTTAAGAGTTATATTATGAAATCATTAACTGATGTGTCAGAAGATATTAAGAAACGTAAGCGCATAAGTTATAAGGAGTTGTTGCGTTTTGAAAGACATATTTTACCTTTATTAAAAGATGTTAAAGTTTTGAACGATAAGGATGAGAGTTTTATATTCTATATAAAGATGTTCCTTAATGCGTTGAAAAAGCTTTCTTTAGAATATAACTATATTTTGCAAATCTCTAAACATTGATAAAATAAGCTTGTTACGGTAGTATATACGCTTAAATTTTCTTATTAAAAAATCTTTTATTTGTACTTGTTACGAGGTTATAGAAGTTATGAACTTACACTCTAAAAATATTTTAATTCCCATACTTATCACGACAATTATTATAGATATTATGGGAGCAGGACTTGTTTTTCCAATTATGCCTTCGCTATTCTTTGGCCAATCTTGTGTCACATTTGGTGATCCAGGTGGTAACTTTCAAAACTGGTATTACTCTATAGCTTTGGCTTGTTGGCCACTAGGACTGATGATTGGTTGCCCAATAATAGGTGAGTTGTCTGATAAATATGGACGTAAGGTAATATTAGTTGTGGCTTTATCAACAACTTGTGTTTCTTATCTTTTATCAGCGTATGCGATATATTCACATGATTACTTATTATTTGTAGCTAGTAGATTTGTTTGTGGCTTAGCTGGTGGAGCTTTTGAAATTGCTCAAGCTGCGGTTATTGATGTATCCACGGAGGAGGATAGATCACGAAATCTGGGTTACATAACTATGGCGGCATCTTTAGGCTTTGTTGTTGGTCCAGTAATTACTAGTTTTGTATCAGTGATGGAAGTAAGCCATACAATACCATTTGTATTTGCTGCTGTCTTAGCATTAGTAAATATCACATTTATAGTTATTATCATGAAGAGAGATCTACCAAAAAATCCAGGTTTGGTTATTCAGCTGGGTACGATCTATAAAACTATATCTTTTCTACTATCAGATAAACGTGTGAGATTAGTTGGAGTTGTATATCTTCTTATTCAGTGTGCTTGGGGGTTTTATGCGCAGGGAGTAGCTCTATTCTTAAACCTAACATATGGTTATAATGTTTCTATGACAGGAGCATTTTATGCAGTGATGGGGTTAGCTACAGCATTAGCGAGTATTTTGATACAGCCCAAAATTTTTGCAAAAGTATCAAATCAAGTAGCTTTTGTGAGAGCTGCCGTTATTTGTGGTATCGGATTCATTCTGGTATCAATTATCTTTAATGAAATTGCACAATGGATGTTGACAATAGTTTTATCGGCTTCTCAACTTATATGTTATACAGCTCTTCTCTCAATGATTTCAGGGTCAGTATCTGATAAAGAGCAAGGTAAAGCTATGGGAGCAGCTGGTGCAGGTTTTGGTCTTGCATGGTTTTTAAATGATATTATGATGGGACACTTATCCTCAATATCGCCAAGTTCACCTATTACATTTGCTGGCTTTATGTATTTTATTGCTGCTATTATCTTTGTCTTTTCTATCAAAATCTTGCGTGAAAGGGTACAATAATCAGCATTAATTAAATTTGATTATTTTTCTTAAATGCAGCTAATCTCTCTTAAAAATGTAAGTTTAAACTTCGGCACTCAAATAGTCCTTGATAAGGTTAATTTAGAAGTTACAAAAGGACAAAGAATCTGTTTAATTGGACGAAATGGTACAGGCAAATCATCACTACTTAAAATTATTGAAGGTAATGTTATTCCAGATGGTGGTGAGATAATAGTTCATAATAATGCTATTGTTGCTAGTATGATACAAGAGGTTCCTAGTGATATCAGAGGAAGTGTTTCAGAAGTTATATTACAAGGTTTAGGAGAGCTCGGTGAGCATTTGATAGCATATCAGCAGACTTTAGTGTTAGATCCTGAATCTACTAAACTTGAAAATTTACATAGCTATATTGATGAAAAACATGGATGGTCATACTTAAATGATGTTGAAGTTTTGGCTTCTAAACTTAATCTTGATTCAGCTGCCTCTTTTAAAGATCTATCTGGGGGGATGAAAAGAAGAGTTATTCTAGCAAGAGCTTTGATAAAAAAACCAGACTTACTTTTATTAGATGAGCCAACAAACCATTTGGATATTGACTCAATCAGCTGGCTTGAAGAATTCTTAGCAAGCTTTACTGGCGCGATACTTTTTATTACGCATGACAGGAAGTTTCTAAATAATGTTGCTAAAAGTATTGTAGAACTTGATAGGGGACATTTATATTCATTTGATGGTAACTATACGAGGTTTCTTGAAAAGAAAGAGCAGATTCTAGATGCACAAGAAAAAGCAAATAGCGAGTTTGATAAAAAGTTAGCTCAAGAAGAGGCTTGGATTCGTCAAGGTATCAAAGCAAGACGTACCAGAAATGAAGGGCGTGTTAGAGCACTAGAACAAATGCGTCGTGATAGACAACAGCGTAGAGAAAGTATTGGAAAAGCTGATATCAAAGTGGCTCAAGCTAATAAATCTTCCAAGAAGGTTATTCAAGCTGACAATATTGGCTTTGAGTATGAAGGTGACTTTTTATTTAAAGATTTCTCCACTGAAATTCAAAAGGGTGATAAGATTGCAATTATTGGTCAAAATGGTTGTGGTAAAACAACCCTATTAAATTCGCTGCTCGGATTGGATAAACCTACGCAAGGTACAGTAACTTTAGCTGATAATATTAAAATTGCATATTTTGATCAGTTAAGGGATCAGCTAGATGAGTCTTTGAGTATAATTGACAACGTTAAAGAAGGTTCTGATTTTATTAATATAGATGGTAAGGAAACTCACGTAATTACATATTTACAAAAGTTTTTGTTTACTCCAGAGAGATTACACTCTCCCATTACACACTTATCAGGCGGCGAAAAAAATAGATTATTGTTAGCTAAGATTTTATCAAAGCCTAGTAATGTTATTATACTTGATGAGCCAACCAATGATTTAGATATTGAAACTTTAGAGATTCTTGAAGAAATGCTTATAAGCTATCAAGGAACTGTAATTATTGTCAGTCATGATAGAGAGTTTATAAATAATGTTGCAACTAGTACTATAGTTTTTGAGAATGGTAATTTGCAAGAATATATTGGTGGCTATGATAGTTGGGTAGCACAACGAAAGCAACTTGTGCAGCCAGTCAAAGAGACAAACAAAGCTCCACAGTCAAAAAATAAATTAACTTATGAGCAAAAAAAACAGTTACGTAATTTACCAAGTCAAATAGAAAAGCTAGAAGCAAATATTGCTTTGATTCAACAGCAAATGGGAGAGTTGGATTTTTATCAAAAGTCACAAACACAGCAAAATGAAATTCAGCAAAAACTTGATACTTTAAATACTGATCTTGAAGGTAAGTATCTTTTATGGGAAGAGCTTTTAGAGCTAGAGTAGTTTTTATAGTCTTAATTTACTCATATTTTGATTTCTAATTTTAACTTAATGATACTTGATATGCTATCATTGTATTATAGCTAATTTTAGAACAAATACTTCATGAGGACTTATAAGCGCGATATTCATGACGCTGCAGAAGAAAAAAAAGTTTTAACATTGACCGCTTTGGCAGAGTTTGCTGAAAGGTATGGTTATTATGTGGTTCAATCATTATTAATATTTTTTCTTATTGAAAAATTTAATATCTCTCAAGAGGTTTCTGCCTCACTAGTGGGAACAACATTGGCTATGATTTATATTTCAGCTATTGTTGGTGGCTATATTGCAGAAAGTTTGTTGGGGTATTATAGGTCGGGGTTACTCGGTTCCTTTCTTATGTTAGTAGGATTCTTTCTTTTAGCATCAACAGTAAGTCAGGCTGCACTATATCTAGGATTAAGTCTGGTATGTATAAGTAGTGGCTTAATAAAATCTAATATGGCGGCATTTATTGGAAGATTTTATGATCGTTCATCTTACGATCATACTAGAAGGGATTTTGGTTTTAATGTATTTTATATGGGGATTAATCTAGGTGGTTTTTTAGGATTAGTCTTAGCGATGTCTCTTAAAGATCATTTTGGTTATGATGCAGCATTCTACAGTAGTTTAGTGGTAAGTTTTGGAATGCTTATTTTATTATCAGTAGGCTATAAAATAATAGATAAACATTTACTAGATGTCACAATTAATCTGACAGTTATTTTAAAAGTTACTGTAATTTTATTTGTATATATAACTTTATTATTTTTTATATTTCAGTTTCCTGAAGTTGCAAACTTTTCTGTATTAGGATCCTTATTCGTTTCTCTAATTATCTTATTTATATCTGTTCGTAAGAGTAGTTTTACCAAGGTCTTTGTAGCAATGATATTCTTCGGATTGTCTATTATTTACTGGGCTTTATATTTCCAGATGTTTATAAGCTTACTACTATTTACTGAGTATACGGTTAAACAATACTTATTGAATTCCAGTCAGATATTAAGTGTGGTTTCGGTAACAATTTTGTTATTTGCTGTTGTTATGGGTAAACTCTGGATATATCTCGGTCGTAGAAACATTATGACTAATGATATAGATAAGTTTAATATGGCATTTGTGATAATGATTTTAAGTTTTCTTATAATAGAAATTTTTATCTATGCTACTCCAGGAGTAGATAAAGTATCTCCATTTGCATTTATTATTGGCTATTTTTTCATAGGAATATCTGAGTTATGTATTTCTGCGATAGGTTTATCATTGGTGACTAAAATAGCACCTAAAGGTTTTGTTGCTTTATATATGGGGATATGGCTCATTACATTAGGCATTGGAGGTAAGTTAGGTGGACTCTTATCTAGCTATTTCTATGTTCCAGAGAGTAATGTAGTTCTTGCTAAAGCAAATATTTCAGATGCATTAGATACTTTTGTTGTAATTGCTGTATTAACTTCTTTGTTTATTGTTTTGGTTAGAAAGTATGTTAATAGGAACGCTACATAGCATGGTTTAAGAAGAAATGGTTTAAGTTTATTTAGTTTCCCAAGTATTTCTAAGAGTAACAGTCCTGTTAAATACTAAATTTTCATGACTACAATCTTTTGAATCAGATATGAAGTAGCCAATTCTGTTAAATTGAAAGTGTTGCTCAGGTCTTATATTTTCTAGAGATTTTTCTACTTTAGCATTTTTAATAATCTTTAGAGAATCAGGGTTTAGTACATCTTCAACATTATCGAAGCTTGCAGGGTTCTCGTGATTAAATAGTCTGTCATATACTCTGACTTCAGCATCAATACAATTGTTTGCATCAACCCAGTGAACAATACCATTTGGTTTTACACCATCATCAGGTTTTTTACCGCCTAAAGTTTCGGGTAAATAAGAACATACTAGTTCTGTAACTTTACCTTCATCATTAGTTATAACTTCCTTACATTCGATTACATAAGCATTTAGAAGTCGTACCCTACCGTTTGGGCTAAGTTTTTTCATACCTTTTTCTAGTTCAAAGACAAAGTCTTCTCTTTCGATATAAATATCAGAAGATATAGTTATATCTCGACGACCAAACTCAGGATCTTGTGGATGGTTTGGTACATTTAACTCATGAAGAGGCATGTCTTGGATGCTCACCTTTATAGGATCTAAAACTGCATTTTTTCTTAGAGCATTTTTGTTAAGGTCATTTCTAATAGATTCTTCTAAAACAGATATATCTATTATTGAATCTTGCTTAGATATCCCTATCATGTCACAAAAATTACGGATAGATTCTGGAGTATAACCTCTGCGTCTAAAACCTTTGATTGTTGGCATACGTGGATCATCCCAATCATTGACAAGATTGCTATCTACAAGATATTTTAGTTTTCTCTTACTTGTTATAGTGTAGTTTAAGTTTAGCCTTGAAAATTCTATTTGCTGAGGCCTTTGTTGAAATTCAGTTTCTTCGATAACCCAGTCATAAAAAGGTCTTTGATCTTGAAACTCTAAAGTACACAGAGAGTGAGTAATACCTTCTATGGCATCTTCCAGTGGGTGAGCAAACGCATACATTGGATATATACACCATTTATTTCCAGTTTTTGGATGGTGTGAGAATTTTATTCTATATAGAGCAGGGTCTCTAAGATTGATATTACCAGAAGCCATATCTATCTTAGCACGCAGTGTTTTACTTCCTTCAGCAAACTCACCATTTTTCATTGCTTCAAAAAGCTTGAGATTCTCATCTACACTACGTTCTCTATATGGACTATTTTTACCAGCTTCTTTTAGTGTGCCTCGATATTCACGTACTTCTTCTGCTGATAGGTCGCAGATATATGCTTTACCTTTTTTTATGAGTAGCACAGCTAATTCATACATTCTATCGAAGTATTCTGAAGCGAAACGAGGCTCATTTTGCCATTTGAAACCTAGCCACTCTACATCATCTCTTATTGCATTAATATATTCAATATCTTCTTTATCAGGATTAGTATCATCAAATCTTAGGTTACATTTACCTTCAAACTCCTCAGCTACACCGAAGTTCAAGCATATAGATTTTGCATGTCCAATATGAAGGTAACCATTTGGCTCAGGAGGAAAGCGTGTTAGAACACTAGAGACTCTCTTTGTTCCAATATCTTTTTTGATTATATTTTTGATAAAATTAGTTTTATTTGCTTTAGTTTCATTATTCATTTTGTCAAAGAAATTATTTACTTAGTAAATTTAAGTAATAGTTTACTTTATTACAAAAACAATAACATATTTTTTTGAAAAAAAAGTATATACTGGATATAATTTGCAGTTAAAATCTAAATGCTTCGCAACATAGGAACTTTCATTATGGATCCTTCAACCATAGACGATAATAAATACTTATATACAATCAAGGAAGTACACAGAAATTTATCACTAGATGAATTAGCTCAACATGCCAAAGAGAATAGTGGTTTTGTTGGCTGCGAAGGCAAAACTCTAGTCGTTGACAGTGGAGATGTTAAGGGCAGACTTCCTGATGATAAGTATATCGTTGAGACCAAGTATGCTAAAAAGAATATATGGTGGAACGAGAATGGATCTGATAATAAAAGATTAAAAAGAAAAAGTTGGAAGTTAATAAAACAGAAGTTTCACGAGGATGTTTCAACGAAAGACATTTTTGTTGTAGAAGGTTATTACAACCATGATGAAAAAAATACAATTGCTGTTCGTTTGATAACAACTCAAGCATCTGCAGCATATTTCTTTAAGTTAATATCAATAGCTCCTAATCAGCAGCAATTAGATGAGTTTGAGCCTCAATGGGTAATTATGCACTCTCCAGAGACAGAGATTAGTGATTATGTTGAGATAGGTTTAAACTCACCTAAAATTATCGCTACAAATCTGAAACAACGTGAAAGCATACTTGTTGGGACGTTGTATTTGGCAGAGATTAACAAGGTTTTGTTATCTGTTATGAGTTATTATTTGTCCTTGAATAATATTGGTGTTTTTTATTGTGCAGTTGGTGTTGATGACGAAGCTAATAGCTCTATGTTTTTTGGATTATCAGGGAGTGGTAAGACAACTTTGGCACTAGATAATAATAAAAGACTAGTAGCTAATGAAGCTATAGCATGGACTGAAATGCGAGGAATATATAGTTTAGAGTCTGGCTTAACTATCAAATCAGCAAGTTTTAAGAAAAATGATGGACGTATAAAAAAAGCTCTTCAAGGTAACTTATTAATTGAAAATCCTAATTTTGATGACAGTCAAAATATTATTTTTGGAGAGAAATCAAAGTCACAAAGTAACACATACGTAACTTTCCCGAGAGAAAATTTTGAAAATATAGTAAATACAAATGATCCAAGTAAAATAATTTTTCTTGTAAAAGATGCCAAAGGAGTTCTGCCTCGAGTAGCTAAACTAAGTAAAGGTCAGGCAATTTATTATTTCTTATCAGGTTATACATGTACCTCTACAGGCATTGAGGCTGGAGTTACTGAACCTAAGCCAGAATTTTCTTGTTGTTATGCGCAACCATTTTTATTACTCAAGCCAACTCGTTATGCCAATATCCTACGTCAACGTTTGAAGCATAGTGATGCCAAAATATATATGATTAATGTTGGTTGGATTGATGGTGATTATAAAACTGGTAGACGAGTGCCTGTCGAAGAAACAAAAATGATTGTAAACTATCTTTTGACGGAGCCAGAAAATGTCAGTTTTAAGTTTGAACGACAAAAGTATTTTAACTTTAAAGCTTTGACTTCTATTTATGATAATGATGAAGTTATGCATTTAAAAAATATATGGGAAGATCAATCTTCATACAAGAAACAATATAAATCTCTAATTAAGAGTTTTATCAAAAACTATGAGCAGTTTGAAGATGATGATTTCGCTCTTAAATACAAGAAATTTGAACCAAGTATATAGATACTAATTTTCTCTCTATAAAAAACATAATATATCGATTATAATAGCGCCAATACACAGAAATTTTTTATTATATGTTAATTTATCTTTTTAATTGGTTAAGTCATTACTATAAAGGTCTAGAAGTTTTTAGCAGTTATGTATCTGTAAGAATTATAATGATTTCCATAACTTCATTGTTAATAACGCTTTTTCTCGGTAGGCCAATGATTAGATGGTTGCAGAAAATGCAAATTGGCCAAGTTGTAAGAGATGATGGACCACAAAGTCATTTTTCTAAGAGAAATACACCAACTATGGGTGGAGTTTTAATTCTTTCTTCT
This sequence comes from Francisella salimarina, assembly GCF_007923265.1. Classification (NCBI taxonomy): domain Bacteria; kingdom Pseudomonadati; phylum Pseudomonadota; class Gammaproteobacteria; order Thiotrichales; family Francisellaceae; genus Francisella; species Francisella salimarina. The sequence goes on from NZ_VOJA01000003.1 coordinate 90,007, forward strand.
GTTATCATATCGGCTTTACTTTGGGGGAATTTGTCTAGCATATATCTATGGATTTTAATTTTAGTAGTTATCTTCTTTGGAGCTATTGGTTTTTTTGATGACTACTTAAAACTAGTTCTTAAGCATCCAAAGGGACTAAGGGCTAAGCACAAATTTGCTTTACAATCTGTTTTCTCAGTTATATTGGCTATAGTTTTGTTTTATCTTTTGGCTAAAAATGGACAAATGAGTCTTTCAATACCTTTTTCTAAGAGTCTATATATTCCTATGGGGATCTTTCTGTTTGTGATTTTGACGTTTTTCATTATTAATGGAAGTAGTAATGCTGTAAATTTAACTGATGGATTAGATGGTTTAGCGATAGTTCCTGTAGTTCTTGTTGCTGCAGGATTAGGTATTTATGCTTATATTGAAACAAATAGTATATTAGCTAACTATTTACTTTTCCCGTACATCGACAATAAAGGACTTGTTGAGGTAGCAGTTTTTTGTGCGGCTTTATGTGGGTCGGGCTTAGCATTCTTATGGTTTAATTCGCACCCAGCAGAGGTCTTCATGGGTGATGTAGGCTCATTGACGTTAGGTGCTGTTTTGGGTGTGATTGCTGTGATGATTCGCCAAGAATTGATATTTTTTATTATGGGTTTGTTATTCGTTATAGAAGCATTATCTGTGATGTTGCAAGTAGGATCATATAAGCTTAGAAAAGGTAAAAGAATTTTTAAAATGGCACCTATCCACCACCATTTTGAACTAATGGGCTGGCCTGAGACAAAAGTTGTAATACGTTTTTGGATATTCTCTTTGATACTTTTCTTAATCGGTTTGATAGCTATTAAGGTTAGGTAATGTTCAATTTCTATTTTGATGATAAAAAAATATCTAAACTACTTATGGTTGGTTATGGCTCTACAGGTAGGTCTGTTTGCGATTTTTTAGCTAATTTTATTGATCTTTCAGTTGATATCTCACAGAACGATAATGATTTTATAAATTGTGATTTAGAACAATATGATTTAATAACTGTAAGTCCAGGTATTCCACTTAATAAGTCGCCGTATAGAGTTTTATCTAAATTTAAACAAAAAATAGTTAGTGATGTTGATCTGTTTTATCAATCAATTAGAAACACTAAGGCAAAAATGATAGCTGTTACAGGATCGAATGGGAAAAGTACTATCGTCACAATGCTTGATTTTGTTTTAAGAGACTTAGGCTATAAAAGTATCCTTGTTGGTAATATTGGTACGCCACCCCTCAATAAGATTGGTGAGAGATTTGATTACTGTGTGGTTGAGGTTTCGAGTTTTCAAATAGATTTGTTTAATAGTGTAGAGTTTGATTTAGGGTGTGTGATTAATGTATCACCTGATCACTTAGATAGATATAACAATTATGAAGAATATAAACAGTCGAAGCTAAATTTAGCAAAATTTAGTAAAGATTTTTTTGTTTATGATGTGCATAACAATGGTCTTAAGTATGCTGGTGAATATCAGATAGTAAGAGGCTCTATCTATAAAAATGCGACGAAGTTGTTAGATATAGATGAGACAAATCTTTTCGGAGAACACAATTTAGAGAATATTATAGTTATTCTCAATATTTTTGATAGATTTGGTATAGATGCATTTAAGGTAGTAAATTCAGTTAAAAAGTTTAAGGGGCTTAAGCATCGTTGCGAAGTTGTCAAAAAAACAAACGGTGTTACTTATATCAACGACTCAAAAGGTACAAATGTTGGAGCTACTATAGCTGCACTAAATAGTATTACTAATTCGAAGAATATTATATTGTTATTAGGCGGTGTTGCTAAAGGTGGTGATTTTAATCTAATGAAAAAATCTTTAGACAAGTATGTTAAATACATTTGTGTATATGGTCAAGACAAGGAATATATAGAGAATTATATCAAAGATCTATGCCAGTATCAGATTTGTAATGATATGAAAGATGCATTTGACTCAGCTAATCAAAAAGCTCGGAATGGTGATACTATTCTTCTATCACCAGCGTGTGCAAGCTTTGATGAGTTTAGTGGATATGCGGAGCGTGGTGATGTATTCGAAAGATTAGTTGCTAAGCTAAAATAAAAAAATGGGAAAATGTAGTGCTATATAGATTAAAGCTTTTATTAAGTGGTCAAAATACAAAAAAAGAACGTGTTAGAGCAAAGCTAGAAATAGATATTTCAATAGTTTTTGTAATGTTAGGATTGCTAATTTTTGGTTGGGTAATGGTTACATCTGCTTCTATGGTTGTTGCGTTAGATGATTACAATAATCCATATTTTTATTCTATTAGACAAGGATTTTTTGCAGTTATTGCAATATTTCTTTTCTTATTGGCACTGTTGGTACCTACTAAGAATTATGAGAAAAACTATAATGCTTTTTTCTTTATAATGCTTATAGTATTGGTAGCTGTTTTGGTTCCAGGTGTAGGTAAAAGTGTAAATGGAGCCAGACGTTGGATACCTCTTATTATTATCAATATCCAAGTTGCTGAGTTAGCTAAGCTTTTAGCAATTATTTTTTTCTCTGGGTATATAGCTGAAAATTTACCTAAAATGACTAATTTTAAAGAAGGTATTCTTACGCCTATTACATTACTGGGATGTATTGCAGTTTTGTTGCTTATGCAGCCTGATTTTGGATCAACTGTAGTTATTTCAATATGTGTTATGGGGATGTTGTTTGTGTCTGGTAATAAGGTGCGGTGGTATGGTCTACTTATAGGAGCGATGCTTATCATGGCGACTATGCTTGTGATTATATCGCCATATCGAATGCATAGGATTACAGGATTTCTTCATCCGTGGGAAAACGCGAATGGTTCAGGTTATCAGCTTGTGCAGGCTCTTATAGGCTTTGGTCGAGGCGGTTGGTTTGGTGACGGATTAGGTAATGGAGTTCAAAAGCAATTTTTCTTACCTGAAGCACATACGGATTTTATAACATCTGTGATAGCTGAAGAGATAGGTGTTATAGGGTTGATGATTTTACTCATGGTATATTTATTTATAGTATTTAGGGCTATGAATATTGCAAAAATGGCTTTTGAGCTAAAAAGATATTATCAAGCATTTCTATCTTATGGGATAAGTTTTTGGATTGGTTTTCAGGTTTTTGTTAATATTGGTGTTAATACCGGATTGTTACCAACAAAGGGTCTTACTTTACCGCTTATAAGCTACGGCGGTAGTAGTTTACTTATTATGTGCTTTACACTTGGTATTCTAGTAAGGGTTGACTTTGAAAACAAACTCTTAGCGGATACTATCAATCCAAAATATATATATAAGAAAGTAAGAAAATAGTTGTAACAATTAATAATATTTTCTTTTGAAGAGAAACATTTTAAATTTCGCTAAATTGTTCTGGTTTATCCTCTTTGTTTTCAAATAAGAATTTTTGCATTTCGTCTTTAAGAAACTCCTTAGCTTTTGAATCCATTAAGTTTAAACGATATTCGTTGATTAAAATTGTTTGATGAGCTAACCAAGCCTGCCATGCTTTATTTGAAATCTCAGCATGTATTTTTTTACCAAGTTCACCAGGTAGTGGTTGAAATGGGATGGCATCTAGTTCTTCATTATATTTTTTGCATAAAATTTTTGTCATTATTCACTCCTTTGAATATTTAAATACATCTTTTAGGTTTTGGAAGTCCTGCTAGTTTTGCAGCTTGTACAGCAGGCGATACAGGAAATAGTATCTGTAAGTACAAACTATTGCCTATTTTTTCTCCATATTTTTCTTTTAGGGCCTTTACAAGTTCTCTTATAGCCGGAGACTTCTTATTTTGTTGATAAAAGTCGCGTAAGAAGTTGATGACTAGCATATGCTCATCTGTTAGTGATATGTTTTCATCATTAGCCATTTTAGCGCAAAAATTGACATCCCAACTGTCAAAGTCTAATAAAAAGCCTTGCTTGTCTATGTTGTAGTTATCCACAAATATGGTAAAATTTCATACTAGTTTTTATTATCTGACAATTATAGCAAACAAGAGTAATTGTTTTAATCCATAAAAAGGCATATTTGATGAAAGTTACATTATATACTACTAAATATTGTCCATATTCTTTGAGAGCAAGAATAGCTCTAGCAGAAAAGAAAATGGCAATGGATATTGTTGAGGCAGGAGATTTGGAACCAAAGGTTGTGAAAAAAATTTCTCCAAATGGTATTTTTCCTGTTTTAATGGAGAAAGACTATAGTATAAATAATAGAAAAGCATTATTAATATACATAGATGAGAGATTTCCGGCTCCAAGTCTACTGCCAAGTGTTGTTAATGATCGTATTAAGATACGCCTTTCTTTGGACAAAATTGACAATGAGTGGTATCCAGTACTTGATGAAATTAGAAAAAATAAAGAAAATAAAGCTAAGTTGAAAGCAATTTTTAAAGATCTTAAAGAGAGTTTATTAGCTATGGAAAAAGCTTTTTCGGACTCTGACTATTTCATATCCTCAGGTTTTACACTTGCTGATTGTTACATAGCTGCTTTAATTATTTGTTTAGAAGCAGAAGGTTTTGTAATTGATGAAGAGTATGGGTCAATTTTTAATTATAAGAAGCGTGTTTTTGCAAGAGATTCTGTCAAAAAAGCCAATTTAAAAGGTGGAGCTGGAGAGTCTTTGCTAAAGACTCTAAGAGCTCATCGATAGGATATAATAATTATGTGGTATCAAGGTTTTATAGATTTTGTATTTTTTGTTTTGAGTACAATCTTGGTTGTAATAGCTATTGTTTTTGTTGTAGGTAGCTTTTTTTCTTTACTCGCCAAGGCAAAGCAAGAAGTTGCAAAGTTAGCTAAAGGCAAGCTTGAGATAAATAAAATAGGCGATGAGTATAGATCTACTAAAGAGCAGATTTTAGGAACTATTCTTGATAAAAAAGAATATAAAAAGTTTGTTAAAGAGCAGAAAAAAGTTGATAAGCAAGAAAAGCCAGAACAAAGAAAGTTTGTTATCAATTTTAAGGGAGATGTTCACGCATCTCAGGTTGAAAATTTACGCAATGAAGTAACAGCAATTTTAGCAGTTGCGAAACCTGAAGATGAGGTTGTGGTCAGAGTTGACAGCCCTGGTGGTGTTGTTAATGGCTATGGTTTTGCTGCGGCTCAGTTGGAGCGTATTAGACAAGCAGGAATAACTTTGACAGTTTGTATTGATCAAGTTGCTGCTAGTGGTGGCTATATGATGTCGGCTGTTGCTAATAAGATTATTGCTGCACCTTTTGCAATAGTGGGCTCAATCGGTGTTGTTGGGACAGTTCCTAATGTCAGAGAATTACTTGAGAAAAATGGTATCAATGTTGAAATGCACACATCAGGTGAGTTCAAACGTACGCTTACAACTGTTGGTGAAAATACAGAGGAAGGGCGTAAGAAATTTAAACAAGATTTGGAAAATATTCACGAACTATTTAAAAAGCATATCTTGGCATATCGTCCGAGTTTGAATATACACGAAGTAGCTACTGGAGAGTATTGGTTTGGTAAAGATGCTTTAGGTTTAGGACTAGTTGATGAGATTAGAACTTATGATGACTATTTGATTGAGTTATTAAACAATCATTATTCTGTTTATGAAGTCAGTTATGTTAGGAAAAAGGATAAAGGACTAATAAAATCTAAGCTTGCTATGATTAAAAAAACTATTACAAGTTTTTTGTATGCACGTAAAATAATATAGGGCGAAAGTGTTATCTTTAGATATTCATCAACAACTTCTTGATAGTTTTTTTGAACAAAAAACTAAGAAAATGCTTCATCATGCTTTTATTTTTAGAGTTAAAGATGCTGTGTTACTAGATGGTTTTATAAGTTCCTTGTGCCAGCTATTGTTGGGTCAGAAGGTTGTAGACTATAAAGAATCTCCTTATATAAGTATAGCTGCTATAGAGAATGATGAAATTAAAGTTTCAGAAATAAAAAAGATAACCAAAAACTGTGAGTTAACTGCGCATAATAATTTATGTAAAATAATTATAATTGAAGAACTTGATTTCTTAAATGAGTCTGCAGCTAATGCTTTATTAAAAACATTAGAAGAGCCTTCAATAGGCACATTCTTTTTGATGTTTACCAAAAATTATACTGATATTTTGCCTACAGTTAAAAGTAGATCTTTAGTTTATGACATTAAATTTAGCCAAAAAGATAAATATAACTATTTAAAGTATACATTTGATATGTCTCAAGAAGCAGTTGAGAAATCATTGTTGATGGCTCGTGATGATGTGAATATTGTAGCTAAAATCAAGCTTGAACAACATTTTTGGACTCTTAGAAATAATCTAATGAAGGTTTTGGTTAAGCAAACAAACCTTAATGTGTTTTTGAAAGAGGTTAATCCACATTTTAGAGATGTTTTATATTGGTTAACGAGTGTAATAATTGATGCTTATAATTATAATCTCGATGAGCAAGCTAGTATTGCTAATTACGATAAATTGGCAGTTATAAAATACCTCTCAGCTAAGTTTACAGATGATTACATATATAAGCTTTATTATAAATCATTGGAAGCAAAGGGTTATTTTGCAAACTTTAAGAATGTTGATAAAGAATTGGTTATAGAAAATTTAATATTAGAAATTATAAAATAGGTGAAATAAAATGGATGTTAAACAACAACAAAAATTAAAAGCTCAAGCACACTCATTAAAGCCCGTTGTCCTAATGGGGGAAAAGGGCCTTACTGAGAATGTAATGTTAGAAATAGATTTGGCTCTAGCATCACATGAGTTAATTAAAGTAAAGGCAGGACGTCTACCGAAAGAAGAAAAACAAGAAATTGCAGCTGAGATTGTTAAAGCTACAAAATCTGAGATTGTGCAAATTATAGGGAATATTCTGGTGTTATATAGACATAATCCTAATAAGAGTAGAAAGTAATAGTAGTTATTTTTAATAGACTTCACTTAATTCAATAACTTATTTTTAGTACTATAAATATTTTAAAAAATTCTATAAAATTTAATTTATAAGTCTTTTCTGGATCTATTTGATAATGAAAAAAAAGATTAGTTTGATTTTTATAGTAATTCTGGGTCTAGCTTTGTACTCGTGTTCAACGATGTCCAGTGACGAGTTCGTTTATTTAGGTCATCCGAAGTCTTTAAGTGAATATCACATATACTATGATAAAACTCAAAATTTATATATGTTTGTTGATACTAAAGGCTGTTTCTACAAATCTGAAGAGTCTGGAACATGCTTTGCATTAGATGAAGATGAAACAAAATACTTCCTTGATAATGTGCTACCTAAGATGATAACCGCTGAGAATAAGATCTTAAAGTATAAGCAAAAGCTTTTAAAGTATATGAAGGAAACAAATAAAAAATCTATTAAAAAAGCTGTGAAGATAAACTATGAAGTTAGGCCTGTGAAGCAGATAGATATTGATAACCATAAGGAGTATCATTTAGTTAATCAACAGTATAACCTTGAAGCTAATTTAGTAGTTATAGAAAATGATGATGACATCTTGGTCTTATATTCTGTTAGAATTCCAGAAGCTATGAAAAGACAAAAAACACCTAATAAACCATTCTTGCTTGATCCTGAGTATCTGAAAAAAATCATGAACAAGGATTTTATAGCACGAGCAGAAAAATATCATTTAAATAAAAAAGCAGCAAAAAAAGCTAAGCAAGAAGAATTCAATAACTTTTTAAACAATGATATAGATATATAGAAATGATAAATATTGCATTATATGAACCTGAGATTCCACCCAACACTGGCAATATAATTAGATTATGTGCAAATGTAGGTGCTAAATTACACCTGATTGAGCCATTAGGGTTTAAGTTAGAAGATAAGCAACTTAGAAGAGCTGGTCTTGACTATCATGAGTTTGCAGATCTTAAGATTTATAAAAATTTTGATGAGTTTTATCAGAAAAATAAAGAAAATAAGATTTGGGCGTGTACAACAAAAGCGAAGCAGTACTATCATCAAGTAGATTTTGATAGTGATGATATTTTACTTTTTGGTCCAGAAACAAGAGGTTTACCAGCCGAAGTTTTAAGAATGCTTGAACAAACTCAGCTCAAGATTCCAATGCATGAAAACAGTCGTAGTTTGAACTTATCAAATTCTGTGGCAGTAGTTTTGTATGGAGCATTGAGTAATATAGGCTTCGATAAATTAGGCCTTTTGTAGTGAAACTCTATAGCTAATAATATTAGACAAATATTAGTGTTTATTTGAGCTATTTGGTTAAAGTTTGTGAAATTTACTGATTAATAAGTTTCTTTTTAAATGGTGAAAGACCAAAAGATATAAATGAAACAATTACTATAGCAATTCCAATCATTAAGAAAAGGCTGGTATAGGTATTTAGAGATAGAGTGAGGGTTTCTGAAGATACTTGCTGTTTACTTATCGCAGTTAATTGAGCAACTAATCCACCTAAAATCGAAGCAAATGCCAAGAATACCCACCACACTCCAATCATAAAGCCATTAACTTTAGCTGGAGCAAGTCTACTAAACATTGATAGTCCAATCGCGGATATTAGCAATTCCCCTAGTGCTTGAAGTGCATAACTACCAAATAGCCAGTATGATGAGATTACACCACTATGAGCTGTAAATTTAGAAACATACAGTAGTATGAAAGACAGGCCTATTACAAGTAACCCAGTAGAGAATTTGCTATATACATTTAAGCTAAACTTCGTGTTATTAGAGTGTACATAGTACATCGCTAAGATTGGACTTAAAACAAATATCCAGAAAGGATTAAGTGCTTGGAATGTCTCCGGTGCTATTATAAATCCTAAAATTGAATGATCTGTGTTTTTGATAGTAAAGAGGTTTATTGATGATGCCATTTGTATGTATGATATCTTATATACTATAGCTTCACACATTAGTATCAAAGCAAGCATCATCTTGTAGAAGTAGCCATCTTTCTTGTATAAAAATGCTAAATATATATAGATAAGTAGACAAGCAATAAAACTCAAAATGACTATTAATTTTGCTAAGAATAGATACGCAAGTAGAGCTTTGACTATATATATCATAGCAATTACCCCTATTATTACCCAGAATAAATAACTTAATCTAAGCTTTTGGGCACCTGCGTGAGTAGATATATGCTTCATTGTGAAACCAAAGCCTACAAAAGTAGCTATAGCAAAGATCAAAGCTATAGAGATAACTACAAAACTTGCAGAGTAACCATAATGTTTCGCAATCGTTGGAATCGCTAAGCTACCAAGTAGTGAGCCTAAATTTATAGCCATATAAAAAAGAGTGAAAGCATTGCTGATTTGTCCGGAGTCGCTTTTTTCATAACATTTTGATAGCAGGCTTGTAGGATTTGATTTAAATAAACCTGTACCAACACATATAAAAGAAAGCCCCCATAGTGTTGATTCCTTATCCCCGATCGTTAGAAGTACGTAACCACTTAACAAGACAATAAGTCCCAGAACAATGGTTCTTTTCGCCCCAAGAATTGCATCTCCAATATAGCCACCTAATACTATAAAAGCATATACTAGTGCTGCAAATGCAGCATAGGTCGCAATTGCCGAACTTTCACTTAATTGAATGCTACCACGTTGTAAATAAACAACTAAAATGGCAACTAAAGCCTGATAGCCAAATCGCTCCCATATCTCTAACATAAAGATAGTATAAAAAGCCTTTGGTTGTTCAAAGATTTTTAACATAAGTTTGTTTCCAGTTATTTCTACTTAATTTTGATAGTAGCGATTGAGGTTAAGTTTAATGAGCATGAAGTGATATTTATCTCTACATTCTTTCAGGAATAGAGATTCCCAACAAATCTGCTGCTGTAGTCATGGCTTTTATTGTTGCCATACATAATGCTATTCTTGATTTTTTTAGTTGCTCATCTTCAATATTCATTATAGGGCAGTTTACATAAAACTTATTAAAGCTATTGGCTAGAGAATATGCATATTCACAAATATGATGAGGTTGGGAGTTTTCATAAGCACGAGATATTGCAATAGGGAATTGTATTAACTGTAGTTGCAGTTTTTCTTCATGTTCATTAGCGGCTTTTGCTATTCTATATTCTTTAGCTAAAGTATTAATGTTGTAGTTCTCGCCGAAGATCTTTCTCAAAATAGCTTTTGCTCTAACGGTTGTATATAGTAAGTATGGCCCTGTTTTGCCTTCATATTGGGCGAATTTTTCTAAATCAAAAATGTAGTCATTAGAGTAGTTGTTAACTAAATCACCAAACTTAATGGTTGCCATAGCTACTTGATTAATGATATTTTCATCCTTCTCCTCAGGCATTCTTTTGTGAGCATACTCTTTTGCTTGAGATATTAGATCTGAAAGGTGCATTACGCCACCTTCACGTGTTTTAAATGGACGACCATCCTTACCATTTACTGTACCAAACGCAACGTGTTTAAGTTTACATTCTTCATTAACGACTTTTGTTCTCTTAGCTACACTAAATACTTGCTTAAAGTGAAGGGACTGTCTTTTATCCACTACATAAATTATTTCATCGGGATTTAAATCTTTAGCACGCTGCCATAGTGTTGCAAGGTCTGTTGTACCGTACATCACACCACCATCTTTTTTGATAACTATAAGAGGAGGAATTCCTTCCTTATTGGTGTCAATGACCCATGCGCCTTCATCTTCATATATGAAATTATTCGTTTTAAAATAGTCAATCATTTCATCTACGAACTTGTTCGCATCACTTTCACCAAGCCATAAGTCAAAATGGACATCTAAACTATCAAAATCTTTTTTAATAGCTTCTATAGATATTCTCACGAAATGCTGCCATAGAGCTACGTAGCCTTTACGGCCTTGTTGAAGTTCAAAAGTTGCTTGTCTTGCTTTATCCATTTCAGTTATATCTGATTTGCATCTTCTTGACGCTCTAGGATATATTTCCGCAAGTTCTTGAACTGTTACAGGAGAGCTTTTTGGATACTCACCGCTATAGTTCTCATCAAAGTATACAAGCTCTGGGGATTCTAGTTTTATTTCTTCTATTAGCATGCCCATTTGTGTGCCCCAGTCACCAAGGTGAACATCTGATATTACATTATCATTGTAGAATCTGTGTATTCTTTGTAGCGCATCTCCTAAAAGTGCTGATCTAATATGTCCAACATGCATTGGCTTGGCTACGTTTGGACCTCCAAAGTCTAAAACTACTTTTTTTGATTGGGCATTAGTTTGTACGCCAAATTTAGGTGAGTTGAGAAATTTGTCAGTTGTACTAGCCAGAAATTTATCTGATAATGATATGTTTATAAATCCAGGCCTAGCTACTTCAAGTTTAGAGAAAATATCTTCTCTATCAATTTGCTCTATTATCTCTTGGGCTATTATTAGAGGAGCTTTCTTAGCAAATTTAGCTAGTGGCATAGCACCATTGCATTGAAAGTGGCCCACGCCTTCACGAGTAGATGTTACAACTTTAGCAAAAGTTTGAGAGTACCCTAGCTTTTCAAATGCTTGAGCGAATATGTCTGATAAATAGTTTTCTATATTCATTGAAATAGTCCAGTTCTTTGTTTTAGAAGTTACCGTCTTTAAAATTAAAAATGGAAAAATTAAGTAAATGTAGATATAATATCACGGTTATTTTTAAAAACTCAATAAAATTAAGGCTTTTAAAGGTCAAATATGCTAAAGGGGATTCACAGGTATTTACTAGTATGTTTAGGTACTGTAGCGTTTACAGTGCAAGCGCATGCTGCGCGAATGATTAGTAAAAATCCTATCAAAGAAGATTGGAAGTGTGAAATTGTAGATGGTCAATGGAGCTGCAAAAGAGCAGAAAAGCCGAAGAACGTTTTTGATAAAGAAATTAGTGCAGCAGAAAAAGAGAAAGCTTTAGCTGATGATTTAGCGTGGGTTAAGAAACCAGAAACTTTTGTGGGAGGTTATTATAGTAATGACCCTCAGTTTACTCAAGCACTATGTGCTTCAAAGAAGACTGATCTTAGTTATGAAAATTCAGAATTTGACAATGACGGTACATTAATTGCTTCTGGTAATGTTCAAGTTCTTCAGTGTGATCAAGAATTATATGGGAATAATGCCATAGTAAATCTAACTAGTGATAATAGTGCAATTAGATCAATGGTCATGACAGGTGATGTTATTGCTAAACAACCATCTACTGGGATCGTAATTAGGACTAAAGAGCTAGACTCTGATATGACTAATGGTACTTATAGTACTGGCGAAGCTTACTTTAGAATGGCACGTGAGACACCTGATACTAGAATATATAATAAAGAGAACTTTACTGGTTATTTGCGCGGTTATGCGAAAACTCTTAAGAAAGAGGAAGATGGTAATATAATGCTTTCAGATGGTTATATTACTTCTGGTGGACCATATGATAATGCTTGGAAAATAACTGGTAGTGATATCGATATCGATACTAATACAGAGATGGCATATGTTAAAAATGGCTTCTTCAAAATAGATGATGTGCCAGTGATGTATATACCATATTTCTCACACCCGATAAATGATAAACGTAAATCTGGATTCTTATTCCCAGGTTTTGTTCAAAATAGTAATTCTGGCATAGGGGTTTCAGTACCATATTATTTCAACTTAGCACCAAACTATGATTTCTTACTTAATAACGTTATTTGGTCAGAAAGAGGTATTATGGAGAATGGTACATTCCGTTACATGACCAAATACTTTGAGGGACAGTTTGAAGGGTCGTTAGTTCCATGGGACTTCAAAGAAGGAAGAATGAGGGGAGCGTTCGATATAACCACGACAGGTAGTTATGCACTTGGCGATGGAACATTATCTACAAATCTAATATATGAGTATGTTAGTGATGAGAATTACTATAATGATTTCTCGTCAGGTAATGTTGATTTGGTTACAAAGACACTATTAACTAGACAATTTGACCTTAACTATGGTAATGAATATATAGACTCTGGGATAACAGTCCTAGATTATGGAGTTGTAAATCCAGCTATTGACTTAGCAAATATACCTTATGCTAAACTACCAGAAGTGAGGTTTAATATAACTTCTGATGGCTATACTCCTGATTATGTAACTCTTAGTGCAAATACTCTTAATACGTACTTTTATAAGTCTCCTTGGGAAATAAATCCTGCTGCTGGTCCTGAGAGAGGAACTAACGTGAGTGGTTTTAGATCTTATGAAGCGCCAAAGATCAAGGGTAACTTTAATAATGGTTGGGGGTATTTTAATCCATCTTTAGAACTACCTATTCGTTATTACCAGCTTGATAGAAAATCATCTGATACAATTAAGTTTGATAATAGTACAGTTACAAGTGTTTTACCTATATTCAATATAGATGCGGCTGCTTATTTTGACAGGGATTATACAACTGAAAGTGGCTCTTATACTCAAACAATTAAACCGAGATTATTCTACACATATATCCCGTATCAGAATCAAACGGATATTCCAATATTTGATACAAGCATGCAGAATGAACAATATATGCAGATGTTCCAGGTAAACAGATTTACTGGGTTTGATAGAATCAATAATGCTAATCAGTTAACTTATGCATTAGAGACTTATACAACGAGCCAAGACGATGGAAGTACTTTAGCTTCTGCTAAAATTGGCCAGATGGCATATTTTGAGGATAGAAAAGTTAACTTGTGCCAAGGTGATGCAAAATGTCCATATCCTGGAATGGAAGATAAGTATGCGAATGATATGTTTTCTCCGATTATGTCATCTTTTGAATTTCAGGTAATTAAAAATATTTATTTGTCAGCACAAATTAACTATAGGCTTCAAACATCAAAGTTTGATTATCAAGTCTATCAACTATCATATAAAGATGAGAATGAAAATATTTTCAATATTTCTTATAACAGTATAGAAGATAACTGGAACTCTATTACACAAGAGCAAATTAATAATGGACAGACTCCACAGCCTCAGGAGACAATAACGTTATCTACAATATTAAATATTACAGATCACTGGGGTGTTACAGCGTTGTGGAACTACAACTTTAAACAGCAGCAAATATCGAACGTATTTGCAGGTATTCAATATAATGCTAAATCTTGGGCTATTAGGGCTATGTGGCAGGCTAGTTCATATACTAACGAAGATCCTAACAATCCACAAAAGTTAGCTGATTTGACAAGTACATATATGTTAGAGTTCGAATTAAAAGGTCTTGGAGGTATTGGGGATACTAGTAATCTATCTTCACGTTTACAACAGATAAACGGTTATAAGGTTGGTGAATGGGGAGAAGGTATATAATGAAGAGGTTACTGTCTTCAGTTACTATAGTGCTATTAACTACTTCTGTGGGATTGTCTGATATTTCGTCTAGTTTGTTTCAAAATTCATTTAATTCTAGTATTAGTGCACCAGCAGATTCACCAGAAATGTCTGAAGATAAAAGACATTTAGTTAATAAGACAGTAGCGATAGTTAATAGTAAGCCTATTACTTCTTTTGAACTGGATCGAGAGGTAGCAAAGCTCGAAGCTATGAATCCAAATGCAAATTTTAATTCTGATTCATTACAAATTAGAAGGGAAGCTTTGCAAGAATTAATAGCTCAAAGCGTTTTGTTACAATTGGCTGAGCGAAATAATATTGTGGTTTCTAATCAGCAGCTTGACTCTGCAATAAAAGATATAGCTGCAAAAAATGGCGTTTCTGTTGACTCTCTCAAATTAAATATTGAAGCATCAGGCATGTCTTTTGATAGCTATAAGAAAAGAATCAGAGAGCAGCTTATGGTGAGCCAATTACAACAACAAGCTATTTCACAACAAGTATATGTTTCTCCGGAGGAAATCCAAAAATATATTAAAAAGCATCAAGAGCAATTCGATAAAGAAATGGCTCCTGTTAAGCTTTATACTTTAAAAAATCTGATTGTGGCTCTACCAGATTCAAAAAAAGCACGTCAAAAGAAAATAGATTTATTTAAGAAATTAGCAATTGCTGTTAATAAAGGCTATATTGACTTTTCTGAAGTTGTTAAGCAATTTTCTCAAGCTCCTAATGCCACTTATGGCGGTATTGTTAGCCAACAGGTAAAATTTGATTCAATACCTAGTATTTATAAAGAGTATGTAAAAGATTCGAAAGAACATCAAGTATCTGAGCCTTTTATAATAAACCATACTCTACAAATGATATATGTAGACAACATTGATGAAAAAGCTCCGATGCTCAGTAAAAAAGTTACTAAGTATTATGTTTATGCTATTGAAATAAAGCTAGATGGTGGCATGACAGAAGAGGGAGCTAAAAGCTCCTTAGATCGAGCTAGGCTTGCTATAGAGAGTGGTCAAAGTTTTACAAAGGTTGCTTTAAAGTATAATCAAGATTATGATCATGCGAATGGTAGGTTTAGATGGGTTTCAAGGTTAGATAGTCCACCTGTCATACCACCAGCAGCGTTTTCAAAATTAGAATCAATGAAAAAAGGAGAGGTTTCTGAACCTTTTCAGGCAGATTCTAAGACTTGGATGATTATCAAATATACTAAAGTAAAAGAACATGATGCGGCAGAGGAGCTTAAAGAACAGAAAGCACTGGAAGCAATATTCTCTGAGAAAGCCCAAGAAGTATATAAGACATGGTTAACCTCTATGAAGGATGATGCTTATATTGAAATATTAGAAAGTGATTTAAAGACACCAGAACTTTATTAAAATGCAATATAAAACAAAAGCTAAAAAATCATTAGGTCAAAATTTTCTGCAAGATGAAAATATAATAAGAAAGATAGTTCAATTAGCGAATATTAAAAAAAATGATATGGTGCTTGAAATAGGCCCTGGTTTAGGAGCATTGACTCGCTATATACTCACATACTCTAACCATGTAAGTGTAGTTGAGTTTGATGCTAGTGTCATTGATACTTTGTTACAAAACTGTCAAAAATATGGCAAGCCAAAAATTTTTAATGAAGATTTTTTGAAATTTAACTTAGATACCCTCAGAGTTGAACATCAGCAAAAAATAAAACTTCTTGGTAATTTGCCCTATAATATCTCATCACCAATATTGTTCAAAGTGATTGAGCAAAGCGACAAGATTATAGATGCTCATTTTATGCTTCAGAAAGAAGTTGTCGAGAGAATTATATCTCAACCGAACTCTAAGTCTTATGGGAGGCTATCAGTGGTTTTACAGTATCATTTTGATTGCAATATGATAATGAAAATTCCTCCTGAAGTGTTTTATCCTAAGCCTAAAGTTGATTCGGCTATTTTACGTCTTAAACCAAAAACTGATAAACTGATTATTAATGATTATCACTTTTTTGAAAGTATTGTTAAACAAAGCTTTGCGCAACGCAGAAAAACTCTGCATAATAATCTTAAAGGTATATTAAAAGAACTTAATGTAGATCCTAGTACTTTGCCCGTAAATACAAAGTTAAGAGCGGAAAATTTAAGTGTGGAGGATTTTGTTAGTTTAGCAAACTTTTTGAAATAAGGTGTAAGATAAATGGCTACATATGTTATTGGTGACGTACAAGGCTGTTACGATGAGTTGCAATTGTTGTTGCAAGATATAAAGTTTAATAAAAATAAAGATAAACTTATTTTTGCAGGAGATATTTTAAATAAAGGACCTAAGTCTCTTGAGACAGTTGATTTCATAATGTCTTTAGGAGAGTCAGCGCAAGTTGTATTAGGTAATCATGAGATATTATTTCTGGCTATTAGCTATAACTACTTGCCGTCAAGTAGTAAAAATACTTTCGATGATATTATTAAAGCTAATAACTTAAGAGAAATTCAAGAGTGGTTATGTAATCAAAGCCTTCTAATCAAAGTAAATGATACTTTTGTTGTTCATGCAGGAATTCCACATATTTGGTCGCCTAAAAAAGCTCTTAAAAGAGCTAATGAAGTAGAGTTTGTATTAAGAAACATAACGACTAGAAGGCTTTTATTAGCTAATCTGTTTAATAATGAAATGGAAAAGTGGAATAAAGAGTTAGAGGGTATAGATAGATGGTTGTGTATACTTAACTACTTTACTAGAATGAGAACTGTAGATAAAAATGGAAGATTAAATCTTAAGTTCAGCTCAACAATTGATCAAATCCCACAAAGTTTTAAACCATGGTTTAAGATCAAACATAAGAAATTTGAAAATAAGTATAAGATAGTTTTTGGTCATTGGGCAGCTATCAAAGGAGAAACAAAAGATAAAGGTGCTATAGCTTTGGATACAGGTTGTGTTTTTGGTGGTCGACTAAGTTGTTATTGTATAGAAACGCATAAGCACTATAGTGTTAAAGCTTTGAAAAGCTATAAGGATGTTTAATATGGATATTTTACTCATTAACGGTCCAAACCTTAATCTATTAGGTAAGAGACAACCTCATATTTATGGTAATAAGACTATTGAGGATATTAATAATGAGTTACTTAAAATAGCACAAAATAATAATGTAACTGTTGATTTTTTCCAGAGTAATCATGAGGGAGAGATCGTTGATAAAATTCAACAATCAGTATCTAAAATAATAATTATAAACCCAGCTGCATATACTCATACAAGCATTGCAATACGCGATGCTTTTTTGGCTATAGATAAGCCTTTTATTGAAATACATTTGTCGAATATATATAATAGAGAAGAGTTTAGGACTAAGTCGCTTCTATCAGATATTGCTCATGGATGCATATTTGGGTTTGGGCCAAACGGATATACATTAGCGCTAATAGAAGCAATTAACTATATTAATATGAAAGGAGAGTAGAAACATGGATTTATTAAAAGCGATAGATAGAGTAGCAGAGATTCTTAACTCGAGTGATATCAAAGAGATTAGAGTTAAAGATGGTGGCTCAAGCATCTTTATGACAAAAAATAATACTGCTGCTACGGTTGTATCATCAGCTCCTGCTGTAAGTAGTGTTGCTTCAGCAGCACCAGTAGCAGCTAGTGCTCCAACTACTGCAACTTCAGCTCCTAAGCAAGTAGAAGCAGAAGAAATTAACGGTGAAGAAGTTAAATCTCCAATGGTTGGTACTTTTTATAGTGCGTCTTCTCCTGATGCGGCACCTTATGTTAAAGAAGGTCAAGAAGTTAAAAAAGGCGATGTTCTTTGTATAATTGAAGCAATGAAAATTATGAACAAGATTGAAGCTGAGAAAGCTGGCAAAATTGTTAAAATTATCGCTAAAGATGGTGATCCTGTACAATTCGATCAACCTTTATTTATTATTGAATAATAAACAATCAGTAATTTAAGTAAAGACTTCATAAATCTAGTATAAACTTTTAAAGGTAATACAAAATGATTAAAAAAGTATTAATTGCCAATAGAGGTGAGATAGCTCTTAGAATATTAAGAGCATGTAGAGAGTTGGGGATTAAAACAGTGGCTGTTTATTCAACTGCTGATGCTAATCTTATGCATGTTAAGTTGGCTGATGAAGCAGTCTGTATAGGTCCAGCTGCACCTAACCTTAGCTATCTTAATATTCAAGCAATCATCACAGCTGCAGAAATAACTAATGCCGATGCTATTCATCCAGGATATGGTTTCTTATCAGAAAATGCAAAGTTTGCAAAAGCTGTTGAAGAGAGTGGTTTTATCTTTATAGGGCCACGTGCAGAAAGTATCGAAGTGATGGGTGACAAAGTTGAAGCTATTAAGTGGATGAAAAAAGCTGGTGTTCCTTGTGTTCCTGGATCTGGTGGCCCACTTGGTAGTGATGAAAAGAAAAATTTAGAGATTGCTGAGCAAATTGGTTATCCAGTTATTATCAAAGCAGCTGGCGGCGGCGGTGGCCGTGGTATGAGTATTGTTAGAAAGAAAGAAGATTTAATTAGTTCTATCTCTCTAACAAAAAGTGAGGCTAGAATTGCTTTTAATAATGATATGGTATACATGGAGAAGTTCTTAGAAAACCCTCGTCATATTGAAATTCAGGTATTTGGTGATGGTAGAGGAGAAGCAGTGTATCTATTTGAGAGGGACTGCTCTACTCAAAGAAGACACCAAAAAGTCATAGAAGAAGCTCCTGCAATTGGTTTGACTGATGAGCAAAGAAAGCGTATTGGTGAACAATGTGTTAATGCTTGTAAAATACTTAAATATCGTGGAGCCGGTACTTTTGAGTTCTTATATGAGAATGGAGAGTTCTATTTCATTGAAATGAATACAAGGATTCAGGTGGAGCATCCAGTTACAGAATCAATTACTTCTACAGATCTTATCAAAGAGCAAATTAAAGTTGCAGGTGGAAGTAACTTAAGCTGGAAGCAAGAAGATATTGCTATAGTTGGACATGCTATTGAATGTAGAATTAATGCGGAAGATCCTGAGAAAATGATTCCTTCTCCAGGTACTATAGATATGTATCATGCTCCTGCTGGTCCAAGAGTTCGTGTTGACTCCCATATATACTCTGGTTATACAGTACCACCAAATTATGATTCGATGATTGCAAAAGTAATTGTTCGTGGACATGATAGAGAGACTGCACTACAAAAAATGCGTGCTGCGCTTGAAGAAATGGTAATTAACGGAATCAAAACTAATATACCTCTTCATCAAGAAATTCTTAATCATGAGGAATTTATTAAGGGTGGAACTAACATTCATTTCTTGGAAAAAATGTTAGAAAAGAAAAAACAACCTAAGTAAATCTATTCTTTCACCTATATCTTCATTTAAATTTTAAATTTTTTCTTATATACTTTTATCAATATTTAAAATAATATCATATTTGTAAATTATGCATAGTTTTCAAACTTTTCTAAAGTCTACAAGAGAAGCAAAAGAGCTTCAAAGAGAGACAATTGCAGATGCTATAAACTTATCAGTACAAACAATTGAGATAATCGAAGAAGCTGATAATGATTCATTATTACAAAATTCTAGTAGTGTACTTAAAAATCAAGTGAGAAGATACTGTGAATATTTAGAAATTTCTGAAAAGAAGATAGTATCGATACTTAATAAAATAGATGTGTTGCACTATAAAAAGTCACGTTATGGTAAGTTAAAACTGTTTGATTATATAAATAGATTTGCAATTCTTATAATAGCTGTAGTAGTGATAATTTTAGTGATTAAACACTTAAAAGAGGATGTATATGTATCAGTATCAGAAGAGAGTCCTAAATCAGCTATAATCTATACGCCAATCAATTATGATTTAAATGAACCTGATCAACAACAGCAGACCGTAGAGCATAAGCCTGTCGCTGATATATCTGCTACTCAAAATGTCTCAAGTAGTAATATTGGAGTGGATAGTGGCTCTTCAGAAGTAACAAGGGCTGGGAATGATTCTCCTGATGCTACTATTAATCAAAGAGCTATGAAGGCACATCCACCTGCAACTGCTAATATGAATAATATTGTTATTGATGATGGTATTGATAATACTACTAAGTAATATTTAACTATAGTTTCTTTATAATGAATGTTTTAAATAATGTATTACTTAGAGTGGAGAACTACTCAGTTTCTTATATTCTATTTATAGATTTTATTTTATGCTTCGTACTTAGTGTAATTATTTCAGTTCTTGGTAGTATCTTAGTAATTAGGTATAAAAATACAATTAGATTTACATTTGTTAAATCATTTAAGTTAACTTTATATCTAATAATATGGGCTTATTTTATTAAGACTTGTGTCGACTTACCCGTAATAGTCCATCTGCCAAATTATAAAGAAGTTATAATTCTGTATTCTGACAAAATTTTTGATTTTTGCGTCTACTTGGCAATTATTATTAGTTTATTCAAATTCTTGTATAATAGTAAAAGTATAGCTATTGAAAAGAAAAAAGCACAAAATAAAGATGCGTATAGTGATTTTAGAGATATTAATGCCATATATAAAGCTTTTGAATTAGGAGCAGTGGCTATCTCTGTTATATTGGTTTTAGCAGCATTTAATGTTCCTTTAACAGCTTTGGGAGCCTTTAGTGGAGTTGCTTTTGCCGGACTGACTTTTTCTCAAAGTACTTTGATAACGAATTTTTTTGGTGGTTTATTTGTTGTATTTAATCGTAAGTATTCTGAGGGGGATGTGATTTCATCTGATATTAATTCATCGATAAAGTTTAGTGGAACTATTAAAAAAATTGGCACTCTTACAACACAGGTTGATAATTATGAAACAGCGCCAATGCATATTCCAAATTCAGTGTTTTTGAATACTTGTATAACAACAACTTCGCGTCGTACTCACAGACGTATAGTACAATTTATAACTATTGATTATAGATATATCGATAAAATACCAGTTGTTAAAGAAAAAATTCTTGCGGTGCTTAAATCTCATCCTAATATTGATCAGAATAAAACAGTATCAGTATCATTAGCTTCAAGTGGAAGTAATATCTCTGGTAAATTAGAAGGGAGTTTTGGAGCTAATGGCGTGAATTTGCAGGTCTATGCGATGGTAAGTAAAGTATTTTTTGTTGACTTCATAACAGTTCAGGATGAGATATTTTTGAGTATTGCAAAAGAGCTGAATAATTTAAATGTTGAATTTGCAATTAATCCAATTACTTTGAATAAGTCGCAGTAGCAATCTTAAGTATTAATTAGCGATTGTTTTAGTTTAAAATAGTCAAATTTTGTATCTTATCAATATTTTCTAAACTCATAATGAGTCTATCAAAACCTAATGCTACTCCTGAGCATTCTGGTATATTTTCTATACAGTTTAGAAGTTTGTGATCTATATCTAAAGTGGCTTTATCTTGTTGCTTTCTTATCTTTAAATCATTATTAAATCGTTTCAGTTGTTCATCTTTATCAATAAGTTCATAGTATCCATTTGCTAGCTCAATACCATTATTGAATACTTCAAACCTAGCAGCTACTAATTGATTGTTTGGATTATATACTTTTCTAGCTAGTGCGGATTGATGAATTGTATAATCATAAATAAAATAAATAGTATCTTTTTGGTTAAGATTTTTTTCAATTTTATAACTAAAAAGTATATCTAAACAATCTGCAATGGTTGGATTTGATAGTCCTTGAATATCTCCAACTGTTTCTTTGACCATATCCTGTAAATGCTCTAGAGAAATATCGTGGGGATTAATATTATAATATTTTTCAAATGCTTCATGATAACTTAAATATACAAAGTTTAAACTTGGTTTAAGCTCTAAGAATAAATTTTGCATTTCTTGCATTAGCTGTAGATAATCTATACCTGTTCGATACCATTCTATCATTGTAAATTCATGCTTATGGAGTTGTCCACAAGGCTCATCACGAAATGCTTTACAAATTTGGTATATACTACCACTACCTGCAGCCAATAGTCTTTTCATTGCATACTCTGGAGAACTTTGGAGGTATCTTTTACCAGAAACTGTCTCAATACTAAAAACATCTATAAAAGGGTCCGTTACACCAAACTCATATGCTAAGGGTGTATCCACTTCGAGTACTTCTAGGTTTTTGAAATAAGTACGAATTTTTTCTAAATATTTCGCACGTTTTTTAATATTCTCTAGGCTCATGGTATAACTCTTATTTTGCTGATATTTGCTAGATCAAATTCATGAAGATTGTTATTTTTATCTAAAATTCTTAGCATTAGATTATCAGTAACGCCTTTTGCGGTCCCTTGAAGACTCTTATCTGAATAGTTAAAGGTAATCTTTTTGTTTAGAGTGTAATCATATTCTGAAAAAGTCTCAAGAATATCTAAGTAAGATTTCTCAAAATTATTAATAACATATTTTACTAAATCAACTATAACTTTTGACGAGTCTATCTCATGGTTATTAATTATAGACAGTGATGTCCATTGCCTATCAATATCTTCGTTAATATTCTTCATATTTACATTTATACCGGTACCAATAACAATATCAAAACTATCTTTTTTAATATTTTTAGTTTCAATAAGTATTCCTGCTAATTTATGATCTTCAAAATACATATCATTTGGTAATTTTATTTTTAGTTTTTCTTGTTGATCAGCTGGAATATATTTCTTGATAGTTTCTAAAACTCCCAGTGCTATTTTAAGACTTATAAAAGAGTCTTTTACGATGCTAAAGTTACAGCTAAATGCTAGTGTTGAATAAATATTATCACTGTTATCAGAGATCCATTTATCACCACGACGTCCACGTCCTTTAGTCTGTTGATCTGCATAGCAAAAATGATATTTATGTGATAGCTCTCTTTCTAGTAAATAGTCATTAGTTGAGCCTATTGTAGTGAAATGTTCAACATATATATCATCAATAGCTTTACTGAGAGTTGTCTTAATATATTTATGATTTTTCATTTTTTGATAAGTTTAATATTGAGAGATAAGTTTGTCTGTCCGAGAAACTCTTCTTTTTGGAGCTCATAACAGGCTCTTATAGTATCGCCAATAGCTATATGTTTAGTTATTTTATTGTCTGAAGCATTAAACCATATTGCTTTGATTGAAGGAATGTTTTTATAGCGTAAAACTAGTTGAGCATGGTTTTTATCTTTACCAACTAAACGTAGATTTTCTATAGTGAAGCTATTGTAAAATAGAGGTTTTTCAAATTCTCTACCAAATGGTTCAAGAGATTCTATCTTTTCTAGAGTTTGTAGTCTGAAATCATTTTCGTCAAGCTCAAAATCATACTCTAAAATAGGCTCTAAAGATATATTATTGTTTTTAACGAAATTGATAATTTCACTTTCAAATAAATCATAAAAAGTATCGAAATCAGGTTTATTAATTGTTAAGCCAGCAGCTCCTTTATGACCACCATACTTTATCATCAAAGTAGGTGATTTAAGTGCTATAGTATCAAGTATCATTTTAATGTTAATACTATCTACACTCCTAGCAGAACCTGATATTAAGTTAGGATCATTTTGTGTTTCAGAAAAAATAATCACAGGTTTGCCAAACATTTCTTTGACTCTACTTGCGGTTATACCGTGAATTCCAGAATGACCATCATCAAGTAATATACACAAGGAGAAATTGTCGTCGTTCAGTTGATGTGCTTTAGTTATCGCTTCATGAGTGAGCTTTTTTTGAATTTCTTTACGTTGGTTATTTTGCTTAGTTAGATTTTCGTATGTTTCTTCAATTTTGCGTTCATCATTTTCAAGTAAGAAGCTAATAGATCCTAATGCATCAGAAACTCTTCCATCACTATTTAGCAAAGGGGCAATACTAAAGCTAATATACTCACTTGATAGCTTCTCTTTATCTAAGAAGTCCCAGCATAGACGATCATTATTCTTAAGTTGCTCTATACCTAGTTTTGTAACAATGCGGTTATTGTGACTATTTGCCATGCTAACACAGTCTGCAACTGTACCAATTGCAACAAAGTCAAGTAAATTACTTAATCCGTAAGACTTAGATAATGATTTAGCATTTTGCAGATATTTTCTACGAAGAGCTGCCATAAAAAGCCAAGCAACCATACAGCCAGCTATAGCTTTGTCTGGATAATTACAATCATGTTGAGTAGGATTTAGTACGGCGATAGCACTTTTAGGAGCTCCCTCAGGAGGAATACCATGGTGATCAGTTACGATAGTATCTATTCCATTTTGTTTAAGAGCTGCAATCCTAGGTTCATCTGTTGAACCATTGTCAGCCGTTATAATAAGATTTGGTCTAATACTATCTGTTAATATTCTATTCATCAAAGACTCAGACAGACCATATCCTTCCTGCATTCTGTGACCTATATATGAACGAATCTTATCTTTAGGGTAATTAAATATCTTTGTCAGTGCTTCATATAAAATTGCATGAGATGTTTGTCCATCACAGTCATGATCTGTTTCTAGTCCAATGACTTCATTATTTTGTAATGCTTGAAAAAGTCTATCTACGGCTTTATCGATATCTTTGAAGAGAAAGGGGGACGATAGATCTTTGATTGATCCTTTCAATATAAGATCAATATTCTCAAAATTATTTACTCTAGAAGAGATTATTTTTGATAAGAATGTATCGTAACCTTTTGATATCAAAGTATCTAAAACTTTTTGGTTAGTTTGTTTTTGTTTTATTAGCATAAATTTATATTAGAAAGATTTTTTTTACCACTGAGGTGGTTTCGACACATATTTACACCTGATATAAATAGTAAGCCTAGAGGTATTGCAAAGAATATACCCCATAAACCCCAAATACCCCCAAATATAAGAATAGATGATACAACTCCAACTGGATGTATATCTAAAACTTCTGAAAATAGAAGGGGAACCAGTAAATTACCATCTAAAGCTTGAATAATAAAAAATACAATCAGCATTGATACAAATGTACCATTTAGTCCAAATTGAAGGATACCAACCATAACAACAGGGATTGTGATAATGATCATTCCAATATATGGAATAATAACAGATAGGCCAACACCTACTGCTAATAGTAATGCATAGTTCAAGTTAAAATACGCAAAACCAATATATGTTACAATCGAAACAATAATTAACTCAATAGCTTTGCCCCTAACATAGTCAGCAAGCTTAGGTTTTAAATCATTCCATACAAAATATAGGGCTCCATCTTGCTCCGGTAAGAATGATTTGAACCAGTTAATCATTTTTTCTTTGTCTTTTAGGAAGTAAAAAACCATAAGTGGTACTAAGAAAAGATATATTAATATAGAGAAAATAACAGGTAGTGTTGTAGCTGTATTCTCTAATATAAATGAGCCAATGCTGGAGCTGATTTTCTTCCAATCAATGCTGTCAAACCAACTTACAATAGAGTTAATTCTTTCATCTGTAAGAATTGTAGGGTATTTGAGAGAGAGCTGCTCTAGACTTTCTTTCAAACTTGATAGGGTGTGAGACGCTTGTTTAATAAAGTCAATCAACTGATTAACGATAATCGGTAGCAATACAAATATCAATGACAAAAGTAAAATTAGGAATAGTACATATACAAAATATACTAGAATGATTCTCTTAATTTTTGTAATTTTATGTAGAATATTTACAAGAGTGTCAAGTAAGTAAGCAATAACTAGAGCAGCCAATATTGGTGCTATATAGTCACCCAAGAAAGTTAAAACTAGATAGAAAAATAACATTAAACCAAAAAACACTATTGGTTCATTGTTTTGATATCTGTTACCATACCAGTTTTTTATAGTTCGTAAGAGCATTGTTAATTAAGCTATTATTAAATTGATAATATTGTATCAGTTTTGAAAAAAATTGAATATATAAAGGTATTAATGGAAAGAATTTAAAATATTATTTCTTAATAGTTATAACAGCTGGGATAATTAATGTTATTACAATTCCACTAATAAGCATCATATCAAAACTAAAAACGGACATTGCCATGCTATCTATAGGTAT
Organism: Francisella salimarina; assembly: GCF_007923265.1. Classification (NCBI taxonomy): domain Bacteria; kingdom Pseudomonadati; phylum Pseudomonadota; class Gammaproteobacteria; order Thiotrichales; family Francisellaceae; genus Francisella; species Francisella salimarina. Next base: position 116,341 of record NZ_VOJA01000003.1, read on the forward strand.
GAATCCAACTATAATTGCAACAACACATCCAATACACCCTAAAAGAGCCATTAGTATAGTACCTAGAGAGCCTTTACATATTTCATACTGACCTTCTTGAAGAGGAGAGCTGAGTTTAAGCTTCACAGCTGTAATAAACATGAGTATATATGCAATAACAGCTAGCTGAGCAGTTAAGTCACTTAGGTACCAATATGCTTCATTTACTGATGGCATAAATATATACGAGAAGCAAAATACTGTGAAAATGAGTGCTTGAGTAATTAGCATAGTATCAGGAGCATCATTTTTGTTAGTTCTACCAAACATCTGAGGTAGGATATTGTCATTACTGACAACCATAAATGCTCTAGATAATCCCATAATCCAAGCTGAGGTTGTAGTAAATGCACCAAATATTAATGTAATAGCAATAATATATGTCATCCAAGGCATATTGATTTGGTTGAAGAAGTAGTGAAATGAAACCATCAATCCTGTAACAATATCAACATCACCAATCTGTAGCTGACTACTAACTAAAATCACTGCAATATTTGACAAAATCAAAGAACCTAATATTACAGAACCTGAAATTAGTAGGGCTCTAGGGAAGTTCTTTTTGGCATTTTTGACATTAGCAGCGTGGATTGCGCTCATTTCTAGACCGAATAAACTAAACATCACTGTGATAAATAAAGCCCAGCTACTTATGTTATTACCTGAAGGGATAAAATCAGTAACACTAGGTAATACTATTTCAGAGCTGTGAGAAAATGACCAAATAATAGCTATTAGTATAATAATAAACATAGGTAGGAGTGTACCTATAATAGCACCAAGAGTACTAACTGTGCTTGAAGTTTTGATACCAAATAAGTTGATAGCTGTAGCACTCCAAAACATCACCAAACTCATAGAGATCATATACCAAGGGTTAGCTACTAGTTCGTTGGCATTTTGACCTATAGTTGGAGCTATTACATAAGCGATAATACCAGCGAAAAAGCCACAAATAGATGGAAACCAAACTAAGTTATAAACCCACTGTATCCATATCACTAGGAAGCCCAATCTTTTACCAAAAGCTTTTTTGACCCAGATATAAATACCACCAGTTTCTTGAGAGGATCCTGTAGACATTTCAGCAGTAAGTAGGGCGCATGGAACTAAAAAGAAAATACCTGCTAGTATATAAAAAGTAATAACTATCCAGCCAGCTTGAGCGGTAATTGATATGTTTCTTAAGCTATCAACAGCAATAATATTTATCATTATTAGTCTGATTAGACCAAACTTTTTACTACTAACAATTTGTTCCATTATTCTACTTTTCTATTTCTCCGATACCACGGTTTAGTATATACTTAAAGGAATTTTATAACAACTAGAGCGTGTGTTAGTTTTATGAAACAAAAAGTTTTTGTTTTAGGCCTGCTAGTTAGCCTACTTAATGTGGCTTATTCTGAAGAAAATTCGTATGTTTGTGATAATAAAATTCTTAAAAATCCAATTATATCAACAGAGTCAAGAACTCAGTTGAATTTTACAAACTGGGCTGATTATATATCTCCTGATATAGTACCTTGCTTTTCTGATTTATCTAATACCAGAGTTAAGTACATATATACATCTGATGATAATATGACTAGGGCAAAGATAATGACAGGCTCTTCAGGTTTTGATTTGATTGAGCAAGGTGCACTTTATCTAAATAGTGAAATAGCATCTAAAGCACTTATTAAACTTGATAAGTCAAAATTACCAAACTTAGATTATCGTAATAAAGTAATTTATAATAAGGTTTCTCAAATTAATGATCCAGGGAATAATTATGCTGTAGTTTATAGCTATGGAACTACTGGGTTAGCTTATAACAAACAAGAAATAGAACAAAGATTAGGTAAGGGTATTGTTCCTAATAGTTGGAAATATGTATTTGATAAAAAGTATCTCAAACAAATAGCACCATGTGGAGTCTCATTGCTTGATGAGCCTGAGCAGATTTTTGGTAATTATTTCTACTATCATGGTATTGATCCTAATACTAATAGTAAAGCTGAATATGAGAAGGCAGCTTTGGATATTATCAAGAACATACGTCCATATATTAAGTATTTTGATAGTAACAAATATCAAAATGATTTTACAGCAGGTAACTTATGTTTAGTGATGGGGTACTCTGGCGATGTAGTTAGATCTGTCGAAAGAGCGAAAACTATTAATCCTGATGTGACTTTAGCTTATGTGATACCTAAAGAAGGTACTAATATTTGGTTTGATATGCTTATGATTCCAAAAGGAGCCAAGGATCTTGATAAAGCTTATGCTCTTATGAATTATATTATAGATCCGTATGTAGCAGCTCAAAACAGTAATTATTTATATCAGCCTAATGCAGTTACGCAAAATGAAAAATATTTAGATGATATATTTAGTGACACTAATATCAGGCCTACTGATGAGATGATCAAAAAGATGTATGTTCTTAACATTCATGATGCAGAAATGCAGAGCTTTATTAGTAGAATGTGGATGAATGTTAAATATGGTATAGAATTTACACCTAAGTACTATAAGCCCACTCAAAATAATTAATATACATACCTACGCTAAACTACTAGCAAGTATAGGGTAGGTAACAAGTATTATCTGAGTTATATTGACTAAATAGTGAGTTGTAATACTTGATAGTAGATTATTTGTAGAATTATATGATAATCCATAGATAAAACTTGCAAAAAAAGCAAGAATTGCAAATTTATAGTTTGCAAAAAACAAGTGTGCTGTTGCGAATAAAATAGCTATTATGAGTATAGATAAATATTTATTTAAATAATTGTTAAATATGTTCTTTTGTAATAATCCTCGCCAGAAAACTTCTTCATAAAAACAAGTAAAAAATAAATTTTGAATTATAAATATGATAATCAAATTATTAAATTTAATATCCCATTTAACAAAATTGAAGTTAAATGCTATACCTCCAATTATAAGAATAGCTAATAAACCATAAAAAATACCGAATAATATAGATTTCATAATCTTGTATTTTAACTCTTGTACTAGAGTTGGTATCGCCACAGTAATTATTGATAATCCTACAAATAGAGAGTCAAACTTTAAAGTCATTGAGTATGGTATAGCATCGGACGAGACTAGTATATTTTTATATAAATTCAGATTGTTAAATCCTGGAAGTATATGTAGCATCAACAGATATGCAAATAAAGCTAATATGATTTTAAATAGAATGTGATTATATTTATTCACAACTATAGAAAATGCTAAAAATAATAATAGAATTAAAGCACCAATTAAATTTACAATATTAGTCAATAAACCTATTAATAATGACAATATTAGAAATATTATATATTTATAGTCATCTTTTTTTGAATTCATTAAAATACCTGTAGATACATGATTTTAAATATATTTTAAGATCTTGATTATTATAGTTATGATTTGATCTCTGCTAATATTCGATGATAATTCTTAAACCTAACGGGGTTGATATGACCTTGTTTAACTTGCTCGACTATTTCACAACCTTTAGATCCCTCTTCATGTGAGCAATTTCTGAATTGGCACATCCCTTTATATTTTTTGAAATCTAAGAAACCATCAAAAAGTTCTTCTTTTGTAATATGCCAAAGTCCAAATTCTCTAATGCCAGGAGAGTCAATTATGCTAGTAGTATCATCTATCTCGTACAAAGTAGAGCATGTAGTTGTATGACGCCCTTTTTTGGTGGAATCCGATACAGCAGTTGTTGCAGTGATTTTAGCACCTAATATTGTATTTAATGTTTCAGATTTGCCAACACCTGATTGACCTAAGAATATTGATGTTTTGTCTTTAAGTTCTTCAAGCAATTTGTCAATCCCTATATTGTTTTGTGCAGAGGTATAGAATACTTTATAGCCGATTTCTTGGTAAACATTTGCTAAGTCTTGAATATATTTCTTATCTTTCTCTTTTTGATCATCGATTTTATTGATAACAATTATAGGTTCAATATTACTATTATGTAATGCTGCTAGATATCTATCAATATAATGCTCAACTGGTGCCGGAGAATGTGCAATAATTATTACAGCACTATCAATATTTGCAGCGATATTCTTATTTTTGCGCTGATATTGGTTGGGACGAGCGATTAAATTCTTTCTGTCTAATAATTTAGCAATTACATAAGTGGAATTTGTATATTCAAGTTCTACATTATCGCCAACAGTAAGTTCGCCCTTTAAGTGGCTTCGTAATAGTGCTGAAACTTTCTCGCCACTTGTAAGTTTGACAGAAATATTGCCACCAAAGTTCGTTATGATTTTTCCTTGCAAAGATATATTATGAATTATCTTTTTATTAAAGTTAATTATAAGCATTATTTATGAAAATGCGAATAATGTCTTGTATATATTTGAATAAAAATATTATCTTTGCTAGTATCGAGAGATTAAGAAAGAAAATTCATATTTAATCTTAAAGAAGAATTAAAGGAGAAGTAATGAAGAAAACTAAATTTTTGGCATTGATGGCTTTGGCAACATTTGGTGCGACGAGTTTTTCTTATGCAGATGATGCAGGTGGAGTTAATCTATCACCAGAAGGATACTGGGTGCAATTTGATGAAGATCCAGATGCTGGTCGTGGTATGCCTCAGGGTATAGTACATACATACTTTGCAAAGAATAATGATTATGGAAAGAAAGGAACTCTTCAAATGGAGATAGTAGTTCCTCTAATGTATGTCGATGCATCTGGTAAACCAACTAAGCCAAGAGCAACATGTAATAATTGCTCAAATGGCTCATATAATGGTTTTAATTACAAAGGTAAAAATACTCCGCTTCAAGGAATTGTATTTGCAGGTAATATGCAGCCACAACCGGGTACAGGTGTTGCTGGTCAAAGTAGTGATGTATATAAAGATGGTGGTGTAATAAATCCAAATGATGGTAAAGTTTACGCATCTGAAGCACAAGTTCAAGATGCTGGTAGAACGATGTATGCAAAAGCTGCTTATGTTGTTTGGGGCAAAGAATTGGGTAGTAAAGCTGCTCATTGGCAGAGAATCACAAAAGCCGATTACGAAAAGGTTAAAGCAGATTGTGGTGTAACCGCTGATGGACAATATGTAAATAAAGATGAGAAAGTTACTGCTACTTGTACTAACTATCCTGTTGAGCAATTTGGTGTTAAAAGTCCTGTCTAATTAGTTTGTATAATTACAAATCTTCTTTATACTCTCTTCTAAAATAATTTTTCAAATTTAAATATATAGTGTTACGAAAAATTATATTTATAGTTTTAGTGATTTTTTTCACAAGTTGTTATGCTAATAATAAAAAGCTTTCACCAGAAGGATACTGGGTGCAATTTGATGAAAATCCAGATGCTGGTCGTGGTATGCCTGAAGGGATTATTCATACTTACTTTGCTAAGAATGATGATTACGGTAAAAAAGGAACTCTACAAGCAGAGATTGTTGTTCCTTTAATGTCTATTAACTTTGTAGGTAAACCCGCTCAACCGAAAGCTACTTGTAATAACTGTTCAAATGGTTCTTATAATGGTTTTCACTACAAAGGGCAAAATGCACCTTTACAGGGTTTTGTATTTGCAGCTAATATGAAAGAGCAAAAAGGTACAAGCCAGCTACCTGTTAAAGGTTCTATGTATAGCAGAGGAGGTGTTATAAATCCTAGTGATGGAAATGTATATGTTTCAGAAGTTCAAGTTCAAGATGCTGGCAGAACAATGTATGCAAAAGCTGCTTATGTTGTCTGGGGCAAAGAATTGGGTAGTAAAGCTGCTCATTGGCAGAGAATCACAAAAGCCGATTACGAAAAGGTTAAAGCAGATTGTGGTGTAACCGCTGATGGACAATATGTAAATAAAGATGAGAAAGTTACTGCTACTTGTACTAACTACCCTGTTGAGCAATTTGGTGTTAAAAGTCCTGTCTAATTAGTTTGTATAATTGCAAATTTTCTTTATACTTTATCTTAAAAGTCATAATAAATTTCTAGAATGATTAAAAAAATTACGTTTCTAATTTTTGGTCTTTCCATTGTTATGTCAGGCTATGCTAGATTTGATAAAACAAATGCAAATGGCTACTGGTTACAAAAGGATGAAGCAACTAACACAAATGTGGGAGTGATTCATGCTTATACTAATGACCATGGTAGTTTAAATGCTAAAATGTTTGTGCCGTTAGCAAATGTAGATGGTGGTAAGGTTCATCCACCTATGATTTATTGTAAAAATTGTGGCAAGGGAGATGCTTATGGGCATAAATATGATTACTCTAGTGGGAGTGATACATATCAAGGGCTAGAGTTTGTATGGGATATTAAAAAATCAGGTTCTGCCGATAAACCGCATGGTAAAGGACCAGTTTATACGGAGGGTTCGGTACTAAATCCACATGATGGTAAGTATTATCACGTCAAAGCTCAAACCATAGAAGATGGAGACAAAGTATATGTTAGAGCTTTTTGGGGCTATTTGGGTAAAGATGAGTATTGGCAAAGGATACCTAAGTCACAAGCAAACAAGATAAAATGGGAATGTGGTTTGACCAAAGAAAATATCTACCCATATCAAGATAAGTCTGGAAATATAGTTGATCAGAAACTATGGAAGGAGTGTTCAACAAGAGATTTCGTAAAAGATCCTTTGTAATAGTTATTATTTATGCATTTTCAGCAGAATTATCGTCAAATAAAGGTTTTATCTGAAAGCTTAGCTAATCAAATAGCGGCTGGAGAAGTTATAGAAAGACCCTCGTCTGTAGTCAAAGAACTTATTGAGAACTCTATAGATGCTGGAGCAACCGCTATCACCATAGAAGTTCAAGAGGGTGGTAAGTCATTAATCAGAATTAGAGACAATGGTAAAGGGATTACTCGTGATGATTTGCGACTAGCACTAGTACCTCATGCAACAAGTAAAGTCTATACTCTCGAAGAGTTAGAATCTGTGGCTAGTATGGGTTTTCGTGGTGAGGCTTTAGCGAGTATTGCATCTGTATCTAAGCTAAAGATTATATCTAAACATTATAATCAAGATGATGCTTGGCAAATTAATAATCAAACTAAAGAAATCATACCAGCTGCTCATGTAACAGGAACAACTATTGAGGTTAGTGAACTCTTTTATAATACTCCAGCACGACGCAAATTTTTGAAAAAAGATAATACTGAGTTTTTACATATTTCTGATTTACTTAAGAAATATATGCTTTGCTATTTTGGTATAGCCTTTAGACTTATTCATAATGGTAAAGAGGTCAAAGATCTACTTTTAGCAGAAGATGCGCAACTTAAATACAATCGTGTCTTAGATTTGTATAGTCGTGATTTTATTGAAAATGCTATTTATATAGATAAAGAGGTTGGAGATGCTCATCTATGGGGCTGGGTGGCTAGTCCTAGATTCAATAGAGCTAGAGCAGATATGCAGAGCTTCTATATAAATGGACGTATTATCAAAGACAAGATTGTAACTCATGCGATCAAAAATGCTTATAAAGATGTAATGTATGGTAATAGATATCCAGCATTTTTACTTTATCTTGATATGGATTATAAAGAGGTGGATGTAAATGTTCACCCAGCTAAAAGTGAAGTGCGTTTTAGAAATCAAAAGTTCATCTATGACTTTCTATTTGGTACAGTCAATAAAGCTATAACTACAAGTGCAGATATCGAAATTGAGACTTCCAGCTCTAGTGAAAGCAATATATATCAAGAATCTAAAGGTACTAATAATCCTCTTAATATTGGTAATATGAGTTTGGATATTAGTGTGGAAGATGAGCAAGAGGAATCCGAATCAAATACTAGCTTACTTGAAAAATATTTAAATAATCAAACTACTCAAGAAAATGACATTCATATATCACAAAAGTCAAAAGCTAGTGGTTTAGGACAAGCTATCTGTCAGATTCATGGTATATACATACTCTCTCAAGTAGATGATGGTGTAGTACTTGTGGATATGCATGCTGCTCATGAGAGAATACTCTATGAAGAGATGAAAAAAACTTGGCATGCAGATACTGCTAAGTTTAAGCAAAATCTATTAATGCCTTTAACATGTAGATTATCAAGTAATATAGTCGCAACGATTGATGAGAATCTAGAAGTTTTTGAGAAGCTAGGCTTTGAAATATCAGTAGTAGCAGATGATGCAGTATTAGTACGTTCAACGCCAATATATGTTAAAGATAAAGATGTACAAAATCTAATATCAAATGTAGCTACAGAGCTTACATCCTCTGGCAAGACAAAGAGTGTTGAGTTTTATCTAAACCATATTTTGGCTACAGTATCTTGTCATGCTGCGGTTCGTGCTAATGATAAGCTTAGTATTCAGGAGATGAATCATCTACTAAGACAGATGGAGAATGTTGAAAATTCCGGTCAATGTAATCATGGCAGACCAACTTGGGTAAAGCTTAATTTTGCGGAGTTAGATAAATTCTTTTTGAGGGGACGATAATTCTAAACTTTTGTAGAAATCAGTCGCGACTTGTCTAATCATTATAGTAGAAAATTATAGTTCAAACTTTTTTGTTTTGAAACTACTTGTCGCTGATGTACTTTTTTGTCATTTTTTTATGAATCCAATCCATCCAAATACTTCTCAGCATCTAGCGCAGCCATACAACCAGTACCTGCAGAAGTTACTGCTTGTTTGTAAACATGATCAGCTACATCACCAGCTGCGTATACACCTTGTATATTGGTTTGAGTAGCATCACCAGCTAAACCTGATTTTACCTTGATATAACCATTTTCCATTTCAAGCTGATCTTTGAAGATACCTGTGTTTGGAGTATGACCGATAGCAATAAATACCCCCATAACATCAATTTTAGATTCTTCGTTAGTTTTGACATTTTTAAGGCGTAGAGCATTCACACCCATATCATCACCAAGAACTTCTTCTAGTGTCGTATCCCAGATAATATTTACATTACCATTTTCTGCTTTTTCCATTAGTTTATCGATAAGGATTTTCTCAGATCTAAGAGAATCTCTACGATGAATTAGTGTTACAGATTTTGCAATATTTGATAAGAATAATGCTTCTTCAACAGCAGTGTTACCACCACCAACTACAGCGACATCTTTGTTTTTGTAAAAAAAGCCATCACAAGTAGCACAAGCAGATACACCTTTACCCATGAACTTTTCTTCTGATTCTAAACCTAAGTATCTAGCAGTAGCACCAGTAGCTATAATTAGAGCATCACAAGTATACTCTTCAATCTCTCCAACTAATTTTAAAGGTCTAGTTTGTAGATCTACAGAGTTAATTGTGTCATATGTGATTTGTGTATCGAATCTCTCAGCTTGTTTCTGTAGTTTTTCCATAAGCTCAGGGCCCATGATACCATCAGCTTCACCTGGCCAGTTATCTACATCTGTAGTAGTTGTAAGTTGTCCACCGGGTTGCATACCTGTGATTATTACAGGGTTTAAGTTTGCACGAGCCGCATAGATCGCTGCAGTATATCCAGCAGGACCAGATCCTAGGATTATTAATTTATGATGATTTGCCATTTTTAAAAAGTTCTTCAAAATACGATTATGGCGAAATTATAGCATAGTGCTTGTTCAAGTGAAATTTTGAAATAACCTTCTTAAGAGGTTTATTTTGAAACTACTAATTGCTGATGTGGATTTATTTCTTTGACAATGTTTTTAATCTCAGCGAAATTATCAATATATGCAAAGCTATCTAGAGCTTCTAGATCTACACCATTATGATAACCGTAACTTACCATTATAGTTTTTACATTTGCCTCTCTAGCACACAAAAAATCATTCATAGAGTCGCCAACCATCAAACTCTCTTCGGCTTTAGCATTTAGCTTATCCATAGCAAACAGTAAGGGTTCAGCGTATGGTTTGTAGCTCGTTGTAGTATCTCCACCAATAATTACTTCAAAATAGTCAATTAAATCTAAATGGGTTAGAGATTGTATAGCATCCTCTTCATGTTTGTTTGTTACAACAGCCATTTTTATACCTTGTTGCTTTAAGAAATCTAAAGTTTCAATGACATTGGGATATACTTTACTATTAGCACTATTTAGAGTTTTGTATGTTTGACTGACAATTTTAATACCTGTATCAGCGATAGATTCAATATGATCATTATCATTGAAATCTAATGCTAGAATTTTTCTAACAGTAGTAGGGTAACCTTTACCAATTATATTTGCTAAGACATCTTCAGATACCGGCTCAAGTCCAAAATGTTTACGCATGGCATTTGTTGCAACTGTTAGATCACCAACTGTATTTACAAGAGTGCCATCTAAGTCAAAGAATATATTTTTTATCATACTTCTAGTTAACCAATTTAATTAGGGAGAATTATATCTAAGTTTAAGTAATGTTTCTAACTTTTGAGTTTTGAAAAACTATTTACTATAAATTCGTTCAGCATTCTTATTCTATATGGCTGAAACTGCTTCGAAGGATGTACTATACTTATCATGTTTTCAGGTTTATCATTTTTGTTGAGTGTTACTCTATATTTTGGTAGAACCTGTACCAATGTTCCTGATTCTAAATCTTGCTTAACATCCCAATATGATTTTTCACTTATCCCATTTCCATTAATACACATTTGTCTGCTTATATAACCATTATTAACTATGTAAGATGGTTTTATGTTAACTTCATATTTATTATTCTCTTGATCAATTAGGTACAGTTTTTTGATTGTGTTAGAGTTTATTTTTAGTGTTATGAAATCATAGTTATCTAACATATTTATATCATTGATGTTAGATATATTCATCTTTTGTAGATACTCGGGGCTGGCACATAACATTCTATAGTTATCGACGAGCTTTTTTGCAATAAAGTTACTATCTGGTAGATTGCCATATCTAATTGCTATATCAAAAGGAAATTGATTGTAGGAAATTACATCATCAGTTAGATTTATATCGTATTGGATGTTGGGATTTTTTTCTTTGAACTCATCTAAAATTGGTAGGATTATCTGTTTACCTAAGTCAAAAGGAATCGTTATCTTAATAATGCCTTCCGCAGTATTCTCATTATTTTGAATATCTTCTTGTAAGTTTTCTAATTGTTCTAGCAACTTAATAGCAGTAATGTATAGCTTTTCTCCTGCTTTAGTAGGTTCTATTTTCCTTGTGGTTCTTATTAGAAGTTTAGTTTGGTAATACTCTTCAAGGGCATTGATTTTATTGCTAATACTAGCGGGAGATAAATAAAACTCTCGTCCAGCAGCAGATAAGTTACCGTAGTTAATAGCAGCTACGAATAATTTGAGCTCATATAACATTTTCATCTTTTAGATTTTCTAAAAAGTTATTTGATATTTTTGTATATTATCATTTAAAAAGTTAAAAGTATAATTAGTGGCAAGTAATAAAGATTTAAATTTATAAGGATAAGATTATGAAAAAAGGTTTAATTCCACTAATGTTAGGTGGTCTTGCGATAGGGATGACAGAATTTATCATGATGGGAATACTTCCTCAGGTAGCAGGGTATTTTAATGTGAGTATTCCAGAGGCAGGACACTTGATAAGTATATATGCATTAGGAGTTGTAGTTGGAGCACCATTATTAATATTTTTCTCATCAAGATATAGCCCTAAAAAGTTACTTATAGTGATAAGTATTATGCTGGCATTATTTAATGGTTTATCAATATTTGCGACAAATTATGAGTTCCTAATGGTTTCAAGATTTTTATCGGGTTTACCTCATGGTGCCTTTTTTGGCGTTGGTTCTGTAGCTGCTATGCGTATAGCTGACCCAGGTAAAGAATCACAAGCTATAGCTTTGATGTTTGCTGGATTAACTGTAGCTAATCTTCTGGGTATTCCTTTGACAACATCTTTAGCACTGATGGTAGGATGGCAAATAGCATTTGTGATAGTTGCTTTGATAGGTATTATGACAGTTGTTACAGTGTTGTTGTTTATTCCAAATCTAGAGCTAGAAAAATCTAAGGACTCTACCAGTACATCAGATAAGCATATATTATTAAAATCTAATAGCTGGCTAGCTTTAGGAGTAGTTTCTTTAGGTTTTGCTGGATTGTTTGCATGGTATAGTTATATATCTCCATTAATGATAAATGTAACAGAGCTTTCAAATACAACTATTCCGTATATATTATTCTTAGCTGGTTTAGGAATGTTTTTTGGGAACCTATATGGTGGTAAATTAACTGATAAAGCTGGAGCAATAAATGCTACAGTTGTTACTTTAGTTGGTCTTGTATTAGCGTTATTATTGATGTATCTAACAGCTAATTTTAAAATTTTTGCAATAGTTATAAGTTTTGGATTAGGATTCTTTGCATTTGCTCTAGTTCCGGCTGTTCAAACCTTAGTGATAGAAGTTTTTAAAGGGTCTGAAATGTTAGGCTCTACGCTAAGTATCGCAGGATTTAACATTGCTAATGCAATAGGTGCTTTTGCTGGAGGTCTACCAATCGCTTATGGTTTTTCATACTCAAGTAGTGTAATTGCAGGTATGATAGTTTCTATATTAGGAGTGTTAATGATATTTATGCTTAAATATAGATTATCAATGGCTACTCAAAGTGCTTAGAATATAGTTTAAATTTAATTGTTAAGTTTTGATTTTATTGCAGTCATCTCATCAACTTGACTAACTTTAATTTCTAAAGCAGACGATGGAAAAGCAGTACATTTAGTATCTCGTAAAATTTTTTTAGAAGCAGAGCAGTGGATATTTGTTACTTTTGTAGTTTCGAGTATTTCTTTTAAATTATTTGAGTTAATTCCACCACCAGGCATTATTTGAATTTGGCTGCCAAACTTTTCTTGTAGAGTTCTTATAATTTCTAAACCTTCTATTACATTTGGTTTAGCTCCAGATGTTAAAATTCTATCAAAACCTAGTTCAATAATTTCTTGAGTAGCTGTGTATATATCTGTTGTTAAATCAATTGCTCTATGAAAGGTTAGTTCTTTGCCAGCTTTTTTTGTAAGTTCAATAAATGGTTTCAGAAATTCTTTATCAACTTTATTTTCTTTGGTTAAAGCACCAATTACAATTCCATCTATATTTAGTTCAAGCATTGTTTTTAGATCATCGAGCATAATTTGCTGGTCTATCTTATCGTAATAAAAATCACCAGCACGATGGCGAACCATAGCCTGTAATGAACCTATGAAATTCTCTTTGGCAAATTTGACTAAACTAGGCGAGGGTGTAAGTCCTTCTACTCCAAGAGCGGAGCATAGTTCTAATCTATCAACGCCAGCTTTTTGGGCATTGAGTATTGATTGATAGTTATCTATACAGATTTCTAGGGTTGTCATAAGAATTGTAGGAGGTGTCTTGTTTAGTGTAATTATAGCTTAAAAATTTTAAAAATATTTTATGAAAGTTTATATTGGTTTCGTTGCTTACTGTGTAAGCCATAACGACATACTTTTTGCATGGCAGAAAAAGTATGCAAAACTGCCTAGCACTACGCTATCGTAGCTTAAAATAAATAGAAAATAAAAAACTCGCCAATTTGAAAATTGACTCAAACAGTTTTATTTTCTAAACATTTATTTTTTGAAACTGCTATTCGCTAATGTGCTACTCTCGATTAATCACAGTTTATTGTCTTTAATTTATTTTAAAATTGGTATAATCGTCTGTAGCAAAACTAATTTTATGAGACTTTTATGAGCCAATTATTTATAGTTTACCTCGGTGGCAGCGCACCCAAAGCAAATATAGAGTTACATGATGTACAGTTTGTGATTGGTGATAATATTGAAGCTACTTACGAACAGCTTAGACAAAACTGGTTTGGCACGGTCAAAGGATTGCATTTGGATAGTTATAAAGCTCTCAAAGGCGCAGATGGTTATCAAATATCTATCCAAGATAGACCTCAAAACTTTAATAAAAAGTTATATTTTGTCAATCTTGGTGGCTATGATGAATCTAAGCTAAATGAGCTACATGAGTTTGCTTTATTTGTTGCTGCAGATAAAACAGAAGCAAAAGAAAAAGCAAAGCAAAGTCTACTAAAAAACTCTCTACATCAGCACAAAGATAATCTTATGGAAATTGATGATTGTTTAGAGCTTAGCTCTATAGATGATAAGTATATTCATTTAACTATAAGTGATGATAAGTATGATCTAAAACCAGATTGGTTTGGGTATAGAGTTATAGGTTCTTAAAGTTAATATGGTTTTGAAATAGCTTGAGTAACACTAACATTTTTATGAATTTCTTTGAACGCAGTTGAAAATGCCTCTTTACTATTGACGTATTTATAGGTATTTTCTAAAAAATCTGCTTGATTAATACTAGCAGCATCAAATGATTTGGTTTTCCATTCTTGTCCAATTTGTATTATAGTGCTTTTGAATTTAATAAATTTAAAAATAGCTATCTCACCAGGATTGTTATTATAGGCTTTTATATTTTTATTTGATAAGGATCCACATAGCAAAATTGACATACTTGAAGATTCTGTCTTTGCAGTATTTAGCATTTTAACATTTTTACCACATGACTTTACAAACCCAGATAGAACATAGTTAGCATATTGAGATACACTAAGCTTATTTTCTTTGTCATATAATCCTGATATGGTATATATTTCTTTCCAATCATCAAAACTCTGTCCCGTAGGTATTTGCTCATATAAAAAGCTAATCCCTTTCTGACTTCTATATACATCGCCGACTAGACCCGTGCTAAACCATGTTGGATATGGGTATATCAATGAAGCATCATAAATTTGCATTGTTTGAATAGAGTTTTTAACTTGATCCTTCGATACCCCCATATAATCTCTTTCTGCTGAGAATGAAATACTAAGCGATATTAATATAGTAAAAACTGATAAAAGTAATTTTGTCATTTACTAGAGCATTTTATTTGAATATATCTATTTAAGTAGATGTATTAAGAAAAGTAAATAACTACGATATTAATTCAGCCTGTTTTTTAACAGGTTCATTCATACCATCAGTCCAAATCCAGTAGAAGACAGGTTCACTACCTTTAAAGCTTGCCACATAGTGATTGTCTTGACTATCAATAGCATGAATTGTTAGCTCATCTAAATATCCAGTTTTAAGATGGCGTAAATCTTTAGCTGTCTCAAGCACAGCATCTTTTACAGACATCCCCATTTTTATATATAAAACTACAGATCTTGCAGTACCACAACGAATAGCCATCTCACCAGTATGTGTACATGCACAAGCACCATATCTAGAGTCAGCATACGATCCGGCTCCAATAATCGGGCTATCACCTAACCTACCAGGGTAACGCCAACCCCAACCAGAAGTGCTTGTGGCAGATGAGATAGTGTTATTATAGTCTTTTGATAGATAGACTGTAGTATCAAATATTTTTTCAGGATCAACTGCAAACTTACTCAATTCAATAAGAGGGATATCTGGGAAGTTGGCTTTCTGCTCAGTAGTTAAGTGTTTATCTAAATGTTCTAACCAAACTTTTTTAATTTCTGGTAATAAGTTATCGATTTTAGTAGCATTAATTTCATTAGCAAATCGATTTGCTCCTTCAGCAACTAATATCTCATGATGTAATCTTTGCATAACTTCATAAGCAACCTCGACAGCATTAGCATAACCTTTTAGAGCACCGATAGAGCCTGTACGCAGATCATCACCATCCATTACAGAAGCATCTAGAGTTACATTGCCCAAAATATCAGGCCAAGAGCCTCTACCTACAGTTTTGATAGTAGTATCATTCTCTACAAGTTTAATACCTTCAATTATAGATCTGAGACCATTTTCTTTATTTTTAAGTCGTTTGAAAGCTTCAGGTACGCCACCACGACCTTCATCATTTGCAATTAGAATCATCTTTATATCCTAAGTTTAGTAAGTTTTTTTAATACTGGAGTTAATGCAAATAATATAACAGCCATAATAATTGCTGCAATAAAAAGTTTAAAATATCCTGATGCAAAACTATTTGCAGGAGTGTTTTTATCTACAGCAATATGTGAACTAATTACACCACCAAAGAATCCAGCATAAGCACTAATTGTCCACCATACACCCATCATTGTTGATTTTAGATGCTCAGGAGCAAGGCGAGTGACTAAGGCTAATCCAACAGGTGAAATGCACAGCTCACCAAATACAAGCATTAGATAGCATAGTAATAACCATATTACATTAGCATGACCTGACTGAGCTGCTATTGATCCAGCTATGCTTAAGAATAAGAAACATAACGCAAGAAATACTAAGCTAAATACAAATTTTAACTCATCAGAAGGTTCTTTGTTACGTTGACTTAGTTTCTGCCATAAGACACCAAAAAAAGGGGTAATTATAACTAATAAAGTCAGTTGTGTTGCCATAACAGTAGTAACAGGCATATTAAAACCTAAGATATTAAGCTCAATATTATGCTTGATAAATAGAGGGATGCTAATAGAGGTTTGATTACTCAGTGACCAGTAGAAAAGCATAAATATTGATAGTATTAAAAGAATAGCAATATTAGTCTTTTGATTACTTCCAAGAGATTTCCAAAGAGATATTAGATAAACCAACAGAACAATTCCAGATAATGAAATAATTATCATTGATTGAGTAGGGTGGGCTATTAAATAAGCAAAAACACATGCTGAGAAAATCATAAATAATATAATTGCTTGCCAAACATTTAATCCCAAGAAAAGTTTTCTTTGCATAACTTCATAGTTTGGCTCATCACAGCTTTTAGGGAAATGCTTTTTACCTGATTCAAAAAATATTAACCCGAGAGCCATTCCAAAAGCGGCTAAACTAAAACCATAATGCCAACCAATTTTTTCACCAACAAAACCAACTATAAAAGTTGCTAATACAGAACCAAAGTTTATACCTGTGTAAAAGTAGGCAAAGCCACTATTCCGTAGAGAGTCTCTATCATCATAGAGCCTACCAACCATTGTAGAGACATTTGACTTGAAAAAACCTGTACCGGCAGAAATACAACCTAACCCTAAAAATAATGCAGTATCACTAGATCCAGATAGTGCCATAATTATATGACCAGTCATAATTGAGACACCACCAATTAGCACACAACGCCTGTAGCCAATAATTCTATCTGCTAAAATCCCACCAACAGCAGTAGTGATATATAGATATGTTACATAACTACCAAAAACTAGAGCAGCATTAGCATCTGTGAAATCTAATCGCTGAGTCATGTATAAAATTAAAATAGCTGATAATCCGTAAAAGCTGAAGCGTTCCCACATTTCTGCGAAAAATAAGAATTTGAGTCCTTGAGGATGCCTAAGATGTTCCATTTTTGATTTTATTAAAATATAGGGTAAATTCATTTTAACTAAACACTAAATATAAATCATTAATAAGCTATTGCTAAATGTACTTTTAATAGCTAAAAAGTCTTAGTAGCTATTGATATCTAATGTATATTGAATATAATTTCCGCTCTTATATAAATTAATAACCCAAGGTAAATAAGTATGTCATTCAAAGGTTCATGTCTTTGTAATTCTGTTAAATTTGAAATTGATGGTAGTTTTGAAAATTTCTTTCTGTGTCATTGTGAGCATTGTCGTAAAGATACAGGTTCAGCTCATGCAGCTAATTTGTTTTCATCAAATGCAAAATTAAATTGGCAATCTGGTCAAGAATTAGTCAAAAAATATAAACTACCTGCATCACATCATACAAAAAGTTTTTGTAGTGAATGTGGTTCAGCATTACCTTTTGAGCAATCAGAATTTAATTTAGTAGTAGTGCCTGCTGGTAGTCTAGATGATAAAGTGGATATTAAGCCGACAGCTAATATATTTATGGCTAGTAAAGCTAATTGGGATGAAAATTTAGCATCAGCTCATAGTTTTGATGCTTTTCCAATGCCTTAAAGAATAATATTACTTACTATTTTTCATAAGTTTTTCTATACCAACGAATGTAACATTAAATATTACAGGTCCAAGAAATATTCCTATAAAACCAAAAGCTTGGATTCCTCCTAGTATACCTATCAATGAGGCAGCAAAACTAAGTTGTACTTGTTTATTGATAATTTTGGGTTGCATAATATTGTCTGTGAAAATATTTAGAGCAAAACCAACTACTAGTATGATAATAGCTTTGGTAGCACCATATACTACAAATACACTAGCTCCGATGAGTATATAAACAATGCCAACCATAAATGGGATCATAGATGCTATAGCTACAGTAAATGCAAGTAAAATTGGTGTTGGCATGCCTGTTAGTAAAAATACTATAGCCATAACAGTACCAACAAGTGATGCGGTTAGAAAAATTGCTAAACTTACTCTACGAGTTGTAATAATCGCTGTAGATATGAAACTATCGCTATCATCAAAGTCCTTAAGTACTACTTTTTTTGCAAATTTTTCTAAAGTAGAGCTACTAACTAGGAATTGATATACCAGTAAAAGTGTAATTAAAAAATCTGTTATAAAGCTTATAGATGTTGAGCCTACGTATCTAACTTTAGGTAATATTTGACCTAAATTGGAGATTATGGTGTCACTATCATCATTAATGGCTTTTATTAGTTTATCAAAATGTTCTTGAAGGATACTTCCTATGTAAGGAATTTTGCCTATAGAATCACCAAGCGTAGCAAAAGTTTGTGAAAGTGTTTCTGGATGCTGTAAGTATGAAACAATCTCTGAGATAGCATAATACAGAACAATTAATATAGGAATAAATACACACAGAAGAATTCCCATAACTAATAGGAAACTACTTCTATGTTTACCAATATGTTGCTCTAAGTACTCTTGAAGGGGAGCAAGTATTATTGCCAAAAGTCCTGCAAAAAGAATAGAGTAAACAAAAGGGTATAAAACCCACATTACTAAAGCACCAATAATGCAAATAATAGATAGTTTTTTAATAGTTTGTAGTGACATTTTGTTTATAGTTGTAGTAATAATTAGAATAAAGAATAGCAATATGTTTAAGTTTTATAAACTGCTCTATAACCTTAATTCATAAAATTTATAACTATTTAAGTTGATTCTAAAGTGTAACAAGCTTGATTTATGAACGTTTAGAAGCATTTCAAGAGGTTTTACCATTGCTCAATATTTCCTTGAGCATCTAAAAATTTTCCAGAATCTTTATGATGGAGATTTTCAATAAGATTAGTCATCGCTTGGATGCTATCACTAATTTCCACAGTAGCATTATCTCCACCCATCTTAGTCTTAACCCAACCAGGTCGAAGACTTATAGTAATTATCTCTGGGCACTCAGCAGCAAATGTTTTTGTTAACATATTTAGAGCTGCTTTTGATATGCGGTATGAATAACCAAAACCAGCTTTTGTTTGCTCTATAGAGCCAGCTTGACTAGCCATATTGATAACTATTGGATTAGCAGATTTTAGCAGATTCTCTTTGAAATTATGAATAAGATAAAAAGCTCCTAAACAGTTCGTTTGAAAAGCATTATTTATCCAGTTTGGATTAGTTTCAGAAATACTAAATTTTTGATGGTTCTCAGGGTAAATACCGGCATTGTTTATTAATATATCAATAACAATACTTTTATACTTTTGAAATAATTGCTCTTGGTCTCTAGGACTACTAACATCAAGTTTTTCTATAATAAGTTTTTGATATTTCTTAGAAAGTTCTTTTAGGTCATTTGCTTTAGCTGGATCACGGCAAGTTGCGATTACATTACAGTTTTTTGTTAAATAGTGTTCAACGAAACCTAGCCCAATTCCTCTATTTGCGCCCGTAATTAAAATATTTTTTTGCATTATTTTAGTACTTATATATTTGGTTTTATATTATATGACAATTAGTTTTGGCATCACTAATTAAACTCTTTGCGGTACTTTTAGGTAGTTCAACAGCTCCTACTCCTGCGCCTAAAATAGCTCCTAAAATAACAGCCCCACCTATTTGGAATGGTTGTATAAATGAGTTTTTGCTCAAACCACCACTATCAAACATCATTGGAGACATCATGGCTCCGCCAACCATTCCTCCTAATAAACCTACAGGTACCATTAGAATAGTTCCTACTCCTATACCTATTGCTGAGATAGGTGTCATAAGGATAGTAGATAGTGTGCCACATTCTTTGTTTTGTTTATAACTTTCGCTTTTTAATGTTCCTGGTGCTACAGAATTTATATTTTTATTTTCTGATAAACAATATCCCATGCTGGTAGTTAGGAGTAATGTTGTAAGACTAAAAAATAAGATTACTTTTTTAAACATAATTTCATTAGTAAGTTAATAACTTATATTAAGTTATATTATCACTTTAAATTAGATTTTTGAAAATTATGAAATTGAAATATAAATAAAGAAAAAATATTTAGAAAATAAAAATTACCAACCAGTAACTTCTTTAAGTTTAGAACCTAACTCTGCAGGTGATCTAGTATAAGCAATACCAGCAGCTTCAAACGCAGCGAATTTTTCATCAGCAGTACCTTTACCACCAGAGATGATAGCACCAGCATGACCCATACGCTTACCTGGAGGAGCTGTAACACCAGCAATATATCCAATAACTGGCTTAGTAACATTGTGTTTAATGTATTCAGCAGCTTCTTCTTCAGCTGTACCACCAATTTCACCGATTAAGATGATAGCTTCAGTTTGAGGATCATTCTCTAAAAGTTTAAGAGCTTCGATTTGGTTCATACCTGGGATTGGATCTCCACCTATACCGATACAAGTAGATTGACCAAAGCCTAACTTAGTAGTTTGAGCAACTGCTTCATAAGTTAGAGTACCAGAACGAGAAATGATACCAACTTTACCAGGTTGGTGGATATGACCAGGCATAATACCAATTTTACATTCACCTGGAGTGATAACACCAGGACAGTTAGGGCCAACAACTTGTACATCTTTACCTTTTAAGTATTCTTTAACTACTAGCATATCTAGAGTTGGAACACCTTCAGTAATGATTACAACTAGTTTAACACCAGAATCAATAGCTTCTATTGCAGAATCTTTTACAAATGGAGCTGGTACATAGATTACAGATGCATCAGCACCAGTAGCTTTTACGGCCTCTTCCATAGTATTGAAAACTGGTCTGTCTAGGTGAGTTTGACCGCCTTTACCAGGAGTCACACCGCCCACGATGTTTGTACCATAAGCAATAGCTTGCTCTGAGTGAAAAGTACCGTTTTTACCAGTAAAACCTTGTACTAAAACTTTTGTATTTTTATCAACTAATACGCTCATTATTTAATATCCTTTTAACTGTTTTAATTTATTAACCTAGTGATTTTACAACTTTATCAGCAGCATCAGCTAAACCATCAGCAGGTATTAGTTTTAAACCTGAATCAGATAGGATCTTAGCACCTTTTTCTGCATTGTTACCTTCTAGACGAACAACTACTGGTACAGTTACATTTACTTCTTTAACAGCTTCGATAATTGCCTCAGCGATCATATCACAACGTACGATACCACCGAAGATGTTAATTAAAACAGCTTTTACATTTTCATCATCTAGGATTAGTTTGAAAGCTTCGATTACTCTTTCTTTAGTAGCTCCACCACCAACATCTAGGAAGTTAGCAGGCTTACCACCGTATAATTGGATGATATCCATAGTAGCCATTGCTAGACCAGCACCGTTTACCATACAGCCGATGTTACCTTCAAGAGCTACATAGTTTAGCTCATGCTCAGAAGCTTTAAGTTCTTTAGCATTTTCTTGAGATTTGTCTCTAAGAGCTAATAATTTAGGGTGTCTGTAAAGAGCGTTTGAATCAAGGTTGATTTTACCATCAACACAAACGATTTCGCCGTTTTCTCTAACTGCAAGAGGGTTGATTTCAAATAATGCAAAATCACACTCAACAAATGCTTTGTAAGCACCTAGCATAGTTTTAACGAAATCATTGATTTGTTTACCTTCAAGACCAAGTTTGAAAGCTACTTCACGAGCTTGAAATGGTTGAAGACCAACTAAAGGATCTACTTCTACTTTAAGGATTTTCTCTGGAGTATTGTGAGCTACTTCTTCAATATCTACACCACCTTCAGTTGAAGCCATGAATGTTACTTTACGGCTAGATCTATCAACTACAGCGCCAAGGTATAATTCACGAGTAACAGGGTATACATCTTCAAATACACCTACAGAATTAACTGGCTGACCTTCAGCATCAGTTTGGAAAGTAACAAGATTTGTACCGATTAGGCTCTCTGCTACTTCACGAGCTTCTTGAGATGATTTAACAACTTTTACACCACCAGCTTTACCACGACCACCAGCATGTACCTGAGCTTTAACCACAGCAAATTTACCACCGATTTGGTCAAATGCTTGAGCAGCTTCATTTGGGTTATGAGCTACGATACCTTTTTGAACTTTTAGACCATAGCTTTCTAAAAGATCTTTAGCTTGATATTCATGTAAGTTCATTGATTTTCTTCCTTATTTGATCGTTTGACGAAAATTTTTGTTAAATAACATCTCAAATAATAACTCATTTACGCTATTTTTTCTAATAAAAAACATAATTTAGATTTAAAGATTTAGATATATGAAAACTCTTTAGGTAGTGTATGTTATGGAGTGCTGAATATCATTGATTTTATTAGTGATAAGTATTTCGTTCATGGTGTTGTTACATTTTACTTAAAGTAAATAATAATTTACTAAAACTCTCGAATGCTGAAAGATTAGTCCTAAAAAAGTCGTTAATAAAATGCAATTATAGTAATATTATTTGGTAAATTTAAAAATAAAATAAGGTGATTGGGAATGTTTGATTACATATTTAATAAAATTAAATCGACTATTTTTTCTAAACTCACGCCTGCACAATTGTTAATTACATCAGTATTAGCGTTTGTGTTTGGTTTTATTCCAGGAGTCTCATACTCACCATTACTCTTTGTAGCAGTAATAATATTGGTGATAATTCTTAGAATAAATATTGGTGTGTTTGTATTTATTGCGATTATCGCAAAAGCACTTTCATTTTTGCTTGAGGTTGTTAGCTTCTCATTCGGACAATTTTTGCTAGATGGTTTTACACAACCTATTTTCAAGGCTATGGTTAATACGCCAGTCTTAGCTTATGCTGGATTTGATTATTATCTCGTCGCAGGAGGGTTTGTTCTAGCAATAATCTTAGGTGTTATATTTGGTCTTATTATCGCAAAGATATACAAAAAGATAATTGCAAAAATGTCATCTATTCAGTCAGGTACAGAACTATATAACAAAATCACCAAGAATTTTTTTGTTAAGATAGCTAGTTGGATCTTCTTGGGCAAGAATATTGCAAAAGTTGACTGGGTTGAAATGCAAAATCGTAAGTTTAGACAGCCATTTAGATTAACAGGAATTGTTCTTGTAGCTTTAATTATTGCGGCTTTGATATATTCTCCTAAGCTCTTAGAAACATCAATGGTATCAAATATCATTAAGCAACAGTTGACTAAAGCAAATGGAGCAACAGTAGACTATCAATCTTTAAGCTTAGATTTCACAAATGCAAGTCTTGATATTAAAGGTTTAGGTGTGGCAGATCCAAAAAATCTTGATAAGGATAGATTCTATGCTGAAAATGTGAGTGCAAGTCTAAATATTTCAAATTTACTTACTAGACAATTAACATTAAGAAATGTTTTGGTTACTGGTGTATCTTTAGATAAACAAAGAGCTAAGAAAGCTAGTTTATATATCAATACTAAAGCAACATCTAAAGATGATGCTAGCATGAATTCAGAAGAGTTTAAGAAGAAAGCTATAGAAAGTATAGGTAAGGCAAGTCAAAACTTACAACAAGTAGATCTGCAAAAGTTAGAAGCTAATACAAAGCAAGCTAAAGAAGTTGCTAATGGTATTAAGCAAGCAGCAGAGTTCTTATCAAACTTTAGCTCTAGTAGTGAGGATGATACAACTGGTGCTAAACAGGCAGGATCAGTTACACCGAAGCAACAAGCTAAAGTATATGGTTACGCGAATGTAAAAAATGAAATGCTTCGTGATAAGTATCCTAGTTTTGTAATTCAAAATATTGATATAAAAGGTTATCAAAATGCCGGTACTACATACGATGCTAATATAACTAATATATCAACAAACCCTGTGCTATTAGGTCAGCCAACAGCAATTAATGTTAAATCTGTAAATAATAGTGACGTTGATGTTAGCGTAGTTGTTTCAAATAAGCTAAATGTTGATAATACTATCAAGTTTAATTTGCAAAATGTAGCTGGGAATGCAATTAAAGGTTTGAATATTCAAGGGGTTAATATAGATGCTAATAGCTTAACAATATCTGGTCAAGGAACTTGGCAGTTTAGTGGAGTAAGAAATATAATGTTCAATATTCCTTTGCAGCTAAAATTTGATATTGTGAGTGTTAGCCTTAACCAGTTTACTCAGAAAATACCTAGCTTAACATTAAATGGTGTTATCACTGGTGATTTGAATAAACTCAACTTTAGTGTTGATGCATCTTCTTTGAAGAGTCTATTGAATGTCGATACAGTCAAAAATGTTGCTAGCCAAGTTGCTAAGCAAGCAGGTTTAGATAAGAAAGCACAACAAGTTATTAATAATACTAAAATTAATGGTAAGTCTATCCAAGATTTAAATGCAAATGACATCAAAAAGATCAATAAAAAAGATGTTCAAAATATAGCTTCTCAGTTTGGAATCAAAATTAATTAAATCAAAGGATTTCTCTAAGTATAGTTTATATGTTTAAAGAAATGTTCAATTTACAAATAATTGTTCGCTAGGTTTTTGGATAAATCGTGTGAGACGACAAGTTATTTTTATTTGGTTATAGCTGTAGTATTTTTTATCAAAGACCTTTGACACTTAAAATATTGCTCTTAGGCTTCTCTTTATGGTACAAAATTTTTACTTTAGTGATTTTATTGCATTTTAAATATATAGACTTTCTTAGCTCATCTGCATAATAGATATACTTTCCATGCTCAAAGTATGAGCTTATAAGTGTGTATGGAGTTCCTTCAATACTGGCAGGCAATTTTATTATTTGAGCATTTGTTTTAGAGCTTGAATTAGTAACATCTATGTTTTTTTCTATAACAGGAGAATGATTATTTTCTGATATTATATCGACTGATGATGGGTGATTGTTGATTTGCATATCGATAGCATATGCATCTATATTGAGATAGCCAACACATGTTGAGCCCTTTGGAGCACTATAATAAGATAGCTCAAAATCAGCTAATTTATCAGAATTAGAAACTTCAGATATATCTTTATTCGTCGTTTTTACACTAATGTAACTATCCGACTTAATACCAAAAGAGTAGTTGCCTGGTGGGATAATTATATCTTTATTTGATGTTTGATATGACTTACCTAATACAGATAACCCTCTGTCAATACTTCTGCGAGGAAAGGATATTGTTACATTATAGTAACGTTGAGTGACTTTAGCATTCCAAAAATACGGTAGATTAGTACTACTTATAGTATCTTTAATTTTTACATTTGGGTTTGTTAGAATGAGCTCTATTTTACTTTTGCTTAGATTTATCTGTTTTGGAGAGTTAAAGGATACTTCATAAGAGTTATTGGCTTGTGTTTTAAGGTTTGGGTAACTAGATGAAAAACATACTAGGATTATAAATAAAGTCTTAAGAATGTAATTCATGGTTATTGATTGTTAATCTCTACATTTGTCGAATAATATCATAAAAGCTAGAGTAATTAATACGATGATATGGATTATAAGAGTGAAGGTGTTGCCAAACTTTTACAACCCGGAGATCTTTTGTATGTTGAGGGAAATGCCGAATATCCAGATAATGTGAAATCTGAAAACTATGGAACTAAAGTAAAACCGATAAGAATAATAGGTGTAAATGTAGTTGGTCAAAAACCTGTTATAAAGCCTGAAACAAAAGATGTTGTTACATTTTTTGGAGATAACTATATTTTTGATAACTTTGAAATAGTAGGTAATATGCAAGAAGCATCGGATCCTAAACTTATTACAAGAAGAGTTTTATATCAGGTTGCTGATGGTATTACAATTAGGCATTGTAGCGTCCATGATTACTGCAAATGGTATTATGGGTAGCGATCTTTTCAGTAGAAGCTTAACTATAGAATATTGTGATATATATCACAACGATGCATTTGTAGGAGATCATAATATCTATATTGCTTCTGACAGAGTTAGACACCCAGAAGCAATTACAAAAGTCAGGTTTAATTATATTCATGACTCTTATCAAGGAGCTGGCTTAAAGAGTCGTGCATTAAGAAATGAAGTATATTACAACTGGTTTGAAAATAATTATAGTTCAGAAGCAGACTTTTTTGGAGCAGACTTGGGACCTGGCACACCCCCTATTTATAATGATAAAGGTGAAATTATTGGCTACATCGATGATAACCATACTACACAAGATGAATTAAGAAAGATTGATAAATCTTATGGTGAGAACTATGTTCGAGAGGATACGGATTTTGTTGGCAATGTTGTAGTTAATGAGAATAAGGTAAAGTCTTTGACTATTGGTGGAGATGGTGGTTCTGGTGGTCCAACTAGAAATGGTACAAGTTTTGGGCGTTATCGTTTCGTAAACAATACTTTTATAAATACTGTGCCAGCAGATGGTGCGGGTCGTTCTTATGTGGGTCAGCTAAAGTTTGGTATAGGTAGCTTAGAATTTGATAATAATATTGTTTATAATAAAAATGGCATAAACATAGTCTTTTACTTTAATCCTTATGATTCAAATAATGATATACATCAAATAAACTCTGATTTAAGATGGAGTGCAGATAGACAATTTATTGGTCATAATAACTGGTTTAAAATCGGCACGAAAATACCTGAAGGTATCACTGACAGTATATTAGGAGAGGTTCCTGATTTTGTTAGCTTAGTAGATAAGGATTTTCATCTAAGACCTGAAAGCCATTTAAAAATATCGGGCTCGCAGTATAATTCAAATATTTTTTCAACGGCAGTATATTATACTAATATCGGTGGAGTATTAAAAATGGATGTCGAATTTATTGAGCCTTTAATGTATCCATATTATCAAGCCCCTGATCCTAGACATTATGACGAGTCAACATTTGATCAAGTGAATATAGCTATAGGGGCATATTCTTAGATTTGTTTACTCAAATACTTCTAGAGCTTTCAGGAAAGTATCAACATTGGCATCTTTTTTGGTTGCATTTTCACTTAAATAGCGACGGAAGACTTTGGCATTAGGTAAACCATTGAATAAGTTCAATGTATGCTTTGTTATATTATTAAGTTTCATATTAGGATCATTGTCTAGCTTGATTTTTATGTACTCAGCCATCTTGTAGGCTACCTCAAGTGGGGAAATATCATTAATGTGCTGGTTGTAGAACAGATGGTCAAAATTTTTAAATAACATTGGGTTATGATAGGCTTCGCGTCCAATCATTACGCTATCTACATGTTTTAAGTGTTCTTGGGTGTCTTCTGTGGTTGTGATACCACCGTTGATGCCTAACTCAAGATTTGGGAAATCTTTTTTGATATTATAAACAGTACTATATTTTAGTTCAGGAATAGTTCTATTTTCTTTTGGAGATAAGCCACTAAGCCATCCTTTGCGAGCATGAATACAAAGATAGTCTGCTCCAGCTTGTACTTGTTTATCAACAAAATTATATAGCTCTTCATAACTGTCATTATGATCGTAGCCAATACGACATTTTACAGAGATAGGTATATCTAGATTATCTTTCATAGCCTTGACACAATCTGCTACAAGCTCAGGTTCTGCCATTAGAGATAAGCCAAAATTACCTTTTTTTACTCTTTCACTAGGACAGCCTACATTTATATTTATTTCATTGTAGCCAAGATTTTGTGCAAGTTTACCACATGTTATGAAATCTTCTGGTACACACCCTCCAAGCTGTAATGTAACAGGATTTTCTTCAGGATTATATTTTAATAAGAAATCCTTATTACCATGTATTATAGCGTTCAAAGTAATCATCTCTGTATACAGCATAGTGTACTTTGTTATTAGACGCATCATGTAGCGGTAGTGTTTATCAGTCCAATCCAGCATTGGAGCAATACATATTTTTCTATTGGAAGCTTTCATTTTTATTATTCTGATCAAAAGATTAATTACTGATAATTATAATGGATCATCGTCAAAAGTTAAGCGATGAATGATGCTATCTATTTGTGTACGGTATTTTACTGTATCTTTTGAGTATCTACTATACTGTGGGTTTGATCTATCATATAACCAGTTAGCCAAGTCCCATCCGTAAGTAGTCTGGAAACAGAGTTTACCAAATTCTGTTAGATTAAACTCTGCTTGAGTTTGTAAACATCCTGTCATGAAAACATCAGCATAAGTTTGTAGAATTGGATAGCTCTTATTTGGGAAGTCGGCATCTTTAAAGTCCTTCACGTACATCCAGTAATCACCCTTAGGTAAGCTTTTGACACCTAGTGGTACTATATCTTTACGAGGTATTTTTACACGACAGTATGATGCTTCTCTCAAATCAGTCGCAGAAATATCAGAAGCACTAGCTTTGTAGTATATTGCATTCATAGCATAGCCTTTGTTAGGGACGGCTAGTAAAAATGTAGCGTGAGATTTTTCTCCTCTTGATGCCCATAGTCTTTCAAAGCCACTAACCAGTACTGGCGCAGCATAAGTCGCTTCAGGAACAGTTATTTGTCTAGAATCCTTGTTCATCAAGCTTCCATAACCAATAACGTAGTTGTTTCTTTTTGAGCTCACTTTTGGGCGACAATTTATGCTATTCTCTGGTGTTTGTGATAACTTACTCTGTTCAAGTATTTTAAGTTCACTTTGGTGTATTGATTCTGCTTTTTTAATACCTGATTTTTTCCCAATTAGAAAACTAGAGGCAATTACAGCAACTAACAATATTACTACTAAAAAATTTTTCTTTTTCAAGGTTTTCAAACTTGCCTTATATCTAAAGTATAAGATTATATTAGCATTTCTATATTAAATGAAAACCCCTGAAGGATTATTACAAGGTTACTGATCTAAATTAATATAAATCTTTATTTGTGTTATAATATGATGTGATTGTGGATTTTAAATATAAATATATATTGGAGCTTGTTAATGTCTGAAAATAAAGCTTATGACTCATCGAGTATTAAAGTACTCAAGGGTTTAGATGCAGTTAGAAAAAGACCAGGGATGTATATCGGTGATACAGATGATGGTAGTGGCTTGCATCATATGGTGTTTGAGGTTGTTGATAATGCTATCGATGAGGCTTTAGCGGGCCATTGTGATGATATTAAAGTTATCATCAATAAGGATGGTTCAGTGTCTGTATCTGATAATGGGCGTGGTATACCTACAGATATTCATAAGGAAGAAGGTCGCTCAGCTGCTGAAGTTATTATGACAGTTCTTCATGCTGGTGGTAAATTTGATGATAATTCATACAAAGTATCTGGCGGTCTACATGGTGTGGGTGTGTCAGTTGTAAACGCACTGTCAGAAAAGCTCACTTTGGATATATCTCGTAATGGTTATAGGTATTACCAAGAGTACACGCATGGTGTGCCAGATTATCCGCTAAAACAGTTAGAGCCAACAGATAAATCAGGTTCAATAATTACATTCAAACCAAGTAAAGATACATTCTCTTTTGTTGATTTTGATTATGACATTTTGATGAAAAGAATTCGTGAATTATCTTTCTTAAATTCGGGTGTTAAAATTGAGCTTATCGATAAGATTAATAATAGGTCTGAGGTATTTAAGTATGATGGTGGTATCGCAGCGTTCGTTAGATATTTGAACAATAGTAAAAAGCCTATTCATGAAAATGTTATTGCTGTAAGTGGTATCAAAGATGATATTCAGGTTGAGCTTGCATTACAGTGGAATGACTCTTACAAAGAATCAATTTTTTGTTTTACAAACAATATTCCTCAACGCGATGGTGGTACTCACTTATCAGGTTTAAAGGCGGCTGTTACTCGTACAATGAATACATATATTGAGTCAGAAGGTTTAAATAAGAAGCTAAAAGTGTCTCTAACAGGTGAGGATACTCGAGAAGGTCTAGCTGCAGTATTATCTGTAAAAGTTCCAGATCCAAAATTTTCATCTCAAACAAAAGATAAATTAGTATCATCAGATGTTAAATCAGCTGTTGAGTCACTAGTAAATGAAAAGCTTCAAGAATTCTTATTAGAAAACCCTAAAGAGGCTAAAATCGTTTGTGAAAAAATTCTAGACTCAGCAAAGGCTCGTGAAGCAGCTCGTAAAGCTCGTGATATGACTCGTCGTAAAGGAGCTTTAGATATAGCCGGTCTTCCAGGTAAGCTTGCAGACTGTCAAGAAAAAGATCCTTCATTATCTGAAATATATCTTGTGGAGGGGGATTCTGCAGGAGGTTCAGCTAAACAGGCTCGTGATCGTAAAACGCAAGCGATTCTACCCTTAAAAGGTAAGATTCTGAATGTAGAAAAAGCTCGCTTTGATAAAATGCTTGGCTCTCAAGAAGTTGCTACTCTCATAAAAGCACTAGGGTGTGGTATAGGCGCAGAAGATTATAATCCTGATAAAACTAGGTATCATAAGATTATTTTGATGACGGATGCTGATGTTGATGGATCTCATATTAGAACTCTTCTTTTAACATTCTTTTATAGACAAATGCCGGAGCTTGTTGAAAGAGGGTATTTATATATTGCACAACCGCCTTTATATAAGGTCAAGAAAGGTAAGCAGGAAACATACCTGAAAGATGAAGATGCTTTAGCAGTATATCTAGGTAATATTGGTCTTGAAGGGGCTAATATCTTACTTGAGGATGGTAATGCTATTTCTGGTCAAATTTTAAATAACTATTATGAACTTTATCAAAAATCTGAGAAGGTAATTAAAAAGTACGCAAAGACATATCCTGAAAAACTGCTCAGAGTAATGGCTTATAGCTCTAAGTATGTAGATGAGAATGCAGATATCAAGAAATGGTGGGAGACTATTGCTGAAGCATGTAATCAAAAAGCATTATCTTATGAAAGATTTAAGCTTATAGAAACTAAAGATGTTGATGAAGATGGTCAGGAAACTATCTCTTACGGTGTGAATCACTATATAAATGGTTATGACACGGATTATATTGTTAGAAATAGTTTCTTTACTACTAAAGATTATGAAGATCTTGTTACTTATGGTGATGTATTATCAGATATTTCTTTTAAAGGTGCTTATGTAGAAAGGGGTGCTAAAAAAGAATATGTTGATGACTTTGAGTCAGCAATTGACTGGTTACTTAAAGAAGCAAGACGCGGTAATGATGTACAGCGTTACAAAGGTCTAGGTGAGATGAACCCGGGCCAGCTTTGGGAGACAACTATGGATCCTGATAATAGAGTCTTGCTTCAAGTATCAATCAAAGACGCTGTTGAGGCAGATGCTTTATTTACTACTCTTATGGGTGATGAAGTTGAACCTCGTAGGAATTTTATTGAGTCTAATGCGCTTAACGTTGTTAATTTGGATGTTTAATCTAATTTTTTCTTTATCTCTATTTTTTTTCAAATCTTAACAAAAATTAATTTATCTACAGCAATTTAAAAAATTATAATCTTTCATGAATTTTGAAGAATGACAAACTTAATGGAGTCTATAAATGTCAGATATTAATTTGAAGATTGGTTTAGCTGAAATGTTAAAAGGCGGTGTTATCATGGATGTTGTCAATGCCGAGCAGGCAGAGATAGCTCAACAGGCAGGTGCAGTGGCTGTAATGGCTTTAGAAAGAGTGCCGGCAGATATCCGTAAAGATGGTGGTATCGCAAGAATGTCAGATCCAAAGTTGATTAAAGAAATTATGTCAGTAACTTCTATACCTGTGATGGCAAAAGCTCGTATAGGACATTTTGTTGAGGCGCAGATTCTTGAATCTTTGGGTGTTGATTTTATTGATGAAAGTGAGGTTTTAAGTCCTGCAGATGATCTTAATCATATAGACAAAGATAGTTTTAAAGTTCCTTTTGTATGTGGCTGTACAAATTTAGGTGAAGCTCTAAGAAGGATTGGTGAGGGGGCTGCTTTAATTAGAACAAAAGGTGAAGCAGGGACTGGTAATATTGTTGAAGCTGTTAGGCAGTTAAGACAAGTTAATAAAGATATCAGTTACATTAAAGGTGCTGATCAATCAGAACTTATGGCTATAGCAAAAAACATGCAGGCTCCGTATGATTTGGTTAAGTATGTACATAAAAATGGTAAGTTACCAGTGCCAAACTTTTCTGCAGGAGGTGTGGCAACTCCAGCTGATGCGGCTCTTATGATGCAATTAGGAGCAGAGTCAGTATTTGTAGGCTCTGGGATATTTAAATCAGCAGATCCTTTAAAGAGAGCTAAGGCTATAGTTAGTGCTGTTACATATTTTAATGATCCAAAAATATTAGCTGAAGTTTCAGAAGATCTTGGTGAGCCTATGACGGGTATTAATTGTGATTTTGAGAAGTTTTCACAAAGAGGATGGTAAAAAATGTCTGTGAATGTGGGCGTACTAGCTATTCAAGGTGGGTTCCAAAAGCATGCTGAGATGCTTGAATCTTTGGGGGCAGATGTTAAGTTAGTCAAATTTGCAAATGATTTTGATAAAATTGATAGGCTTATTATTCCCGGAGGAGAAAGTACAGCATTACTAAATCTTTTGAATAAGCATCAAATTTTTGATGAATTACAAGATTTTTGCTCACGAAAACCAGTTTTTGGAACTTGTGCAGGTAGTATAATTCTATCAAAAGGCTCTGAGTACTTAAGCCTTATAGATTTGGAGGTAGAGAGAAATGGCTATGGTCGTCAAGTTGATAGTTTTGTCACCGACTTGGGCTTTATGAGTAATTCTATCAAAGCTGTATTTATTAGAGCACCAAAATTTACTAGAGTAGGCAATAATGTTGAGGTATTGGCTAAATTTGATGATTCACCTGTATTAGTTAGGCAAGATAATATTTTAGTGAGTAGTTTTCATCCTGAGTTGACTGAGGACTCTTCTGTGCATAAGTATTTTCTAAACATATAAATCTATTTTTGACATTTTTTGCAAAAGAATGTATTTCTTTGAGCTATCACTAAACTTTCAATTTTAGTGTTACAGATATGACAGTTTTGATTGGCTCTACCATAAACATTGAGTTGTTGCGTGAAGTAGCCAGGTTTACCTTCTGTATTTTTATAATCCTTGAGTGTTGTACCACCTTCTGCAATTGCTTTATCAAGTATTTTCTTAATTGAAGTTAAAAGCTTTTCAGCCTCTTTTTTTGTGATAGTGTTAGAAGCTCTTGTAGGTAGAATATTACTATCAAATAATGCTTCACTAGCGTATATATTTCCTACACCAACAACTATGCTATTATCCATGATAGTTTGTTTGATCTTTCTAGTAGTTTTTTTTAGTTTAGATATCAAGTATTTGACATTGAAATCATCTGTTAAGGGTTCAACGCCATGAGTTGCTAAAACTTTATGTTGTAGTGGTGTTTCGTTTGTGTTGACTAGCCAGTATCCAAATTTACGTGGGTCATTGTAGACTAGACTTAGGTTATCAGATAATTCTAAGATAATGTGGTCATGTTTGATCTTATCATATTCAGAGGTATTTATAATTTTGACAACACCTGACATACCAAGATGAATAATTAACTGCAAGTTATCTTCCATAAAAATAATTAGGTGTTTGCCTCTTCTTTGGACATCTTTCACTACTTTACTTTTTAGTGATAGAAGTTGAACTTTATCTATGGGGTAGCGAAGCTTATCTGTATTTACCTGTATGCTTTTAATCTTTTTGTTAATAATATTTTTGGTTAAACCTCTTTTGACAGTCTCTACTTCAGGAAGTTCAGGCATAAATTTAATATTACTATAAAAATTAAGATTACTATATGATAACATAATAGGTTATCTATGAGCTTATTATTACAACTAATACTGGTATAAAAATGCGCCTAAAACAGCTTAAATCTTCTATACATAAAAAATTAAATCAATCTTACATATATGACTGCAATAAACAGATAGACTTTAGCAAAATCATAAATGGTTCTATAATTATTGCGAATGATACTTCAATAATCACGATACTAGCTTTAAAGAGTTTTCTGAAAGAAAAAACGATAACGGTTTTGGGCCACTTTGATACTAGAGTTAAATGTTTTGAAAAAGCTATAGCAAATGCTGAAATAAAATATATTGATGATATTAGTTTTTGGGATCATCAAGGTGTACTTATTGTGGACAAGAGTTTTATTTCTCAGGTTGAGCAAAATGATAATAGATTCTTGTTGTTTATATGTGGGCCTGAGATGCCATATTTTTCAGACCGTAAAAATTTAGATAGACAGGTATTTTTTGATATTGCTAAACTTAAAAGTTTGAGAAGTCTAAATGAGGAGATGGATGATCTTTCTGTGAAAGCTTGGGAGGAGTATTTAGCTCTTTTGAAGGCTCCTGCTGAGATTTGGTTTAGGCAAATGTTAAACGCTAAAAGTAACTTGGTATTAACTGATACGACAGGTGTCGCTTTAGATGGCTACAAGTTTGCGACAGGGGCAGCATTGATGTCCAAAAAACTTCAAGAAATTACTAAGCAAGAAGATAATATTGGTGTTTGTTTACCTACAAGCGCAGGCGGTTATTTGGCGATATTAGCATTAATGATGAGTGCAAAGGCAATAGTTAATCTAAATTATACAGCTTCAGAGGAAGCATTAAGACATGCTATTAATAATGCAGGAATTAAAACAATAATTACTTCTAGAGCATTTGTTGAGAAATTAACTCACAAAGGTTTCTTTGTTGAAGAGATTTTTTCGATGTGCAAGATTGTATATTTAGAGGATATCAAAGCAAAAATAACCAAAGCTGAGTCAATAAAGACATTCTTGCAAATCAAAATGCTACCCGCGTCATGGTTAGTTAAAAAATACCTTAAGCCAACTAAACTAGATGACTTAGCCTTTATAATATTTAGTAGTGGTAGTGAAGGGGTGCCTAAAGGTATTGCAATCAAGCATAAAAACCTTCTTGCAAATGTTTATCAAAGCACAAATGTTATCGAGTGCCAAGAGAATGATTCTGTGGCAGGGATTTTGCCTATATTTCATGCTTTTGGTCTTACTATCTCACTAGTTTCTCTGTTTCAAGGGGGGTATATAGCATGCCATCCAGATCCAACAGATGCTAAGGGTGTTGCTAGTTTAATCAAAAAAAATAAAACTACAGTGTTGTGTGCGACACCAACATTTTTAAGAATTTATACCAAAAATAAAGCAGTCAAAAAAGAAGATCTTGCAACACTTAGGCTTATTATTACAGGTGCTGAAAAACTCTCTAAAGAAGTACGCACTATGTTCGAAGACAAGTTTGATAAGGTTATTAATGAAGGATATGGGACTACCGAACTTTCACCAGTAGCTGCTGTTAATAGACCAACTAAGTCGCCAAATAAAATAGGTACTGTAGGTTTGACAGTTCCTGGTGGTCAATTCAAAATTATACATCCTGAGTCTCATGAAGAGCTACCTATTGGTGTAGAGGGCATGATTATATACCGCGGTGTTAATAAGATGGATTACTATCTTAATGATCCTAAAAAAACTAATGAGGTTATGATCGAGAAATATGGATATAAATGGTACATAACAGGAGATAAGGGTAAGATTGATGGCGAAGGTTATTTAACGGTAGTTGATAGGTACTCCAGGTTTGCAAAAGTTGCTGGTGAAATGGTGAGTTTGGGGCTTTTGGAGCAAAAAGTCTATGATACTTTGAGAGAAAAGGGGTATGATTCTCATAAAATTGATTTTGAGGTTTTAGCTGTGGCTACATCAGATACTAAAAGAGGCGAGATTATTAACTTACTATATAATCTAGAAGACTTAGAACCAACTGAGTTGAAAGAAATCGTAAGACACTCTGGTATTGAAAATCTTTATAAGCCAACCAACTATTTCAAGGTTATATCAATACCTAAATTAGGCTCTGGGAAGACAGACTTTTCTAAGGCTAAAAAACTCACTAATGAACTAGTTAAGGCATAAGTTAGATGCATTTCTCAGTTTTACTTCGAGAGTCTGTAGATGGTTTGGATATAAAGCCAAATGGTATTTATATCGATGCAACATTTGGCAGGGGCGGGCATTCAAAAGCTATATTGGATCGACTAACGTCTGGAAAGCTTATTGCTTTTGATAAGGATTTGGATGCTATAGATTATGCAAAAGAAAATTTCCAATTTGAAAATTTCCAGATAGTTCATGCAAGTTTTGCTAGTATTTATGATTATTGTTTTCAGAATAATCTTCTAGGTGAGATCGATGGTGTCATTATGGATTTAGGAGTTTCTTCTCCTCAATTAGATAATGCTAATAGAGGGTTTAGCTTTACGCATGATGGTCCACTAGATATGCGAATGGACACATCAAAAGGCCTTACTGCTAGCCAAGCTTTAGAAGAGTTATCAGTAGATGAGTTGACTTACATTTTTAAGATTTATGGTGAAGAACGTTTTGCAAAAAAAATTGCTCTAAGAGTTAAAGACTATATAGCTGAGAATGGAAGCATAAATAGAACACACCAGTTAGCTGACCTTATTCGAGCAACCATTGGTAAAAGAGAGAAAAAAAATCCTGCTACAAGGTGTTTTCAAGCATTACGTATATATGTTAATAATGAGCTTAAGGATTTAGAGTTCCTTTTAGGGAATATTCTAGATGTTATTAAAAAAGGTGGAAGAATTGCTACTATTTCTTTCCACTCATTAGAGGATCGTATAGTTAAACAAAATTTCACTTCTCTTATTAATCCAAAACAAGAGTTAAATAGGATTTCTAAGTTGCTTCCACAAGATACTAGTGGAGTAAAAATGAAATGGATTACAAAAAAAGCTAAAGCAAATCAAGATGAGCTTAGTCAAAATGTTCGCTCTAGAAGTGCTATTTTAAGGATTGTTGAAAAGATATGATGCTAACAAACCGTCAAATACGGATAAGATTATTTGAGTCGTTAAAAAATAGTTTTTTTAAGAAAACGGTGGCTATTGCATTTGTACTTTTATTTGTGTTATTGCTTACAGCATTTGCTTTAATTGTGACACGTTTTGAGTTTAAACTTCTGTTAAATGAGCGTAAAGATCTAATTGTTGAGCAGACCCAATTAGATGAGCAGTGGAGTCAAATTGTATTGGAGTACAGTTCGTTAGCAACACCTACGGCTGTAGAAAAATTTGCTGAAAAAGAAAAGATGTCTTTACCAACTAGAAAGAGTATAGGTACATTGAGTAATCAAGAGGAGAGCTCTGCAAATGAATAGCTATAGACCAAAATTAAGACACTTAGTGGTCATTCTATTGCTATTGTTAAGTTTTATAGTCCTATTTGCCAAATTGATTTATATGGAAACAATTCAGTATCCTAAACTTAAGCAAGAAGGTGATAATCGTAGTGATAGAAGTATAGATATAAAATCATATAGAGGCATAATTCTTGATAGAAATGGTAATCCTTTGGCTATAAGTACTCCGGTTGATACCATTTGGGTTGACCCTTACTATGTCAGTGCAGATAGCTCTGAATTGAAAGAAGTTATGAGTATTTTAAAACTATCTAAAGAAAAAAGAGAAAAGATAGAAAGACAAGTTAAAGTTAGAGAAGGAAGGAGTGGCTTCGTCTATATTGAGAGAAAAGTTCAGCCATATTTATCACAAAAAGTTAAGGATTTGGATATTACAGGTATTCATGTGATACGTGAATTTAAGAGATATTATCCAATGGCTGAGGTTGCGTCCCATATTGTTGGTTTTACTAATGTTGATGGTAAAGGTCAAGAAGGTCTAGAGCTGGAATTTAATAAGTTTTTGACAGGACAAGATGGATATTTTGAGTATAAGAAAGATTTACATGGTGGTGTTGCAAAAGTTGAAGATAACTTTATAATGCCTAAAAATGGTCATAATCTTCAAATAAGTATTGACTCTAGACTACAGTACATTGCATATAAGTATCTGAAAAAAGGCGTGATCAAGACGAATTCTGAAGCAGGTTCAGTTATTATTGAAAATATTCATACAGGTGAGATATTAGCTATGGCTAATTATCCTTCGTATAATCCTAATAGTATGGCAGATGCTTATCCTGATAGACGTAGAAATCGAGCTATTACAGATGTGTATGAGTTGGGTTCGGTAATGAAAGTCTTTGCGGCGGCTACTGCGCTTATTTATGGTGATAATGTGACACCAGAGCAACCTATTATCAATTCGCACCCAGGCTATTATCGTATTGGTAAAAATACTGTGAGAGATGAAAGGGATTATGGTGAAGAAGATCTAAGATATATTCTTATGAAATCTAGTAACGTTGGTATATCAAAGATGATATTGAGCCTAACTGATCCTACAATACTTGAACCATCACTTAGAAACTTCGGATTTGGTGATAAAACAGGTATACAACTACCTGGTGAGCGTGATGGATTTGTCCCAGCTAAAGATAAATGGGGAGATTTTCAGCTAGCAACTTTATCTTTTGGGTATGGTATGAATGCAACAGATCTTCAGCTAGTTGCTGGAGTCTCAGCAATTGCCAATGATGGTAAGTATATTAAGCCAACAATTCTTAAAAGAAGAGCTGGAGAAGAAATTGACTCTAGGCTGGTAGCATCTAAAAAGGTTTCTGAAGAAATGGTTAGTATGATGCAATCTGTTGTTGAAGGGGTTGGTGGGACAGGAGCAAAAGCGCAAATTCCTTTATACCATGTTGCAGGTAAAACAGGTACGGCTAGGATGCTGTCAGGAGGGACGTATGGTGCGAAATATTTGGCAAGCTTCGTTGGTGTCGTGCCAGCTAGTGATCCACAGTTGGCTATTGTTGTTACAATAAAAGATCCTAAAGGTGATAAGTACGGAGGAGGTTCTGTAGCCGCTCCAGTTTTTGCTGATGTAGCACTTAATAGTTTGCAAATATTGGGTATTAGGCCTGATAAGATTGGTAACTAAATCTTTTGTCTTTTTTGCTTTAATGGTATATAATCTTTAACCGGTAAACTGTTCCTTTGTGCGGTTTGTCGTACACATTAATTAATAGAAACAAATGGAGAAATGTTATGTTAACAACTCAAGATAAGCAAAATATTATTAAAGAAAATCAGCAGTCTGAAGGCGATACTGGTTCACCTGAGGTGCAAGTTGCTCTTTTAACTGCTAGAATTAACGACTTGCAAGGACACTTTGCAACTCACAAAAAAGATAATCACTCAAGAAGAGGTCTTTTAAGGTTAGTAAGTCAACGTCGTAAATTATTAGACTATTTACATGGTAAAGATGTAGAAAGATACCGTGCTCTAATCAAGAAATTAAACTTACGTAGATAATAATTTCATTCTAATCGTTCTTACGTCATTAAATCAAATAATTATATAAGGTTAAACTGTGAAAATATTTAGAGAAGTCTTTGAACTAGGTAACAAAGAAATAGTTCTAGAAACAGGTGGTATGGCTCGTCAAGCAGATGGGTCTGTGACTGTAAGTTGTGGTAATAATGTTGTATTGGTAACTACAGTAGTTAAAAAATCAGTATCAGCAGGTGCTGATTTCTTTCCATTGTCGGTACACTATTTAGAGAAAACATACGCAGCAGGTAAGATACCTGGAGGCTTCTTAAGAAGAGAGGGAAGACCTTCTGAAGAACAGATTCTTATTTCTAGATTAATAGACAGATCTATAAGACCATCATTTCCTGATGGATTTTTTAATGAGATTCAAATTGTAGCTACAGTTTTATCTTATGATGGGACATTTTCACCAGATATGTTGGCACTAATAGGAGCATCTGCTTCTTTAGCAATATCAGGAGCGCCTTATGATGATATTATTGCTGGTGTAAGAGTTGGTTATACTAATGGTAAGTATATTCTTAATCCTAATAAAGCAGATTTAAAAGAGTCTGATCTTGATTTAGTAGTTTCTGGTACTGATGATGCAATACTAATGGTGGAGTCAGAAGCTAATAGTTTGCCAGAATCTGTGATGCTCGGTGGTATCCTATATGCACACAAGCATCTTAGAACTATTATTAGCTCTATTAATAAACTTGCTAAAGTAGCTTCAAAGCCACGTATAGAATATACGATTTATGAGATAAATAAGTTGTTAAAATCTCAGATTAAGTCACATTTCTTTGGTGAAATCAAAAACGCATATACAATAGCATCTAAGCAAGAGAGAAATGTTAAGCTTAATGAAGTAAGAAAAAATGTTTTAGAACATATATTCTCGAGTGACGTTGATGGTAATGAATATACTGAAAAAGAAATTTTAGAAGCTTTCCATGATATTGAAAAGGATCTTGTTAGATCAAATATTTTAGATGGTAAGCCAAGAATTGATGGAAGATGTACGGAAACAATACGACCTATCAATGTGAAAGTTGGTGTATTGCCAGGCGTGCATGGTTCAGCTCTATTTACTAGAGGTGAGACACAGGCTTTAGTGGTTACAACTCTCGGTAGCGATAGAGATGCCCAGCTTGTAGAATCTTTAGATGGTATGGAAAAATCACGATACATGCTTCATTATAACTTTCCTCCATACTCTGTAGGGGAGTGTGGTATGGTGGGTATGGCTCCGAAGCGTCGTGAAGTTGGTCATGCAAACCTAGCTAAACGTGCAACACAAGCGGTTTTTCCTAATGAAACTGCTTATCCATACGTCGTAAGAATAGTATCGGAAATATTGGAGTCAAATGGCTCTAGTTCCATGGCAACTGTTTGTGGCTCATCTTTATCTATGATGGACGCAGGTGTACCAATAGCTGAGCCAGTTGCAGGTATTGCTATGGGTCTTATCAAAGATGGCGCAAAATATGCAGTTTTATCAGACATATTAGGTGATGAAGATCATTTGGGAGATATGGATTTCAAAGTTGCTGGTACTAGATATGGTGTTACAGCACTTCAGATGGATATCAAAATCAAAGGCATCTCTAGAGAGATTCTTGAGCAAGCACTTGAGCAAGCTAGAACAGGTAGGTTGCATATCTTAGGGATTATGAATGAAGTAATAAGAGAGCATAAAGAATCTGTTTCTGATGTTGCTCCACAAATTCATGTCATGAATATAAACCCAGCTAAGATAAAAGATGTTGTTGGTCGAGGTGGATCTGTTGTAAAAGGTATCGTAGAAAAAACTGGAGCTCAAATTGATACTAGTGACTCTGGTGAGGTTAAAATATTTGCTAAAGATAAAAAATCATTAGATTTGGCTAAATCTATAGTTGAAGAAATTGTTGCTGAAGTTGAAGAAGGGCAAATTTACAAGGGTAAGATTGTTAAGCTTTTAGACTCTGGCGCATTTGTTAATCTTCTTGGTAGTCAAGATGGATATTTACCATTCTCAGAAATTGAACAAGCTGGTATGAAAACTAATTCATTAGTCGAGGGTCAGGGCTTAGAAGTCTTGGTTCAAAATATAGACAGAGGTGGTAGAGTTAAACTTTCTCTTGTAGCGAGGTAATTTTATGAGTGAAGTAGTTCAAAGTGTTGATCCAATCAACTTTACAGAATCGGCATCTTTAAAGGTTAAAGAGCTAATTGAAGAAGAGGGAGATAACTCTCTTAGTCTTAGAGTTTATATAACTGGTGGTGGATGTTCAGGATTTCAATATGCTTTCGCATTTGATAATGAGATAAAAGAAGATGATATGGTTGTTACGAAAAATGGTGTTCGCCTTCTTGTTGATTCTATGAGCTTTCAGTATTTAGTTGGGGCTGATGTTGACTATAAAGATGATGTTGAAGGAGCTTATTTTGTGATAAGAAATCCAAATGCGAAAACAACATGTGGTTGTGGTTCATCTTTTTCTGTATAATATTTAATCGTAATCAAACTTATTTAAAGTAGAAATGTTTTATGAAAATTGCTAATTTTGAAGTAGGAAATGGTAAGCCATTTTTCTTGATGTCTGGGCCGTGTGTGATTGAATCAGAACAAATGGCTATGGATACAGCTGGGTACCTAGCTGAGATCACTAATGATTTAGGCATTAATTTTGTATATAAGTCATCTTTTGATAAGGCGAATCGTTCTTCTATTAACAGTTTTAGAGGTCTTGGTGTTGATAAGGGTCTTGAGATTTTATCTAAAGTTAAAAAAACCTATAATGTACCAGTTGTTACAGATGTCCACGAAGATACTCCTTTTGCTGAAGTAGCAGAAGTTGTTGATGTGATGCAGACGCCAGCCTTTTTGTGTCGTCAGACAAATTTTATACTAGATGTATGTAAGCAAGGCAAACCTGTGAATATCAAAAAAGGTCAATTTCTAGCTCCTTGGGACATGCAACATGTTGTTACTAAGGCAAAATCCACAGGTAATGAGCAGATCATGGTTTGTGAAAGAGGTGTAAGCTTTGGCTACAATAATTTGGTTTCAGACATGCGCTCTCTTGAGATAATGAAAGATACAGGTTGCCCCGTAGTGTTTGATGCTACTCATTCAGTGCAATTACCAGGTGGACAAGGTAGCTCATCAGGTGGTCAACGAGAATTTGTACCTGTTCTATCAAAGGCTGCTATGGCAGTCGGTATTGATGGTCTTTTTATGGAGACTCATCCAAAGCCAGAAGAAGCATTAAGTGATGGTCCAAATTCATTCCCGATGTATAAAATAAAAGAGTTTTTAAGCTTATTAAAAGAACTGGATCATTTAGTTAAAAGTCAACCAAAAATAGAATTATAAGGTAAAAAATAATGGCTGGTAAAGGCGATGTTTTTATAATCGGTATTGTTGGTGGATCTGGCTCCGGTAAAACTTTATTTTCAAATGAAATTATAAAAAAATTAAAATCAAAACATCTAAACCAAATAGCTGTAATTTCTGAAGACAGATATTATAAAAATTGGGGAGAGATGGTTGGCTTTGAAGAAGCTAATAAAATTAATTATGATCATCCAGATGCTTTTGATCACAAACTCTTAAGGAAAGATTTAGCTGATTTGGTTGAGGGTAAAGATATCCATATTCCTTACTATGACTATACAACTCACTCAAGAGTCAAAGAAAAGTCAGAAGAGATCGCTGGTGGTGTAAGTGTCATTATACTTGAAGGCATTATGTTATTTAATGATCGTAAGCTACTAAAAATGATGGATTTCAAAGTATATATGGATACACCATCTGATCTGTGTTTCATTAGAAGGCTTATGCGTGACCAAAATGAAAGAGGCCGAAGTGTTGAAAGTGTTATAAGTCAGTATTTAGAAACAGTTAGACCTATGCATATAAAATTTATTGAGCCATCAAAGAGAAAAGCTGATATTATAGTTCCTGATGGAGCTCAAAATAAAACTGTGATTGATATAATATATAACAAAGTAAAACAATTATTGAAGAAAAATGGAGTAAAAAATGGCTAGAGTAACGGTTGAGGATTGCTTAGATAAGGTAGAAACAAGGTTTGATTTAGTAGTTTTAGCTTCGATGAGAGCGAATAATATACTTAAAAAAGGTTATTCAGAGTCTGTAGATAATGAAAAAAGAGAAAAGGCTACTGTGGTAGCATTGAGAGAAATAGCAGAATCTGAAATATCTCCAGAACAAATCTTAAGAAATGAAATAGAAGGCTAATAAAATCTATATAAAAAGCTTGACTTGTTTTTATAAGGCTGTATAATTCTCAGTTATCGGGTGCTTAGCTCAGCTGGGAGAGCATCGCCCTTACAAGGCGAGGGTCGGGGGTTCGAACCCCTCAGCACCCACCACGATTCCAAAAAGCGACATTAGTCGCTTTTTTTATGTCTAATATTTTTTCATATACATTATCTTTAAGATT
This sequence comes from Francisella salimarina, assembly GCF_007923265.1. Taxonomy (NCBI): domain Bacteria; kingdom Pseudomonadati; phylum Pseudomonadota; class Gammaproteobacteria; order Thiotrichales; family Francisellaceae; genus Francisella; species Francisella salimarina. Next base: position 160,239 of record NZ_VOJA01000003.1, read on the forward strand.
ATTATGTTTTTGTGTGCTAGAATTTATATAGATAATGTAGTTAGGAGTTAGTGTGAAAAAAATATTATTGAGTTCGTTGTTTTTATCTTTGAGTATTTGTTCATTGTCTTATGCAGATGATTCGGGTACTACAGTGTGCCCAGCTGATTTGAAATATCAAACTATTAATATGAGAGACATGACCTTTGAATATTCACAATATGAAGATCATATATGTGCTGTTTTGAGTGTTGATATGAGTAAAAATAGTGACTGGCAAGAAGGCGGTGGTGGATGGTTTGCTGCTGGGTTTGGTGCAGAGACCATGAAGGGTTCTAATATGTTTATATTCGTACCAGAAAAACTGCAACAGGGTGTTAAATATGATGTCTATGCAAATATTGGTGGAGTATATGGTCCAACTAAACCGTTGGATACAAAACCAGAGGCCGGCCAGATTAAATTATTATCATCATCATTAGGAAAGGTTAACTTTGCTATTTATCCTCAGAAAATATCTGGATTATCAAATAGTGGTAAGGTTGATATGATTTTCTCTCACTCGGCAGCAGGTGTATATAAGTTTGCTCCAGGTCATGTCGCTGCATATGATGGAAAAGCTATGGATTTGAAGTAATTCCTTGAGTTGTATTTGTGAGTTTAATTAAATACAATTGTCGTAATATGATTTGATAAAATTTTTTATGGGAAGATCTAGAAGATATAAGAAACCTCAAGAGGGTATCTTTGAAGGTGAAATTATAGCTCTCAGCCATGATGGTAGAGGAATAGCAAAGATTAATGGTAAAACAACTTTTATTCCATTTACACTGCCTGGTGAAGTAGTTAAGTTTGAGTATACATTCACAAAAGCAAAATTCGATGAAGCAAAGGTAGTTGAGTATATTAAAAAATCATCTAATAGAGTTAACCCTCCATGTGAACATTTTGAAATGTGCGGTGGGTGTAGTTTGCAACATATGTCTACAGATGCTCAGATTGAGCACAAGCAGCAAACTTTGCTAAATCAGCTAAAATATATTGGTCAGGGTGTAGAGCCTCAGAATGTTTTAGAACCATTATGTACAGCTAAAACCGAAGGGTATCGTAATAAAGCACGTTTAGGTGTTAGATATGTCAATAAAAAGGGCAAAATTTTAGTAGGCTTTAGAGAACGTAATGGCAGATTTTTGGCTGATATAGATAAATGTATAGTCTTAAATCCTCTTGTGGGAGAGAAATTAACGAAAATTGCCTCTTTTATAGAGACACTTTCTATATATCAGCATATAGCTCAATTAGAGATTGCAATTGATGATGCTAGACCAGCGCTTATCGTGCGTCATCTTGAACCATTCGTGAATGAAGATCTCGAAAAGCTAAAAGCTTTTGGTTTGGAAAATGGCTACTGGATATATCTGCAATCAAAAGGTCCTGATACTATCTATAGGCTATATCCACAAGAAGATGTTGAGCCCAAGAAGTTAAGCTATCAACCAGTTACAGGGATAAATATCGGTTTTGAGCCTAATGATTTTACTCAAGTTAATAATGATATTAATAGAAAGATGATTAAAAGAGCTATTGATCTTTTAGAAATATCAGAAAATGATTCTATTATTGATTTGTTTTGTGGTTTAGGAAACTTTACGTTGCCAATTTCTCAGTATGCAAAAACAGTAATTGGCGTAGAAGGTGAGCAGACAATGGTTAGTAGAGCTAAAGAAACAGCTATTAGTAATAGTATTAATAATGTTAAATTTTATGCAGCTAATCTTTTTGAAAGTTTCGAAGATAAAGAGTGGTTTAATAATTTTGAATATAACAAAATGCTTTTAGATCCACCGAGAGCTGGGGCTCAAGAAGTTTGTAGCAATATTGAAAAATTTGATGTTGAGCGTATTGTTTATGTGTCATGTGATACGGCTACTTTAGCCAGAGATGCTGGAATTTTAGTAAATGACAAAGGCTATAAGCTAGTTAGTGCCGGAGTCATGGATATGTTTCCTCATACTATGCATGTTGAGTCAATAGCTGTTTTTGAGAAGGTATAATTATGTACATAGGTTTAGATATTGGTGGTAGTAATATTTCTGCAGGAATTTTTGATGAACATAAAAATCTACTTAAGACAGCCAAGGTAAAATCAAAAGGCAAAAGTGATTCTGATACGATTTTGGGTCAAATTTTTAAAGTTATTAACAAATTAATTGATGATTCAACAAGAGATAAAATAAAAGCTATAGGTATTGGTATAGCAGGTTTTGTTGATTCGAAAAATGGTATTTTAAACTTTAGTGCAAATATCAACCTCAACGGTATAAATATAGCTAAAAGAGTTAGTCAAAAATTTGATAATGTACCTGTTTTTGTCGAAAATGATGTAAATGTAGGTGTCATCGGCGAGTGGAAATATGGAGTTGGTAAGGGACATGAAAATATCGTTGGTATATTTGCAGGCACAGGGATTGGTGGTGGCCTAGTTATAAATAATCAGTTTCTATATGGTGTTACCGGCGGTGCTGGAGCTGTTGGCCATGTTACTATTAATACTGAAGGCACTTATTGTCAAAGTTGTGGTTCACAGGGTTGCGTAGAGACATATGCAGGTAAGGTAGGTATGGAAAATAGGATTCTAAACCTACATAAAAAGGGTATTAAAAGCTTGCTTATAGACTTGGTTCTAGAAAATAATGGTAAACTGAAAGGATCTCACCTAAAAAAAGCATTAGCTGCCAAAGATCCTGTAGCAGAAGACATAGTTAACTTAGCAATGACGAATTTAGGTATTGCAGTAGCTAATTATATAAATCTTTTGAATCCATCACTTGTATTGTTTGGTGGTGGCGTTATGGAAGCAATTGGGAGTGAGTATTTAGATGCTATCTATTACTCATGCTCAAAATATGCTTTTAAGACAATGTTGGATGCTTGTGAATTAAAAATCGCAACTTTGGGTGATAACTCAGGTGTTTATGGAGCTATGGATATAGCAGTTAATAGATTGGAAGGAAATTGGTAATGTTAATAGGTGTAGATATTGGCGGTTCAAATATGGCTGCTGGACTGTTTGATGAAAGTAAAAAAGTAGTAGCTACGGCAAAAGTTAAATCAAAAGCAAAAGAAGAAACAAGTATTGTCATAGGCCAATTATTTAAAGTTATCGATAAGTTAATCGCAGAAATTCCTTCAGACAAGAAGCTTGATGGTATAGGTATTGGTGTAGCAGGGCTTATAGATAAAAGAACATCTGTTGTTCGTAGAAGTGTTAACATAAATCTTAATGGTGTTAATCTGAAAGAAGTTGTTGAAGATAGGTACAAGATTAAGTCTGAAGTAGATAACGATGTTAATGTTGGTATTTTAGGTGAAGCAAAATATGGAGCAGGTGTTGGTTGTGATGATATAGTTGGGGCTTTTGTTGGTACTGGTATCGGTGGTGGACTAGTTCTAAATGGTAAACTCTATGGTGGTAATAGCGGTTTAGCTGCTGAGTTAGGTCACACAATCATAAAACAAGGTGGAGCATACTGTCCAGGATGTGGATCTCAAGGTTGCTTAGAGGCATATGCTGGTAAAGTAGGTATAGAGAAAAAGATTGAAAACTTAGCAAAAAAGAAGATCAAAAGTACTCTTATTGAATTAGTAACTGAAAATGGTGGAAAGCTTAAGAGTAGTCATATCAAAAAGGCAATCGAAGCAAATGATGAAATTGCAAATGATATTCTTAGCGAAGCAATGGAATATTTGGGTGCTGGTTTGGGTAGTGCTATTAATATGATAAATCCTTCGATGGTAGTATTAGGTGGAGGAGTTATGGAAGCTATTGGTGAGCAATATTTGCCACAAATTAAACGAGCTGCTATGAGAAATTCATTTGCTGACATTTATGCAGAATGTGAATTTAAATTAGCTAAACTTGGTGACCAAGCTGGAATTTATGGAGCTATGGAGTTAGTTGCTAACTAGTCTAATTAGGTTTATTTATTATGACTCGTATAATTAATGAGTTTTTTTCTCAGTTATCTATTTATTTTAGTGGTTTTAGACGTGTTAATCTGTCACAAATTTTTCATGATTGGAATGTTTTTGAGATAGCTTGGCTTGTGGCTTCTGTAAGTATTCTAGCTGTCATAAGTATTTTGACTACAGATGATTATTTAGTGCTTACTGTTATAGCTACAGTCACTGGTATGTTAAATTTATTGTTAGTTGCTAAAGGTAAGATACTTAATTATTTTTTTGCGTTTGTAAATAATCTTACTTATGCTTACATTTGTTATACTCAGGGTATTTATGGACAGTTTTTACTTTTTGCATTTTTCTTTTTTCCAATGCAATTTTATGGTTTATATACTTGGACTAAGCCGCAGAATATAACAGAAAATAGTGATATTATCACAAAAACGCTATCTAACAAATATAGGATTTATCTTATTAGTGGAATTGTGCTAGCTGCATTTTTGTATGGTTTTTTCATTCTAAAAGGATACTTTCATCAACAGATAGGCTTAGTTGCTGACTCTCTAACTGGTGTGGTATCAGTTGTAGCAATTATTTTGATGGTTAAAGCATATATTGAGCAGTGGGTATTATGGATAGTTATTAATACTCTCTCAACAGTTATATGGGCGCAACAGTATTTTTCTGGTTCAGGGGATGGTGTCGCATTTTTGGCGATGTGGTTGATATATCTATTTAATGCAATATATGGCTATATAAACTGGCTAAAGCTTAAAAAAGACATATAGAATTTCTTATAAAAACTTTCCTATAATTAGCTTAACTTACTTAGTCCATTTCTATATAATCTGCTGTATTGATTATATATCTTACGGAGGGTAGGGCAATGACTGTTAGACAAACTCTATTTCTTATTCTTACTCCTATAGTTGCAATGTGTGTACTATCATTTGGCAATGGTTTCTTCACAACTTACTCATCAATAGAGCTAAATAGCCTTGGTCGTTCTAACTTAATGATAGGTATAATATCAGCAGCCTATTTTTTTGGAATGACAGCAGGATCATATTTCTCTCAATTTACGATAGTTAGAGTCGGATATATTCGTGCTTTTGTTTTATTTGCGTCTCTTATGGCAATTAGTACATTGATTGTAGGTGTTAATAAAAGCGTACCTGTTTGGGTGTTTTTTAGATTTGTATGTGGGTATTCTCTTGCAGCATTATTTATCGTTATAGAGAGTTGGTGTATTTTATCTGCAGAGAAAAAAAATCGAGGTTTAGTATTTTCGATATATCTATTTGTATATTATGGGACTCAAGCATTATCACAGTTAATGATAAATGTTCATTTTAGCAGTGGACTATTGGCTTATTGCTTTATATCGTCGCTTTGTAGTATTGCAATTGTTTTGATGGCATTCACAAAAACAGTTGCTCCGGTACCACATTCTGAGGAGGTTTGTTCACCAATAAAAATTATCAAGAAAGTACCTCTTGCTATGGCTGCCAGTGTTATAGGTGGATCCCTTTTAGGTTCTATCTATACTTTGTTACCAATATTTATGGTTAGAGTAAATATTGATCATGATATGGTTTCCGTGTTAATGATGACAACTATTCTTGGAGGAATGTTACTACAAGTTCCTATGGGTAAAATCTCAGATCTTATCGATAGACGAAAAGTAATATTATTAGCAGGTGCCGGTATATTTATAGCATCTTCACTTATAGCTCTATTCCACACATCTTATTTAATATTTGCAATAGTGATATTTGTATTTGGTGGTTGCGCTTTTGTGATATATCCATTGTCAATATCACATGCTAGTGATTTTTTAGAGGAAAATGAGGTGCTAGGAGCAATAGGGGTTTTAACAATTGCTTATGGTATAGGATCCGTTGCTAGTCCTATTATAATATCTAGTGTTATGTCTGTATTTGGGCCATTTGGATTTTTTATCATAACAGCAATACTTAGTGCTATTCTATGTGTGTATTCAATATATAGAATTTTTGTAAGAAAGTCAGCGGTAGATACTTCTTCATTCACCATAGTTACGCCAGAGAGTCTTAACTTTAGTGAGGCTCAGGAGATAGTTTCAGAAAAATAATCTAAGTATATTAAATTGCAAAGCATACATTGCTAGCTTATAATTGATAGGATTTTTTTAAATTCATAATAAGACTTAATTTATCTAAAGGAGATTATAGTTATGTCATCACAAATCAAGCAAGTTTTTGCTAGACAAATATTAGATTCGCGTGGTAATCCTACTGTTGAGGTGGATGTGATTTTAGAAAGTGGTGCTTTTGGTCGTGCTGCTGTTCCTTCAGGAGCTTCTACAGGTATTAGAGAAGCATTGGAATTAAGAGATGGTAATAAATCTCTTTTCTTGGGTAAAAGTGTCTACAAGGCAGTTGAGAATGTTAATACAAAAATTGCTCAAGCTGTTAAAGGTTTGGATGCGTTAGATCAAAGGTTAATAGACAAGACTATGATAGAGCTTGATGGTTCAGAGAATAAGGGTAATCTTGGAGCTAATGCTATTCTAGGTGTTTCATTGGCAACAGCTAGAGCTGCAGCATCTCAGTTGAGAAAACCTTTCTACCGTTACTTAATGGATGTTAAAGAGTATTTGATGCCAGTTCCGATGATGAATGTTATTAATGGCGGGTCACATGCGGATAATAATGTTGATATGCAAGAATTTATGATTGTTCCTGCTGGTTTTGAGACATTCTCTGAAGCGTTAAGATGTGGAACAGAGGTTTTTCATACACTTAAGAAAGTGCTAATAGCAGACGGCTACAGTGTCGCTGGTGTTGGTGATGAGGGTGGTTATGCTCCAGATTTGCCATCTAATGAAGCAGCTATCGAAGCGATTTTAAAAGCTATTAAGGAAGCTGGATATGAGCCAGGCAAACATGTATTTATAGCTTTAGATCCAGCAAGTAGTGAGTATTACAAAGATGGTAAATATGAGCTAGCATCTGAAGGGAAGTCTCTAAACTCTGAAGAAATGGTTGAATACTATGCTAAATGGGTAGAAAAATATCCTATCGTATCTATCGAAGATGGTATGGCTGAAGAAGATTGGGCTGGTTGGAAACTAATGACTGAGAAACTTGGTAATAAAGTACAGTTAGTTGGAGATGATTTATTTGTTACTAACCCAAGTATCCTAGCTAAAGGTATCGACCAAGGTGTCGCTAACTCAATTTTGATTAAGCTAAATCAAATAGGTACTTTAACAGAGACTTTCGAAGCAATGGCAATGGCTGGTCAAGCGGGTTATACATGTGTAGTATCTCATCGCTCAGGTGAGACATCTGATACTATCATTGCGGACTTGGCAGTAGCAACATGTTCAGGACAAATTAAAACAGGTTCTCTATCTAGGTCTGATCGTATAGCTAAATACAATCAACTAATCAGAATTGAAGAAGAGCTAGGTGAAAATGCTATCTATCCAGGTGTTAAGGCATTTGTCTTTAGTTCAGAAGAAGCTGATCATGAAGTTCAAGAAATTGTTGTAGAAGAAAGTGAAACTGAAAAAGTTGTGGTTCAAGTAGAAGAATAATAGTTTCATGAGTATAAAATCTAATTCTTTTTTTTATATTTTTATTTCAATAGTTTTATTATTAATTGCCTTATTACAATATCAACTTTGGTTTAGTAATACAGGCTTATTAAAGTATGAGATTTTAAAAAAATCAATTGCTACACAGACAAAAGAAATCAAGCATAAATCTCAGACCAATGCTCAACTGTATTCAGAAGTAGTTTCGCTGCGTAAAAATAGTGAAGTGCTTGAGAGTTTGGCTCGTGAAAATATGGGGTTGATAAAGCAGGGAGAGATTTTTTATAGTGTCAAATAAGTATGTAATAATTCCAGCTGCTGGTATAGGCTCAAGGATGGAGTTGGATATTCCTAAGCAATATTACAAACTCATTAATGGTAAAACTATACTTGATAATACTTTAGAAAAATTTGTGGAAGATTCTTTCTTTGACAAAGTTATTGTGGCGATTAGTGATAGCGATAATCTTTGGAATACTTCTGAGTATTTTGATCATCCAAAAGTTCAATACTGTGTAGGTGGTGCTACAAGGTTCCATAGTGTTTATAGTGCGCTTAAATTTATCGGTGATCGTAAAAGTGATGATTGGATATTTGTACATGATGCGGCTAGACCTTGTGTGAATATAGAAGATGTCATAGCGCTTTATAATCAAACTCAAGACTCTCATACTCAAGCTGGTATCTTGGCTATTAGAGCATTTGAGACGGTTAAAAAGGTAGCTATAAAGATGATTATAGCTAAGACTATTGATCGACAAGATATTTGGCTTGCACAGACTCCACAACTATCAAGACTTGGTCAGTTAGAAAAAGCATTTGATTTTTGTTATACAAATAATCTCATAGATAAAATAACAGACGAAGCATCGGCTTTGGAGCTATATGGTATAAACCCAATAGTCGTTGAAGGCTCTAGAAAGAATATTAAAATCACAACCCAAGATGATTTAGAGTTTGCTAACTGGCAGATTAGCTAGTTATCTATTTTAGTAGTAAACCTATTACATATCCAAATATTATTACTAATCCCATTATAAATAAAATAGAATCAAGTACTACACGTCTGTAGTTTTTGTATTGTATGTTTTTGTAGATTATTATCACGGGCAATACGTACAATAAGAAAGCTACGGTAGGAGCGACTAATATTCCTATAATGTTAAGTATCTTGAAATTACAGATTGTACATACCCATAAAATCATAAATATTAAACCGACACAAATTCTATTTATGACTGCTTCTGTGATATTGATCTTATAGATATTTCTAAAAAAGTATTTGAATAAATATTTTAATGCTTCTTTAGAGCCAATATAGCAACCGATAAATGAGCTTATAATAGCTGTAAAAACTATCATAGGAGCTAGAATGTTTAGTAATGTCCCTGGATGTTGTTCTTGTATTAGAGTTACTATTGAGAGGTTATTTATATTCGCTCTATCAAGGTCATGTATTGTGGTGCTGAGTAAGCAAGATGTTACGAATAATAGTACAAATATAAAAAGAATCAATGCATTAATCTGAAGGATTTTATATACTTTGTACTTCTCTTGCGAACGCTCTACTTTTACATAATCACGATAGAATATTACTAGACTAGAAATAACCGGTGAATGATTCATTGATAATATCAAAATTGGCAAGACCATTAATACACCTGTGATATAACTAATAGTATCAAAATGACTATCAGTTATAAACTCAAAGTTCCAATATGGAATTATATATAGTGACAGTGTAATTACTAATATTATTAGAAATATTACTATTAGTTGCATAAATTTAAGGATTAAATTGATCCCTAAAGAAACAATAACTAATAGTCCAGCAAGAATACTAAAGCTAAACCATATATTAGTCGAAAGATTGGTGTTAACAATATGATAGTTTAATAAGAAGTTACTTAGTTCATTATTTAAACCAATTGAGTACATCGGCATATTTAAAAATATAGCAAAAAAATATAGGACTACACAAATTAGCCCAAATAGCTTACCAAGATTATGTGTGAAAACATCTGTGATGCCACCATTATCTGTATATAAAACTATATTCGCCATATTCTTATGTGAATAATATGTTAATGGTAGTGCAAAAATAAGGACTGTTACTAAAGCCCATAACCCACTATGCCCAGCTTGAACAGGAAGATATAATAATCCAGCTCCGATAGCAGTACCAAATAGTGTAAAAATCCACTGTATATCAACTTTAGTTGTATCTGTGTGATTCGAATTCTCCATTTAGTTACTCCAATCCAATATCACTTTGCCACATTGACCACTTTTCATTATTTCAAATCCTTTTTGATAATCATCGATATGAAGTCTGTGTGTGATGATTGGTTCCATATCCATACCTGCTTGAAGCATACTAGTCATTAGATACCATGTTTCAAACATCTCTCTGCCATAAATACCTTTAAGAGTAAGACCTTTGAACAAAATGGTTCCCCAGTCAACAGAGATATCTCCAGCTGATATGCCTAAAAGTGACAGCTTGCCACCATGATTCATAACATCAAGCATCATAGATATTGCTGAGTTAATCCCAGACATTTCTAAACCTACATCAAACCCTTCTGTCATGCCAATTTCTGACATGACTTTACGCATTTGTGCTGTCAATTGTTGTTGATTTTGAAACTCTGATACATTTACTGCAACAGTAGCTCCGAAGTCTCTAGCCATCTGAAGACGATATTCATTAATATCCGTGATAACTATTCTACGAGCACCACAGAATCTTGCTATTTTGACTGCCATAAGTCCAATAGGCCCAGCTCCAGTTATAAGCACATCCTCACCAGTTAGGTTAAATGAAAGTGCTGTATGAATAGCATTACCCATAGGATCGAATGTACTAGCTATATCATCACTGATAGAATCAGGAATCTTAAAAACATTGACAGCAGGCATTACTAAGTATTCAGCAAAAGCTCCTTGTACATTTACACCTATGCCTATGGTTTTTCTACAAAGATGGCGCTTACCTGCCCTACAATTACGACATTGTCCACATACAAGATGACCTTCACCAGATACTCTATCGCCAACATCTACACTTGTAACACCATTTCCTTTGGCTACAACTTCACCAGCAAACTCATGTCCAGTAATCATTGGTACAGGTATGGTAGCTTGAGACCATTTATCCCAATTATAAATATGTAAATCAGTGCCACAAATTGCTGTTTTTTTAATTTTAATTAAAACATCATTGTAGCCATATTCTGGTATAGGAGCATCATCAAACATCCAAATACCAGGTTCTTTTTTTAATTTAGCAAGTGCTTTCATAGTTTGATTCCTATTAACTATATAATACCTAATTCTTTGGCAGCTTTTGTAAAGCCATCAACAGCTTTATCGATTTGTTCAAAAGTATGGGCAGCAGACATTTGTGTTCTAATTCTAGCTTTACCCTTAGGTACCACTGGATATGAGAAAGCAATTACATATATACCATAATCTAGTAGCTTATCAGCAAATTCAGCTGCTTTTTTCTCATCATATATCATTACAGGAATAATAGGGTGTTCTCCTGGTATTAAATCAAAGCCTGCAGCAGTCATTTTTGATCTAAATCTCTGTTGATTTGCTTGTAATTGCTCTCTTAATTCATTTGAATTTTTAGTTATTTCTAAAGCTTTAATAGATGTTTTAGCTATTATAGGTGCTAAAGCATTTGAGAAAAGATATGGTCTAGAAAGATTTTTAAGTAAATCTACTACTTCTTTTTTAGCACAAATGTAGCCACCTGAAGCGCCACCTAATCCTTTGCCTAGAGTACCAGTTAGGATATCAACTCTACCCATAACATCACAATGTTCAATTGAACCTTTACCATTTTTACCTACAAACCCTGAAGCGTGAGAATCATCAACCATAACAATGGCATTATATTTATCGGCTAAGTCACAAATAGACTTTAGATCAGCAATAATACCATCCATTGAGAAGACACCATCTGTAGCAATCATTTTAAACCTTGCTCCAGCTTGATCAGCTTCTATAAGTTTTGATTCAAGGTCTTGCATATCATTATTGTTATATCTAAAACGCATCGCTTTGCATAATCTAACACCATCAATAATACTAGCATGATTAAGTGAATCACTTATAATAGCATCTTCTTTTGTAAGAAGTGTCTCAAAAAGCCCTGCATTGGCATCAAAACATGATGGATATAGGATTGTATCTTCAAACTCAAAGAACTCACTTAGTTCTTTTTCTAGTTGCTTATGCACAGAGTTTGTACCACAGATAAACCTAACTGATGCCATACCATAACCACATTCTTCAATATGGTTTTTTGCATAAGAAACTATTTCTGGATTATTTGCAAAGCCAAGATAGTTGTTTGCACAGAAGTTAATTAGTGTTTCACCATTTTCTAGATTAATTACAGGTTCTTGTGGAGTAGCTATTATTCTTTCGCTTTTATATGTGCCTGCTTCTTTTATTTCTAGTATTTTATTATTTACATTAGTATAGAAATTATTATTCATGATTAGTTTCCTCTCAAAAAATTAGAATTTAAAATATATTCGACTTTAGAATATTAGCTAATAAACATAAGTTTTAAAACAATTTAATGTCAAATTATATTGTCAATAAATGTTATTTTCTTTTTGCTAGATCGTAATCTGTAAATTTGCGCAAAGAAAACTATTTGAATTATTAATAATTTATTTGTTTTTTATTTCATTATGTAACTATAAATTAATCTTCGTATTCGAGTTTCAGCTATTATTTTTTATCTGGAGCTATTAGTTTTTGATAATTATTTATTTTTGGCTATATGTTATATTGTGTCTCAATAATAATCTAGCAGGACCTTTAAAGAAAAATTAATATTTATTTATGCAAATCATAATAAATAGGTTTTGAAAAAAAATTTGCTTGATTTGCTTGATTTGATAAGCATAAAATGAATCTGTAAGCAATAAACTTACAGTTATTAATGTTTGTATAAGGAGAAATTCATGAACAAAACAAAATTAGTTTCAATGGTATGCGCTTTGATGGGCGTTGGTTCTTTTGCAGTAGCTGAAGCGGCTCCAGTAAATGATGTTAAAACTTATGATTTTAAAGCACCATTTAAGGACTATAATAATAAAATTGTTTTAAGTATTAATAATGTGGCATCTGGTAAAACAGTTGAATTTACAAGTAACTTTAAACCTAAAGCAGGTTGGGGTAATTGTTTTGGTACAACTGTTGATAATGTTAATTTTGATACTACTCAGAATACCAGTGGTGATTTTGTAACAAAAATGACATTAAAAGATGATACTGCATCATTTAACTTTAGCCAGTCATGTGACATCATGGGTACAGACTCTGGTAATGCAGTTGTGCTGCCAGGGGTAGTAGTTCCCATCGTAAGCAGTCTAAAAGTAGATGGTAAAGATCTAGATATTCAAAGACCGTGTGAAAACAATGTCTGTGAGGATCCAACTCCAGGATATACAAATGCTGCATACTACGCACAGTGGGCTGTCTGGGGTCGTAAATATAATCCGTATGATTTCAAATACGATAAGTTAAACACTATAATTTATGCGTTTATAGGGTTTGATAAAAATACTGGTAATATCAAAACATTAGATGCTTCAGCAGACTCATGGGGTCTGTCTGCAGCAGCTAGAGCAGCTAAAAAGTATCCATACTTAAAGTCATTCTTGTCGTTTGGTGGTTGGACTAATAATGGAATTACAACGGCTCCAATGTTTGAAAAGCTAGCTTCTAGTCAGCAAAGTATGCAAAACTTTGCAGATCAGTCGATTGAATTAATGCGTAAGCTTGGTTTTAATGGTATTGATATCGACTGGGAGTGGTGGTCAGATTATGGTAATGATGTGGCGCCAGCTAAGAAGATGTTGGCTTTCTTCAAAGTTCTTCGTACTGAATTGGACAAGGCAGGTAAAGCAGATGGTAAAAAATACTATCTTGCTATAGCTGTGAACGGTGCTAGAAGTCGTATCGAGGCAATGGAAAATCCGAGTAATCCAAATAGCGTATCAGATTTCTGGAAGCAAACTGGTGAGCTGATGGATGAAATCAATATTATGACTTATGACTATCAAGGTGGTTGGGGTACTGGTTTCCCTGCATACTTCCAAGCGTCAACTGATTTCCCTAGTAATACTCCGTATAGTAATAGAGTGTACTCAGCTGGAAAAGGTCCTACTGATGCTGTTGATAATGTTACTGATGTTGCAGCTGATGGAGTAACTCTAGATCAAGCTATTGGTAAAGAAGGTGGTTGGTCAATCAAAGGATCTGTAGATGCGTATATTGCAGCAGGTGTGCCAGCTAAGAAGTTAATTGTTGGTTTACCGTTATATGCTAGATCAATGACGGTTGATAGTGATGTTGATGGTGGTCTATTCCAGACTATTACAGCACCAGGTATTGGTGACTACGAAGCTGGTGTATTTGACTATAAATGTCTAGTGAATCCAGTAAATGATCCTGTAACAGGATGTGGTACAGCTAAGCCTGTTAGTGGTCTATCTAATCTTAAGTATTATGATATTAGTCATAATGTTGATGTATTTAACAAATATGGTAAAGTTGCTATGCAACCTTGGGCATATAGTCCATCAACTAAATCATTTATAACTTATGATGACGTATGGTCTGTAGGTGAAAAGACTAAATATACTAAGAGTAGAAATCTTGGTGGTACTATGTTCTGGCAAGCAGACAATGATTCTACAGATCCAAATAAATCATTAATAAATGCGGTTGCTAAGGTCTATGCATCAGACACAATTAATGTTTCGGTAACAGATATTACAGAAAACTCAGCGACAGTATCATGGAATAAACCAGAATTAGATGGTTCTATTAGATACAAGATAGTAGTTAATGGTGATGTGGTTGCTGAGAATATTACAGCCCTTAATTATGTACTGACTAATTTAGAAAAAGGAACAAGATATAATGTAGAGGTTATCGCAAATACATCTGCTACATCTAGAGAAGATAGTCTAACTTTTGAGACTGTAGGTGCAGAACCAGCTGATGATCAAAACCAAGATCAGAATGATGATCAAAACAATAACGATGATCAAAATCAAGATCAAGGTGATGATCAAAATACTGATAATGGAGCAGCAAATACTTGGACAGCTGATGGAGTATACAACAAAGGCGACAAAGTAGTTATGAATGGTGTAACATATGAAGCGCAATGGTGGACTCAAGGCGAGAATCCTACTCAAACAGGTCAGTGGGGTGTATGGCGTACAGTTTCTGGTCAGACTGATAACCAAGATAATAACCAAAGTGATGACGCGGACCAGGGTAATGATCAAGGAAACACAGATCAAGGTAATACTGATACAAACCAAGGTAATGATAATGATAACTCATCAGCTTCAGGTACTTGGGATGCTACAAAAGTCTATAATAAAGGCGATAAAGTAACTTATAATGGTGTAAGTTATGAAGCACAGTGGTGGACTCAAGGTAACAAGCCTTCTGATGGTGGCGCTTGGAAGAAACCTATTGTAGCTGGTGGTGCTTGGGAGAGTGGCGTTGCTTACTCTGGAGGTCAAACAGTGACTTATCAAGGATCTACATACAAAGCTAAATGGTGGACTCAAGGAGATACTCCGTCAAACAGCAATGTTTGGGAAAAACAGTAATAATCTTTTGTCTAAAAATTCTAAATAATATTATTTCCTATTTCAATATACCTCCTGAATATTCAGTAAGGAGGTTATTTATTTTAAAGATCGTAATAAACTAATTCAAAACACTTAATTTAATAAACTTTTGTTATAATTAAATAAATTAGTCTATCTCGAGAAAATTATGAAAGTAGTTGAAATCAATCATCCTATGGTTAAACATAAATTAGGTCTTATGCGCGCATCGGTGATTAGCACACAAGAGTTTAGAAGATTAACTCAGGAAATAACTAGCTTATTAACTTATGAAGTCACAGCAGGGTTTGAACTTGAAAAAACAGAAATTTTAGGCTGGCAAGGTGAAAATATTGAAGTTGATCAAATTAAAGGTAAGAAATTGACTGTTGTACCTATACTTCGTGCTGGACTTGGTATGATGGATGGAGTGTTTGAGCATGTACCCGCTGCAAAAGTTAGTATGGTTGGTATGTATCGAGATGAAGAAACTGCTAAACCAGTGGCTTATTTTGCTAAACTTTGTGATAAGCTTGATGAGAGAGTGGCACTAATAGTGGATCCAATGTTGGCGACAGGTGGGTCTATGATTGAGACTGTTACATTATTAAAAAAAGCAGGATCAAAAGATATCAAAATTATTACTCTGGTATCTGCGCCAGAAGGTATAGAAGCATTAGCGAATGCTCATCCAGATGTTGAGTTATACACAGCATCTATAGATAGTCATCTAAATGAGAAAAAATATATAATTCCAGGTCTTGGTGATGCTGGGGATAAGATATTTGGAACTAAATAAGTCAAAAAAATAACTAAAAATCTAACTAAAATAATAATTATGTATTATAGTTTATGGTTACTATTAATTTCTTTTAAAAATATATAATGCAAAAGTATCGCTTATTGATTGAGACAGATGACCAAAAAGGCTTGGTTTATAAAGTTTCAAAAATTATCTATGAAAATAATCTCAATGTTGAGAGAAACTCTGAATTCGTTGATAAACAGCATAATAAATTTTTTATGCGTACTGAGTTTTCTGGAGAAGTAAATATTGAGCAAATGCTGGTTGATTTAGAGAGTACTTTACCTACTGATTCAGAGATTAAACTAGTAGATTCTTCTAAGAAAAATATAGTTATCTTGGCTACAAAAGAAATGCATTGCTTAGGGGATTTGCTCATAAAACATGCGGAAGGAAAACTAGATGCGAATATTACCGCAGTAATATCAAACTACGATAATCTTAAGAATCTGGTAGAGAAGTTTGATATCCCATTTGAGTATGTTTCTCATGAGAGGATTTCTCGAGAAGAACATGAGGAAAGAGTCCAAAACATCATAAGAACTTATGATTATGATGTAATTGTACTTGCAAAGTATATGAGAATATTGTCTCCAAATTTTGTTGAGCAATTTCAAGGTAAGTTACTTAATATTCATCATTCATTTTTACCAGCATTTATCGGGGCTAATCCTTATAAGCAGGCTTATGAAAGAGGGGTGAAAATAATTGGTGCAACTAGTCATTTTGTCACAGATGACTTGGATGAAGGACCAATTATAGCTCAGGATATAATTAGGGTAGATCATAATTACTCATGGCAAGACATGCGAGATGCTGGACATGATGTTGAAAAAAATGTCTTATCAACAGCTTTGAGCCTAGTTCTTAATGATAGAATTTTTATTTACAATAATAAAACAGTAATTCTTTAAGAGACTTTGCCCTACAGGTTGTTAATGTAAAGCAAAGTACTAATCTAAAAAGCTAAAATTTATATCAGGAAATTTAATTATAGAAGATAATTGAGAATTTTAGACTGAATTAGTTATAGGCTACTCCTTTGATGCCATCAACCCAAGTCCAGCCTTGATAGTCATCTGAATTTAGAATCCAAGTCATTACACCGCCGTATTGACTATAGTTACCAAGACCACCGTTAGTAATGTCTTTAGTTATATCAGCAGGTTTGTATAATCCTGAACCTGAGCATTCAGCTGTCGCTAAACAAGTTCCTGTTCTGTACTCAGACTCAGATACTGATGGATCTTTAAAGTTTGGTACTCCTAAGACTATCTTTGTTTCTTCTGGTACATAAAATGCGTCAGCAGGTACGCCAGGCATTTTATCGCGTGTTTGAGGGCTTAGTAGCTCAAATGTTTTGGTCAAGAAGCCAACATCTTGTCCTTTAAGTCCAGAGAAGTTAGCACCACCATACTGGTTGTATGTTTGTATAAAGAAAGCGTCAAAGTGAGCATTATTTACAAAGTTTTGAGTATACATAGGTTCAGCAAACTTAGCACTACCACTTGCCCATTGACCGCTTCCATACCAACCTTGTATTTGAGGAGCTGCCGTTAGATACATGTCTTTACCAGTGATGTTTTTGTACTCGGCTCTAGTTGCTTCGATATAGCGTAAGAAGTTTGCATCTATTTTAGCTGATCCAACAGGGTGCTCAACATCTATATCTAAACCATCAAAGTTGTGTTCTGCAATGAATTTACCCATAGCTTTACCAGCAGATACTGCTTTTTCTCCACTCATATCAGGTCTGAAGAAGTTGACTCCTCCACCAATAGCTATTAAAGCAATACCACCTTTTTGATGAATTGTTTCCATTTGAGTAGGCAGCTGGGCAATTAGGCTATCTTCCCATTTAAGTTGCATGTTATCTACCTCAAAAGGACTGTCAAAGAAAACTGTACCGTCAGTATCTTGACCAATAAAAGCATATACTAGTACATTGTAGCCTCTGTCAAGAGCTGTTGAAATCATTTGATTTGTGGTATCTGGTTGACTATACCATGTAGAGTTGTAGCCTTTAACATAACCTACAACAACTCTATCAGGCCAGCCATCTTTTGACGAGCTATTTTCAGTAATTTTTAGTGAGATTTGTTGAGTATCTTGGTTAGCTGTGAAAGATGTTGGAGTCACAGCAAGTTTAAATCCAGCAATTGCGGCTACTGCAATATTCCAAGTATTTCCGTCTTTTGGTACTTCTACAGTAATTGAAGAGTTACTCTTAATATCAACTTCTTTAGTATCACCATTTTCGTTAGTTAGTGTAAGAGTTGTTGCTTTATCTTTTGGCAGGCCTTCTACTGCTATCGAAATACTCTCGGTAGGAACCTGTTTCTTAGCAAATGTAACATCAACTGCTGTTGTATTAAAATTAGTAACAGTTATAGCGTAAGTCTTGCTAGGAGTATAGTTATAACCATTAGTTGTAAAACTACCTATAGTAAGAGTATAGCCTGTACCACTTTCAGATGAAGGGATATGATCTAAAGTTGTAGAGTCATTGATTTTAAGATTGCCATTACTAACAACGTTTCCATTGGTATCTTTAAGAGTATACGTAGCTGTAGGGTTGCCTGTTACTTCCGCTGAGGCATTTATTTTGATAGATCCTTCTTCGGCAGGCTTAGGAGCTGTGTATTCTATATTGACTGTTTTAGAGGCATTTTTAGCAAGAGTGAATGAGGCTGGTGTAGCAGAACCTGTAGCACCATCAATAGCTGGTACACTTACTGTTAAATCTGAGCTATTTCCAACTACAACTTCTAGATTAGTAGTAGAACCCCATTTAGCATTAGTTGATTCTGCTATTTTTTGACCATCTTTTAGGATCTGAACATCTGCTAATTTGTCTTTTGCGATGAAGTCAGGTTTTGCAGGTAGTACTATTGAGACAGTTGCTTTACCTTGTTCAGTTACAGGTCCTTCATTTTTCCATACCCCCCATTGTCCAGATTGGCCAGGATTTTCTCCGCGTGTCCACCATTTAGCAGTATATAAGTTACCATTATATATAGCTTGAGAAGGTTTGGATTTGTCGCTTGGATTGTATACAGTATTCGCATCCCATTGTTGTACTGAATCACCAGGATTTACTGGGTCTGGTGTAGGAGTCGGTTCCGGAGTTGGCTCTGGTGTAGGCTCCGGAGTCGGAGATGGATCATTACCAATAACATCCCAAGCATCAGAACCATATGTTCCACTAGGCTTATATGCAGCAATTTGACACCAACCAGAAGCTGGCCAGCCTTTACACTTATATGTTTTGCCACCATCAGTTACTTGAGAGCCTGCAACATATGACTTTAGGTTTGCAGTAGACCAAGCATCAGTAGCATTAGCTATTGAAAATGATCCTATACCTATCAAAGCACAAACCATAGTAGGTGTTAGTTTAAGTTTATTTTTCATAATGGAATTCTCCTAATACAAGTATTAATAACCGTAAGCGTATTGCTTACAAATTAATTTTATGCTTACGAAATAAAGCTAATCAAGAAAAAAATATTTTTCCTGATGTTTATTATGATTTGCATAAATAAATATTAATTTTTCTTTAAAGCTGGTTATGTATTATTGATTGCGACACAATATAACATATTGTCATAAATTGTTAATTATCAAAAACTAATAGCTGGCTGTAAAAACTAATAGCTAAAATATATATAACTAATGGAATTGTTATATATTTTTAAATGTTATAATTTTGTTCATAAGTAGATTTTTGATTCTTTAGATGCACAAAAAAATATTTTTATTATCTTTACCACTTATACTATCAAATCTAGTTTTACCAATGGTTGGTATTGTCAATACTGCATTAATTGGTCATCTCAGTGACAGCAATTATCTTGCTGCAATAGGCTTAGGAGTTTCAATAATAAATGTTATTTGTTTCATGTTTTCATTTTTTAGAATGAGTTTGACAGGGTTGATAGCTCAGTCATTAAATAATCTTGAAAAGATGCTAGAAATAGTTATAAAGGCCGTGTTAATAGCATTACTAATATCAATAATTGTTTTTAGTCTTAAAAGTGTGATTTTGATTGCTGTATTAAAAATAGTAAATACTTCATTTGATATAAAAATGTTATTAGAAAACTTTTATAATGTTGCTATTTATATTTTGCTTTTTTCATTACTAAATTATATTTTTATTGGTTTCTTTATCGGTGTTGGAAATCCTAGAGTAGTACTTTATAGTTCTATTATCTATATGAGTGTAGCAATAGGGCTGAGCACACTCTTGGTGGTTATTTTAAATTACAATGTTGTTGGTGTAGCAGTTTCTTTAGTTATAGCCTCTGCTAGTTGTAGTATTTATCTGAGTACAAAAATATTTAGATATTTCTATAAATCAGGTAGTTTTAGTATCAAAAAGTTGGTAGATTTTAAGCTCTTAAATTTTGGTAGTTATATGCCTTTTCTTCAACTTAATATAAATATTTTTGTGCGTTCTTTATGTTTATTATTAGCATTTAATTCTTTTTATATATTTTCTTCGAATTACGGGAAAACTATTTTAGCTGCGAATACTATACTTGTAGAAATAGGTATGTTTTTTGCGATGTTTCTAGATGCTCTTGCTAATACAACTGAGTCGTTAGTTGCTCAAGCGTACGTTGATAAAAATACTAGCCTATTGAGAGAAACTATTTACAAAACATTTGTGCAAAGTATGATACTAACTCTGGTTTTATCTATAGTTTATTTTACTTTTAGTGGTTATATAATATCAATCTTTACCGATATTGTAGATGTTAGGATTCAGATAAATAAATATATCATTTTTTCATTTCTTATGCCGTTATTTGCAAGTTTTAGCTTTTGGATAGATGGTGTGTTTGTAGGACTCCTAAAAACTGTAGCAATGAGAAATGCGATGATTTTATCAGCAGGAGTGTATATTGCTTTTGTTTTTTTATTACAACCCTATGAAAATTATGGCTTATGGATTGCGCTAATATTATTCTATATAGCTAGAACAGTATTTTTGATGCCTCCACTAGGTCAGTATATTAAAAAAGGAGTTTAAATGCCGCATATAATCTTAGAAGTACCTCAACAGTTTGATACGGAATTAGCAAAGAAGGTAATAAATTTAGCGCAGCAATTTTTGGTAGAGAAGTTACCAACTAGATTAGAAACCTTTAAAAGTAGAGTTTATAGGTACAGTTTTAGTAGTGTAGCAGGAGATGATAGCTTAGATGTAATCCATGTGCAGATTAAAGTTCTAAAAGGAAGAAAGCCTGAGCATCTAGAAGAAATCTCACAACAATTGAAAGCTAAAATTTGCCAATTATTAAATTCTGAAGTTAATCTAGACAATTATAGTGTAACTTTAGAGTTGATGGAGCTATCTACTGCTTATGCTAATTAATATTTGATTATCGTTATTATTTCACTAATATATACTAAAATCTTTAAACTTAGATATTAGAAAATTAATGAAAAACTATAATAGATTACTATTTTCATCATTAGGTGCTGCTTTTGAGTTCTATGATTTTGCAATATATTCTGTATTTGCTGTAGCTATTGGTAGTAAGTTTTTTGATAAAAGTAGTTCTGTAAGCAATACTTTACTGGTTTTTTTAGTTTATATCGTTGGATATCTTGTGCGTCCTATTGGTGCTTGGGGATTTGGATATATCGCTGATAAGAAGGGTAGAGCATTTGTCTTGAGGCTTAATATGTTCTTACTATTTTTTGCGACTCTAGCATTAGCTTTTTTACCCACGATAGAAAGTATTGGTGTTTTAGCTACTATTTTGTTTGTTGGATTGCGCTGTATACAATCATTGGCAGTAGGTGCTGAGATACCAGTATCAGTAGTATATATTGTCGAGAACTACCCTCAAAGACAAGGCTTTATGACAAGTATAGTGTTTTGTTGTTTGAGTATTGGGATTATGATGACATCACTTGTACTGTTTATATTAAATCATTTTACTAGCCAAAGCTTTATCGAAAATTACGGTTGGCGGATTGGATTTTTAATAGGTGCTTGTTTTACATTTATATTATTTTTCTTGAGAAAAAATATTGTAGATATTCCTAAAGTTACTGAAATGTTAGATAAACCTCGCTCTGAAAACTCTATGTTTATTGTGAAAGTAATTGTTGGTATAGCCTTAGTTGCTTGTATTGCTATGTTAACTACTCAGCTATATATGTTTTTACCTGCGTATAAACAAATGTATGTAGAGTCAAATTATGATATTTCTAGTTTACTTCTAACTGGTTCTATAATTATGGCGGTTAGTTGTTTGTTAGGTGGTTTTATTAGTGATTATGTATCTAAGTCTAAGATGATGGCGCTATTGATTTTGATAAGTATAGCAGTAACCCCAATCTTCTATAAAAATATGATTGCCGGAACTGATGTTTTTGCATGTTTTATTATTTTGTCAATTATAATGGGATTTTTTGCTTCAACATACAATGTGATTATTACAAATTTTTTTAGATTAGAGTATAGATGTCGTGGTTATGGTATTGCCTATAATTTGGGATATCTGATATTTTCTGCAGGTATACCCGCTTTGACAATATCACTTATAGCTACAACTAATAGCCTTTTAGTACCGGTGTATTTAGTTGTATTTGCTGGAGCTGTATCATTTTTTGGGATTGCTACGGCTAGTTGGTTTATGAAAAAGGCTTAAATATCATCGCCGAAGGATCTGATTTGAATTGATTATATAGTTCTATTATATATCTATCGGTCATAGATGATATGTAATCGCTTATTATTCTAGCTTTACCATGAGAGCTATGAGTGTTATAGAATATAGCACCAATATCATCTGGTAGTAGGCTTTCATCCGGAGTTGAGCTAATCAAAATATCAAAAATCTCTGAAATTATCTCTCGACCACGATACCTTAAGACATTAAGTTTAGGTGATTTTATTATTTTAAATAAAATATATTTTTTAAGTACTTCGACTTGTTTTCTAATTTCATTATTTAAATATACCTTTGAAATAATAGGAACTTCTAGGTTTAGGTCTAGCTCAATATTTTGAATGCAACTATTGACTAGTTTTGAGGTTAGTTTTGTACGTAACAAGCTATTATTAGCAATATTTTTTGATATCTTGTATATCTCCGTGCTATCTACATTGAAATCAATATAATCTGAAAATATATCTTTGAGGATATTTTGGATTTCATCCTTGGTTATCTCTAAATCGTTAGGCATTGCATTATAGATTTTGTCTAGAAGCTTGTTATCAATACTTGCCATAGATAGTGGATCTATAAATCCGCCTTTAAGAGCATCTTCGACATCATAAGTTGAATAAGCAATATCATCTGCTACATCCATAATATAACATTCTATAGTTTTGAAGTTTTCTGTAGTTGTTATGCCATAGGGCTCGAGGAGCTTATGTTTGATATCTTCAACTAGTCTTGATTCTTCATTATAGTAGCCCTTCGTAAGCTTACCTAGATCACTAATTGGTGGAATAAGCTGATCATATTTTATAGTTGCTGCGAGAGTTCTATATGTTAGGTTTAAACCAAAAGTTTGCTTCTGATCAATATCTTTTTTCGCAGTATGTGATATTAGTCGTAGCGTCTGAGCATTACTTTCAAAACCACCAAAATTACGCATTTTTTTATTTAAGGCAACTTCACCATTATGACCAAAAGGAGGGTGACCAATATCATGACAGAGTGCTGCTGTTTCAATTAGATCATAATCTAAATTTAGACCATGTTCTGTGTTGAGTTTAACAGCTATAGATTTAGCTATTTGCGCTACTTCTAGAGAGTGAGTAAGCCTATTTCTAAAAAAGTCATTTTCAAAACTAGGGAAAATTTGTGTTTTTGCTTGAAGTCTTCTAAATGATGAAGAGTGGACAACACGAGCATAATCCCTTCTAAAAGGAGAAAAGTTATCTTTTTTTGATATATCATTATTTTGTCTTAGATAATCATTTTCATGATAAAGATTTAATGCCATATATACTCGAATATAATTTGTGATTATATTTAAATATTAGAGTAAATGATTAGATATGCAATATTTTAGTAGTAAGAAAGATAAAGAGATTAAGAATAATTATTCTTGAACATCAAATCTGCCAAGCATCATGACTTTATGCCAAGCTTTTGCAAAGTCGTTTACAAACTTTTGCTCATTACCATTTTCAGCATAAACTTGAGCCACAGCTTTAAGTTCAGAATTTGAACCAAAGATTAGATCTACAGAAGAAGCAGTCCACTTTTGTGCACCAGTTTTTCTATCTATACCGATATACTCACCATTGTTTGTGTCAGATTTTTCCCATTTTGTAGACATATCAAGTAAGTTTACAAAGAAGTTATTATTTAACTGACCTGGAGTTTTGGTAAATACACCTTCTTGAGAGTCATCGTAGTTTACATTTAGTGCACGCATACCACCAACTAATACCGTCATTTCAGGGATATTTAAATTAAGCATACTTGCTTTTTCAACTAATGCCTGAGGTAGTTTATTAGATGCTAGACTACCGTCACTATAGTTTACAAAGCCATCAGCTTTTGTTTTTAGATAGTTGAAAGAAGCAATGTCAGTTTGAGCTTGGGTAGCATCTGTTCTACCTGGTACAAATGGTATCTCTATACTATAGCCAGCCTTTTTAGCTGCTTGTTCAACACCTACATTACCACCTAGTACTATTAAGTCAGCTAATGATACTTTAGTGCCATCAGTTTTGCTATTGTTAAAGTTAGTTTGAATCTCTTTAAGCTTGGCAAGAACAACTTCAAGTTTAGCAGGTTCATTCATTTGCCAATCTTTTTCAGGAGCTAAAGCAATTCTTGCACCATTTGATCCACCTCTATAGTCGGTTTTACGATAAGTAGAAGCTGAATCCCAAGCAGTTCTTATAAGTTGTTGATTTGTTAATCCAGAGTTTATGATATCTTGCTTAAGTTGAGCGATATCTTGAGCTGATACTTGCTTGTAGTCAGCAACTGGTACAGGATCTTGCCATATAAAGTTTTGTTCAGGAATCCAAGGACCTATATATCTAGATTTTGGACCCATATCTCTATGAGTCAGTTTAAACCACGCCTTAGCAAACTCCTCTTTGAATTCTTCAGGATTCTTATAGAATTCTTCAGCATATTTATTAAATATTGGATCTTCTTTTAGTGCTAAGTCTGTTGTAAACATAATAGGCTTATGTTTTACTCCTGGCTTATGAGCATCAGGAACCATATTTTCTGGCTTAGCATCTGTAGGAGTCCATTGGTGAGCTCCAGCAGGACTATGAGTTTTTTCCCAATTTAGATTATACAAGTTATGTAGGAAGTCATGGTTCCAGAAAGTCGGTGTAGAAGTCCAAGAACCTTCAAGACCACTACCCATGGTGTCATCACCATTACCTGTACCATAACTGTTATGCCAGCCTAGACCTTGCTGTTCAATAGGAGATTTATCTGGAGCAGGACCAATATCTTTTTTGATATCTTTTTCAGGAACTGCACCATGAGTTTTACCAAATGAATGTCCACCAGCAATAAGAGCTACAGTTTCTTTATCTGTCATGCCCATACCGCCAAATGCTTGACGAATATCGCTAGCAGCACCTTTGATATCCGGTTTACCATCTGGCCCCTCTGGGTTTACATATATTAGTCCCATTTGTGTTGCTGCATAAGCTGGAGCAAGTTTGCCATTTTTGACATTGCTAGACATTAGCTCTTCAGGAGATACCCCCCAGTTTGTATCATCACCTTGCCAATCATCTTCTCTACCAAAGGCAAAACCAATCGGCTGCATACCCATAGATTCTAGAGAAACTGTACCAGCTAGAACAATTAGATCTGACCAAGATACAGCATCACCATATTTCTGTTTGATTGGCCATAAAAGCTGTCTTGCTTTATCAAGGTTAACATTATCAGGCCAGCTATTTAGAGGAGAAAATCTTTGCTGACCACGATTAGCACCACCACGACCATCTACTACTCTGTAAGTACCCGCATCATGCCAAGATAGTCTAATAAAAAATGGCCCATAATTACCAAAGTCAGCTGGCCACCAGTCTTGAGATTGGGTTAAAAGATTTTGCATATCTTTCTTAAGCTGTTCTGTATCTAGCTTTTTAAAAGACTGATGATAGTTGTAATTTTTTCCCATTGGACTATCGAGTTTATTCAAATTGCGAAGTGGAGATAAATCTACACTTTGAGGCGTAGCTGTTTCGGTATTTTTGTCATCAGCAATAGCACTACTGGTTGCTAATAGCATACCTGACATTCCTAATGCCGTTACAATTTTTTTTAGCATGGTGATTTCCTTACTATAAAGTTAACTATTAATACAAGATTTTTCTTATATTCTCTAAATTAAACCAAATCCTATGTTTAAAATAAAATTAAGGTCTACAAGTGATTGTATGTAAATGAAAAAGTCTAGTCAAATAGTATATGGTTATAAGCTCTATAACAAATTCTTATAGATAGAAAATAAATAGTAATTTAGATGTTTTTGGAAAATTATATTTATTTGATACATGCATGCGTATAAGATCCTACCCATTTTCTAGTATATCCTGATTTACATGAACAGACCAAGTGCGCATGATTATTATGTAATCCTTTTGTTGGATCACATCCTTCTAAGTACATATAGGTTGTATCATGAACACCATTAGGATGAGGACATCTTGCACTTACAAATCCACCGTAACGATCTCCAGGATTACCTGTTAGGCTTATATATGCCCAATCGCATCTTCCTGGGGATGATCCTGATACTCCTCCCCAAGAGCCACTAGGACTATTGACTAATTCTACAGCATCAATATATCTTTGATTATTGATAGTTGCTTGATCTAAATCACTTTGAGTACCACATTTTAAATTACCATACTCTTGATATGGTATTCCACCAGCTGCTTTGCATTCAGATAAGTTTATGCTCGATGTAGTATAAAAAGTTGGTAGCTCACGAAGTCGTATATGCGTAGTTGGAAAGGTGCATGATATATTATATTTAATATTTTCTGTTCCATAAGAGTATTCTAATAGTTCACATCTTCCCGTATTTGTTAAAACTCCATTTTTTAGAGCAAAGCAAGTAGAGCAAGTTATAATAAATAAAACAATAGATATACCATAATTTTTCATATTTTATCTTCCTACAAATTTTTATTTAGGCCAAGTATCACAATAACTCAGAATTTCCTGTGCTGTCTGTCCATTATAAGTATTGCCTAGACTACTCCATGCTCCCCATTTTCCAGAATATAAAGGATCTTCAAACTTATTTTCCCATTTAGCTGAATAAAAAGTTCCATTTCTAATTACAATATCATTTGCCATATATGTAATAGAATCATGCCACTTATATATGTCGTCTACTTTCCATACATTGCTATTATATGGATCAAAACCTTTACTAGCCCACCATTTATTAACAAATCGTTTACCATCAAATATGACTTTTATAGAGGTATCTCCATATGTAATATTGCCACTATATGGTACAACCCAATCTGAATTAGGTGGGGTATATATTCTCCAACTACTATCATTAAAAGGAGATCTCGTTGTCCAATATTGAGCTATAAACAATTGATTGTTTTCATAACATATGTCCCCTGTATTATATTGGTTGCCATTAATACATTGTTTATATATCGATGTATCAATGCTTGGATATGCACCATTACAGTTTAGATATTCTTGAGCTAATATATTGTTTGAATATGGAGAGGTAATTTCATCTCTATACGGAAAAATTATATTATATGGCTTAATATCTGTAGCGCTCATTCCGGCAATAACTTGCCCTTGCAATTCTGTAGGCAATTGATCGATTTCATCTTGTGTTAGTGTTGAGCCAAGATTTTCCCAGTGTCGTGTATTATTCGGAGATTTATTTTTGCTATTACTTGTTTTTTGAAAAAACTCTCCATTATATATGACAACTTCTCCTTTAGCATATTTATCAATATTTTTACTAAAACCATATATACCATTAACTTGCCAACCACTGTTACTATTACTTGGATCTTGATTTTCACCATCTTGAGTATTTTCAAACAAAATACTATCATATACGACTAGATCTCCCACGCTATAGTAGGCACCTTGTGTATATGGAGCCACCCAATCAGGATCAGGATAATAAACTCTCCAATTAGCAGCATTTTCAAATGGTAGTCCTTGAGCATTATTTGTATGAGCTATAAATAGTATTCCATCCTCATGGCATATATTTCCTTTATTATATATTTCTCTAGCAATACACATTGGGAAATTTAAAGGATTTGGATATCTAGCATCTTCATAATTTATGTCAGTATCTTCCTCAATAGGTACACACTCTAAAGCAGATATATCAGCAATAAAATCGTCTAAAGAAGATTTTATAATACAACCTTGGGAAGAGTTTATATTATATACTCCAATTGATACTTCCCAAACTCCGTTATTTAACAACCATCCTTGTGATAAATTAAATATGCCAGTGAAATTTGATGGTAAATTAAGGTAATGTTTTGATCCATCAGTATTTGTAAAAGTAAGTTCATTATCATTGTTAATAGATAAATCTCCTATGTACCCAACATCTGCATTAGTAAGAGTATCATTTGAATTAAGCTGTATTTGTGATAGAGCATGATAATCTACAGCTGGAATATTTAGTGAAATTGAAGATCGGTCTATAACATTATCTTGGCTTATATATTTGTTACTAATTACTCTAATATTTACGTTTTTCTCGTAATTATTTATAGTTAGTTTTATATAGTAGTCTAACGCTCTTGTCGTATATCCATCACCTGCTAAAATAAAAGGTTTTACTTGTAAGCTGGCTTCATTTAAGTCACTATTTGTAGTTTCATAAAAATATTTACCACTTTCTATATCTCTATATTCTGCAATCTTAGGAAGTATTAGATTTTCTGAATAATCAAAAGAACTATTTGCTATACTGTTGGTAAATGCTTCTTGCATAGAAGACATTTTATGGATTTTTTCTGTTTGATTCTTGCTTAATACTGAGTTTGAATATGAAATATTAAATAGTGTATAGCTTACAAGTAACATAATAGTCGCTATGCTTATAGCTGCTATTAAAGCTACCCCTTGTTGTGATTTCGCTAGTTTAATATTACGTCTCATTTTAAAATGGTCCACCAACTTCGTTAAAAGAGATTATGGCTTCTTGTTCTTTGCCATCTAATAAATAGTTTATTTTTATTCCTTTTACTTCTCTATTCCACAATCTTTTATATTGATCATTTGCATTTTGTTCTGGAGCAACTCTTTGCCACGTGTTATTCAAGTTATAACTTATCTGTAGATCAGAAACACCTTTAAGTAGTATTTGTTCGCTAACTTTATTGCTTCCTGTATAAAATATCTCATATAATGCATATTCTTTTTGACCAGTATCTCGAATGTATATGATTTTGAAACTATAATCTGTATATAATACCGAGCCAGATGGAAAACTATGATCTATCTTTTTAGATAAGTGAATGAGGTTATCATTATCAGTAGCAGTTTCACTAGCACTTAATAGTGTTTCTTCTTGTCCATCTGTTAACATCATAAATGTACCACTTTCAACACTAGAGGTATTATCATCAACTAATCTTAAGATACTTTGATCGCCACTAGATATAGGAGATGTTAGAGTTTGTGGTGAATCAATCGTTTGAAGGACTAAGATGTCTGTTCCAATTTGTACATTAGTAGGATAATCTTTATCACTAATTAATGGAGCTTGTTGTGCATAAATTAGGGGATAATCAAAGGGGTTAATTTCTAGGGTTTGATCTACGGAGACATTTTTTTTTATTAAAAATGAACAAATCATATTACCACTAATATAAGAATTATTTATTAAGTTTTGAAAAATAGCTCTTGCTTCAATATTTCTATTAAATGTATTAAATTTTTCTATAGAGGATTTATAGCCTGTATGCATTTGATAGAGACTTTGTATAATTAATGTTGATACAAATATCATAATTGTAATAGTAAGAAGAACTTCTATTAGTGATATTCCTTTATGTTTTTTTGAATAAATCATTTAAATATTTAAACTCATTTTTAAATTAGGATCATTTTTACTTTGAAATATCCAGGTACTTCCTGATATTTGAATATCAATATTATTTGTAGGAGTAGTATCTAAACTTCCAGTTATAATAAATTCATTAAATCTATTGTTAATAAGATTTGTTAAATTTTTATTTTTATTTATAGAGTTTACGGTATTAAAAGTTTTATATAATGCAAATTCAAAAGCTAGTATACTTGAGCATATAATAGTCATGGCAACAATTAATTCAACAAAGGAAAGTCCTTTTATATCTTTATGTCTTAAAGAATTATTAAGCATTTTACACTATCTCAGTAATTTAAATAAACTATGTATTAATTTAATATTCAATATTATATTTTAAATTTTAAATTTTGCAAATTTATTATTAATATTGTACTTTTATAAGTTGACAAATTTGAAATTTTATTATGTTATAATTTTAATGTTAATACGTATTTTTTATAAAAATAATTAATTTTTAATTAATAAGTGCTGTTCTGAAAAAATTAAATTAGCAGATAAATAATTAAAATATAAAAAGCATATTTAGGAGTTTAATCAAAAAATGAGAATAATATATAGAATTTTTATTATAAACATATTATTGATAATAATTCCTAATATGGTGCTTGCATTTGTAAAGATTAATTTTGTTCCTACTGATAGTGGAATGTATAATCTAATAACAAAAAAGGAATCTTCTTCAGTCATAAACTTACAGTTAACATCTTTACAAAATGATCAATATAGTAATATGGGATCATCTGTTTCAATAGATACGGGCATTACTTTAAACAATATTGTGACTATTCCAATATCAATTAATAATAATCAGTTTATAGATAAAGTGATAGTAATTCCAATGGAGTCTGGTACTTCAGGTGATAAGTTTTCATCTATTGATATATTAGATGCTGATTTACAAAATCTTAATACTTCTATAGTAGCAACTTCAGAAATTAACTCTATTCCTATTATTATAAAAAATAATAAGGGTATCTTTCTTATATATGCATCTCATGAAAATTCTAATAATGATACTTTAAAAATTTATGAAATAAATATAGATAATAATTCACTCTCTGAGATACTATCAGTAGATAGTTATGAGAACATAAGTAAAATAATACCTTTGGATGAAAATACTCTAGTAATTATTGAGAAAAAATTTGATTTTTCTGTAGTTGCATACGTATATAGTATTTCTAAGCAAGAAGCTGTATATAGTCATGCATTAACAACAGATTCGAATGTAAGGGTTGAGTATGACCCTAATATGTATAAAACTAGTATAGTATCTGATTTAGATGATATAAATATAACTAATGCTCCATCACCATTTGGGATTACAAAAATATATTAAATATTACAAGCATCATTATTTAGAGGATCTTCGATGCTAATATTTCCTGTAGAATTAATTAATATTCTCTTATAGGCATCATTTTTTTGACATAATGTTAGAGTTCCATCTAAACTATGGCCTTTTCCTTTTATTTTTATAAATGATGTAGTTGGAAAGCGACTCCATTGATAATAAAAATTTGGGTTAGGTGTCTCAACATGTCCAAGTAAATAGTCATCTTTAGAATTATACTCACTTGTTCCATCGTTACTGATAAAAGAAATGATAAATTTGCCTGTCCATAAATTATTTGTATCGCAAGTTATGCCATTATTTGAGGAGCAAATAACCGCATCTTTATTATTTTGTAGTCCAGATATCCTTGCTTTTTTCATTAGAGTATAAATTTCATTAATCTGATTGTTTTGATAGTATTTATCCATTTTAAAATAACTAATAGTAGCTATAGCAAGTATTATTGTGATTACGAGTACTACTAATAATTCAACTAATGAGTAAGCATTAATATATTTTTTTATCATATTCTTATTTAAATGAGATAAAAGAAATGCTTTAAATCATAGCATACATTAAGTAAATATTTTATTAATTTAATATGTGTTTAAGATAAATTATGATTAATATAATTTATATTGTAATGGGTTCTGCAATTGATAATCTTATATTCTACAGTCCACCAGTGATATCAATAATAGTACCGGTGCAGTAGTTTGCACCATCTGATAATAACCAAATAACTCCACTAGCAATCTCTTCAGGATAACCACCTCTTTTAAGCGGGATTTTGTGTTTGATTTTATCAACTCTAGCAGCATCACCAGATAGTTTATGGATATCTGTATATGTAGAGCCAGGTCTTATACAGTTTACAAGGATTCCTTCATCAGCTAGTTCTTTTGATAAACCTTTTGTAAAAGTATCAATTGCACCTTTGGTACAAGCGTAATCTATATACTCATTAGGCGAGCCTGAGCGAGATGCACCAGATGATATATTAATAATCTTACCACCGCTATAACCATATTTTTGCGACATATTTTTTATAGCATGTTTTGCACATAGAATATTCCCAATAGCATTTACTTGGAATACTTTTTGTAAACGATCAATACTCATATCCTCTAGACGGGAAGTATGAAAAATCGTACTAGCGTTATTTATAAGCGCATACATGGAGCCGTGGTCAGATATAAACTCATCAAACATTTTTTTGATATCTTCTTCATTTGCTATATCAGCACAATATGTTGATATATTGATATTGTAGCTAGATAGCTGAGTTTTTAGCTTATCAATATTCTCATGATTTTTATTATAATGTAAACCAACATTATAACCAGCTTTTGCTGCAGCTAATGCGATGGCAGATCCAATTCCACCATTAGCACCTGTTATTAAAATATTTTTAGTCATTATTAAAGCTCAATAAATTATTTTATCGTAATTCTAGCAGATGCCCTCAAGCAAGTCTCTTTCTACAGTAATAGCAGCTTGTTTTTGTGAGTCCTTGAGGTTATTAATCAATATTGAGAATATATATTGCTTATCATTAGTGTAAAGATATCCAGATAGAGAAACTGAAGTTGTTCCGGTGCCGGTTTTTGCATAAACTTTGCCTTTTAATATGATGCTTGAGCGATTTTTAAGTGTACCGGTTTCTCCATATATTGGTAGTAGACTCCTAAAAAGCTCAAAACTCTTATGCTGAGATATCTGTTGTAATAGATTACTAATAAAATCAGCTGATAATAAATCATTATCTGACATTCCAGCACCATCTTCAATTTGAATTTGACTAGTGTCAATTTTAAGCTTACTTTTTAGTATTTCACCAATAGCATTTTTGCCGGATACGATACTTCCGACTTGATTATACTTATAGCCTATAGTTCTTGTGATTGTCTGAGCATAAAGATTATCGGATACTAAAAGCATATGTTTTAGCAACTTTGTTAGATTAGCTGATTTATGATCTGCTAAAAATATTAGATTTTTTGGAAGTTTATTTGTGACTTTTATTTGTTTGGATGATGAAATTTTAAGCTGTGCAAGTTGAGCTAAGACAGCTTGTTGCATATGTCGTTGAGGATTTTCTATGGCAAAGCTAAAGGTATAGTTGTTTAATGGTAGGCAACCACTAAGAACAAGTTTATGATCCACATAATTAGAGCTAAATTGGCAAGTCTTTAGTTGCTCTGGTTTAGCTACAACTAACTTATTCATAAAATTAATTGTCTCACCATCAGTTTGCTTTATTTTGAAGGAGTTAGAGCTTGGTGTAAGTTGAAGGGTTATTGCATTTTCATTCAAGTTATATATTGAGCTTGGGGCTCCGTAACCAAATATAGAACTAGTATTGCTTTGATTGATGGGTGTATCACGCCCTTTAAAGTAGCGGTTTACAAAGTAGATATTCTTTATGCTGAGGATATGTTTTTTTTGTAAGCTCATTAAAAGTTTATTCAAGTCCCTGGTAGTAAAACTTGGGTCACCTGAAAACTCAATATAGAGATTGTTAATGGTATGATTATTAATATAATCATAATATATAGCAGTTGAGTATTTAAAGTGTTTACCAAGAAATAGTAATCCTGAGATGCCCGTTAATAATTTAGTGTTACTAGCGGGCATGAAGTTTTTGTTAGAGTCTTTTGAAAAAATAACGGCTTTATTCTGAGAGTCAATAATTTTGATCCCAATTAGTGCTGATTCAAGATTATGATATTTTATTGAGTTATTTAGTTTTTCATTTAACTCTTCAGAGTTAAATGAGAATGCTAAGTGAATTGTTAGTATGAAAAATAAGAATGATTTAAATATTTTTGTAGACATTAAAGTCTTTGTATTTAACTTTCAGAAGCTTGATTATAACTAAGATTCCAGCAGATAGCTAATAATGCAGTAGCAATTACACAAGAGCCTAATAAGAATATAAATACAGCATCCCAACCTAGCATAGTTGCGATAATACCAATCACTGCTTGAGCTCCAACTGTACCTAAGAAATAGCCAAACAATCCTGTGAATCCAGCTGCAGTACCACCAGCTTTTTTAGGCACTAAGTCCAAGGCTAATATTCCTATCAAAGCAACAGGTCCGTAGATAAGTACACCCATAGCAGATAATGAAAGTAGTAATACCCAAGCAGTATCACTGTACCAGTATACAAACAAAGCACCCATAAATAAAAGCATACATATCACACCCATAGGAGCTCTACGACTACCAAAATATTTATCTGTTATCCAGCCAATTATTATAGTTCCTGGAATCGCAGGTAACTCAAATAATGCAAATCCCAAAAGTCCCGTTGTTGTTGACATGTGTTTAACATGAACAAGGTAATATGTTGACCAGCTTAAAAGACCATATCTAGCACAATAAACAAAAGCATTTGCAAATGCAATTAGCCAAACCCATTTATTATTTAGGACATATTTAAAGAAGATTTCTTTAGCTGAAAACTCTTGTTCATGATGAGCTTCTGAAGTTGTATAGCCTTTGTATACTTCTATAGCTGGTAAACCCACTGATTGAGGAGTATCTGCACCAAAAATTAGAACTAATATTGATACAAATATACACATTGCACCAGCAACATAAAAAAGACCGTGCCAGTTATCATTGAATATTAGTAGACCAATAGGTACAACCGCAATAGCTAAAAATCCTGCTCCGACATTATGAGCAGTATTCCAGATTCCCATTTTTGTGCCGCGCTCATTAGCACAGAACCAGTGTGTCATAATACGTGCACATGCTGGCCATCCCATACCTTGCACCCAACCATTGATAAGCATAGCAATGAATAACACAAGTACGCCTAATGATAATAAGCTAGGTAATATTAGGTTTATAAGCCCTGTGATAAATAATCCAATAGCCAAAAATATCTTTGCATTACTTCTATCTGAGATATTTCCCATCAAAAATTTACTTATACCATAAGCTATACCTAAACCCGCTCCAATTAGTCCAAGCTCATCTGGAGTTAAGGTTGTAATATATTGTTTTGATACATCGAAACTACTACGACCAAAATAGTATGTGAAATAACCTATATAGGCTACCAAAAACATTCTTAGGCGCCAATGAGGGTATGCTTTTTGAATTTGCTCTTTAGCTAATAAAGGCAGAGCTTTCGCAGGTTTAAGAAAATTCATCGTTAATTAGTAAATATTAAACAATAATAGCTTGCTAGTTTAGTTTAAATTTTGGTATTCGGCAATATAAATTAACTGTTTAATTTTGATGTTTTAAATAATGATTAGAATTTTTTTGGAAAAGGAATATTAGGATAGGCAGGTGGTAAATCTAAACCTTTAGCTGCTTCTACACCTCTTAGTATATCTGGTCTATCAGTGATGATACCATCAACTTTCCAGTCGATTAAGTTGTTAATAACTTTATAATTAAAGTCACTACCTTCATCTTCTGTCCAGCCCCAAGTCACAACTTTGACACCTAGTTTGTGAGCTTCTTCAACATCTTTTTTAGTTAGATCTTTTTCATAAGGTTCCCAGAATGTACCACCTAATTTTTTGACCATCAATGGATAATTGTAATTATAGTCTTTAGGATCAAGTGGAGCTGTCCATTTTTGATAATCCGTAAGTTGTTTTGCTTGTTCAGCATTCATCGGTTCTGTTGTATGATCTGTCAAATATGCAGTTTTGACTTTTGGATTTAATTTCTGTAAATCTACTAGAGCTTGCCATTCAAAAGATTGTACTTCAACATTATCAGTCATATCTGTCTCAACTAAAACCTTATTTAAAGCTTCAGCCATTTCTTGTGCTGACCAGCTTGCATTTGGATCATAAGGGTTGGTTTTTATCTCGATTTGCAGACGAACTCTACTGCCAACATTAGATTTGACATAGTTGATAACTTCTTCTAAGGTTGGCATATGAACATTGTCCATGCCAATATGGTCTGGATACATCTTAGCTGTAGCAGAATTAGGCTTTATATATCCAACTGTGTATTTTTTGACTTGATCTAAAGTGAGATCTTTTATTGGAGTTTTTTCTGTTACCCAATTACCATTTTCATCTTTTGTAAGATCTGGGTTTAGTGTTAAATCGTGTGTTACAACTAAAACTTTGTCTTTAGTCATATTTATATCCATATCAATAACATCGACACCAACACGCATAGCCTCTGTATATGCGGGCAAAGTGTTTTCTGGAGCAATAGGTCTAAGACCTCTATGAGCATAAATATTTATAACATCAGCAGTAGCAATACTAACACTACATAAAGTAAAAGCAGTTGCGGTAATTTTTTTGAACATTTTGACTTACATGATTTGGTTGAAAGCAGAAGTATAATTACTTTTTTATTATCAAATAGCAATATTTTTATATCAGAAAAATGGTTTTTTATGATAGTTGTTTACTTTATAATCACCGTAGTGATTTTTATCTTTGATTAGTGATGTCGATTAGAAAAAAAATTATAATTGTATCGATTATATTTGTTATTTTTGTCTTAGGATTTATTTATTATATTAGTAGATCGAGTATTAAAGTAATTCCTGGTTACGTTGGTACAGATGTTAGATATATATCTTCACAGGAAAGTGGTAGGCTTCTTAGATTAGATGTAACTCAAGGAGAGTATATTAGAGAGGGGCAATTATTATTTCTGATTGATTCATCAAAAAATCAGACTTTATTAGATTCAAATAAATTTTTGTACAGTGCATCTCAGGCAGTCTCAGAAAATATGTCTAAAGGTAAAAGACAACCATATATAGAAAAGACAGCCATCGATATATCTAATGCTAAAGCAAATTTAGCCGTTGCATCTAAAGAGTATCAGCGCCAACAAATGTTATTAAAAGATGATAGTACTTCTCAAAAAGAATTTGAACAGGCGCAAAGTAAATATATCCAAGCAAATAATCAAGTTGAAGCATTAGAGGTAATGCAAATTATTAATAATTTACCTGCTCGAGAGGATTTGCGAAATGCGGTTGACTTTATGTCAAAATTTATCAATAGTAACTCTAAATATTTACAACAAAAAATCAGTTCAGCAGATATTAAATCACTAGAAAATGGTTATGTTTATCAGATTTTTTATCACAAAGGTGAAGAAGTACGGGCGTATAGTCCAGTAATGACTATTATTAATCCTAAAGATGTATATGTTGTATTTTACTTATCAAAGGAAAATTTAGCTAACCTACATATTGGCCAAACTATTAAATTTATTACACCTAATAATAAGAGTTTAGAAGCTAAGGTTAGTTATATCTCACAAAAGGCTGAATATACACCACCATTATTATATGGCATAAATTCTGATTCAGAGATTTCTTTTGAAGTGCATGCTAAGGTTGATTACTCCGCAAATAGCTCTGAGATTCATATCGGAGAGCCTGTAAAGGTAGAGCTGGGATGATAAGTGACAAAGAGGATCAACTAATAATAGATGTCAAAAACCTTACCAAAGTCTATGGTGATAAAACGGTAGTTGATAATATTTCTCTGCAAGTTAAGCAAGGGGATATTTATGGTTTTTTGGGACCTAATGGTTCAGGTAAGACAACCTCTATAAGAATGGTATGTGGCTTGCTGCCAATAACAAAAGGTGAGGGTACTTGTCTTGGTTATGATATAGGTACTCACGCGAGTATTATCAAACAGCAAGTTGGTTACATGACTCAGAAATTTACACTCTATCCCGATCTTACAGTTAGAGAGAATCTTAAGATTTTTGCGAGACTTCATAGTTTAAAAAATATTAAAGAAGCTGTTGAGAAAACAATAGATAATCTGCAAATAGGTAAAGCTAGAGCGAATCAAAAAGCTTATGAATTATCAGGTGGTTGGAAACAACGATTAGCTTTGGGTGTGGCAACAATTCATGATCCTAAATTATTGCTATTAGATGAACCTACAGCCGGAGTAGATCCAAAAGCACGTAGAGAATTTTGGGACTATATATCAACACTATCAAGTAAAGGCATCACAACATTGGTATCAACTCACTATATGGATGAAGCAGAAAGATGCAATAAGTTGTCATACATAGCTTATGGAAAGCTGTTATCTAGTGGTACTCAAAAAGATATTATTAATAGCTGTGGTATCAAAACATACAATATTTCAGGCAAAAATGTTTATAGCCTTGTGTTAGAGCTTCAAGATAATACTGAAATTGAGCAAGTATCAATGTTTGGTGGTAGTGTACATCTTAGTGTTAAAAATAATGTTGATATTACACACATTCAAACAAAGTATAATCAATTTGAATGGCAATCAATAGAAACATCACTTGAGGATGCTTTTATATATTTGATGAGTAGCCAAAAGGATAACTTTGCATGAAGTATTTTGATATTAATAGATACTATGCGATTTTTCTCAAAGAAGTTATTCATATGCTTAGAGATAAAGTCACAATTGGACTAGTGATTGGTATACCACTTATTCAGCTAATACTATTTGGCTTTGCTATAAATATGAATCCAAAGCATTTAAGTACAGCAATAGTTAATGCTGATAAGACACTACAAACAAACTATCTAATCGAGAAAATTAATAATACGGGTTATTTTGATATCAAATATCAAGACATCTCAAGAGATGATGCGACAACACTAATGCGTAAAGGTAAGGTACAGTTTATCATAGATATACCGCCTAACTTCACTAAGCAAGTTTATCGTGGTGAATCTCCGAATATTCTAATAATAGCAGATGGAGCAAATGCAACTTCAAACTCAGGTGCTTTACAAGCTGTTGATAAGGTCAAAGAGATATACAGTCAATACTTTTCTAATAAACAAATATCTCAGCCACAGCCTTTTAATTTTGTAATCCATAATAAATATAATCCAGAGAGTAAAACACAAAATAATATCGTACTAGCATTGGCAGGAGTGATTTTGACTATGACTATGGTTATGGTTACATCTTTGACAATCACACGCGAGAAAGAGTATGGAACTATGGAATCTCTGCTTGCAACACCTGTTACCTCTCTAGAGATTATTTTCGGTAAGATTACTCCATATATTGTGGTTGGCTATATTCAGTTATTGCTTATTATAATCTTTGCCAAAGTAATATTTGGAATAACTATAGTTGGTAGTATTTTACTATTACTTATCGCAACTTTTCCTTTCATTATTGCAAATCTCTTGGTGGGTATTACATTTTCAACTATTGCTGACACACAATTACAAGCAATGCAAATGACATTTTTCTTTTTCTTACCATCGATATTGCTGTCAGGGTTTATGTTTCCATTTGATGGTATGCCAGAGTGGGCACAAGTCATAGGTAATATTTTACCATTAACTCATTATCTAAATATTGTCCGAGAAATTCTTCTCAAAGGAGGAGGATTCTTTGATATCCTCAATAGTATTTACCCACTATTGATTTTTATGATAGTGGTTTCGATAATATGTATTAAAAAATACAAAAATACTATTTAGATTATTTAGATGAACTTTAATTCTACTTAAATACAAATTTCTTTTATGGTATCTTTAAGGCTTAAAAATTAGAATCTAAAAAATTAGGAAATAAGTTTGTTAAATTATAAAGAGAATTTTGTTGGCAGGAACATCAAATCAGACGTATTATCTGGTTTTGTAGTTGCAGTTGCTCTAATCCCTGAAGCTATAGGCTTTTCATTTATTGCTGGAGTATCTCCTACAGTTGGTTTATATACTGCTTTTATATTAGGTTTGATAACAGCTCTTATAGGTGGTAAGCCTGGGATGGTCTCTGGAGCAACTGGAGCGGTAGCAGTTGTGTTAGTAAGCTTAGGTATTCAAGTTAAAGCATCACTATCTCCTGAGATGCTTCATAGCTTAACAGCTTCAGGAGAGTTGAGTAGTTATATCTTACAGTACATATTGTTATGTGCGATTATGGCTGGTGTTATACAAGTTATAATTGGGATACTTCGCTTAGGTAAGTTGATTAGACTAGTACCACAACCGGCGATGTATGGTTTTGTTAATGGTTTAGCGATAGTTATCGCTTTAGCACAAATACCATTATTCCGAGACGAAGGAATTGCAATGTATGTTCTAGTTGGCGTAACTATGTTGATTGTTTACTTCTTACCTAAATTTACTGACAAAGTGCCTTCAGGTCTAGTAGCAATTATTGTTATAACAGCTGTAGTTGTATTCTTCAAATTACAAACAAAAAATGTCGGAGATTTGGCAGATATCTCTGGAGCATTTCCAAGTTTTGCATTGCCTAATATTCATTTGACTATGCAGTCATTTCTTATAGTATTACCTTATGCTGTGATTGTTGCACTTGTTGGCTTGATTGAATCACTGCTAACATTATCAGTGCTTGATGAAATGGATAATAAGCGTGGTAATGGTAATCAAGAATGTATCGCTCAAGGTACTGGTAATATTGTTTGTGGTTTCTTTGGTGGGATGGCTGGTTGTACCATGATAGGTCAGTCGATAATTAACTTTACAAATGGCGGGCGTGGGCGTTTATCATCATTAACAGCAGCATTGCTACTGATATCTTTTGTAGTTGCTCTATCTGGGTATATATCTTATATTCCTGTCGCGGTTTTAGCTGGTATTATGTTTATGGTGTGTATCAATACTTTTGAGTGGGAGAGTGTTAATCGTATCCGTTATATGCCAAATTCAGATAAGGTGGTTTTAGTAGCAGTTACTGTTATTACTGTATTTTCAGATTTGGCGATTGCTGTTATTTCTGGTGTGATTATTTCAGCTTTAGTTTTTGCTTGGAAAAGTTCACAAGTACATAGCCGTACTCATAGAGAAGATGACAATACAAAAGTATATGAGTTTTTTGGACCACTATTTTTTGGTTCAACATCTTCGTTTAAGAGCTTATTTGATGTACATTATGATCCAGATAATATTATATTAGATTTTGCTAACTCTAGAGTTATGGATATTTCCGGAGCTGAGGCAATAGATGATATTACTAAGAAATACTTGGATTTAGGTAAAAAAGTTACGCTTAAACATCTAAGTGAAGATTGTCGTAAAATACTCAAAAGTGCAGGTCCATACTGTGTTTTTGAAGAAATAGATCCAACTTATAAAGTCGCGAGGGATGTCTAATGGAAAAGATTAAAATAAATACTACTAATGCACCACAAGCTATAGGTTCGTACGAGCAAGCTATAAAAGTAGGAAACTTTGTATATACTTCTGGGCAAATACCACTAAAAGCAGATGGCACTATGTCTGGAGAGTGTGTTAAAGAACAAACTACTCAAGTCATGCAGAATCTAAAAGCAGTATTAGAAGCAGCTGGCTCAGGTCTAGATAAAGTAATCAAGGCAACTATCTTTATCAAAG
Source organism: Francisella salimarina (assembly GCF_007923265.1). NCBI lineage: Bacteria > Pseudomonadati > Pseudomonadota > Gammaproteobacteria > Thiotrichales > Francisellaceae > Francisella > Francisella salimarina. The sequence continues at coordinate 202,008 of NZ_VOJA01000003.1, forward strand.
ATATGACAGAGTTTAAGCTTATTGATGAAGTTTATGGCTCTTTCTTTAATGGTAATTTCCCAGCTCGTTCATGTGTAGAGGTAGCTAGATTACCAAGAGATGTGAGAGTTGAAATAGAAGCAGTGGCTTTAGCAGAGTAATAATTTTCTAATATACTATCTCTTAGTGTAAGAGATTATAAAGTTTAAAGCCTAAGACAGTAATTATCATCACTACAGAAGGGTAGAATGTTAAAGTGAATCCTAAAGCTCTGGCACCTGCACCTTTTCTATAATTGACAAAGAATAATACTCTTCCTAGAGCAAAAGTGATAGCTGCGAAAATGATAGTTGACATACTTTGAGCTGGCATGGCTGCAGACCAAGCAGTGTATGCTACAAAAGCTATGCATAATTGTTCTAAAGTATTTTGTATTAAAGATTGTAGGATCTTAGCTTGCTGTGATCCTTGTGTTAACCCACTACCATTTATATCAGTATCACTAAAGAAGCGATATTTTGCTAATCTTGCTACGGCAATTACAAGAAATACCCCGGGAATTATTAAACTATTAAAAGCTATAGTAATTTTATTATCTATTTTTTCCAAATTAAAAACATCACATATTGATCCTATAGCAACTATCAAAACAGATAGAACTATTCCAATTAATAATCCCTGTAAAACGCCTTTTTGTGTATTGGTCATCATATCTAATCCTATATTTTTATCTCTTAGAAGTATTATGATTTCTTAAATGATAACTTGCAAACTTTAGTAAAAACAATTTACTTAGGATATCTTTATAAGATATATTGAAATTATGACTTCTTAATTTTGAAATCAATATGAAAATATTTCGTCATTTATATGCACAGGTTTTACTTGGTATATTTATAGGAGTTTTACTTGGAATTATGACTCCTGAATTTGCAGTAGCTTTGAAGCCTTTTGCAGATGTTTTTGTTAAATTAATCAAGCTGATGATAGCTCCAATTATTTTCCTCACTTTGGTATCTGGTATTGCTGCAATGAAAGATTTAAAAGCAGTGGGTAAGATAGGTGGAGTGGCATTATTGTATTTTTTCTCAATGACTATAGTTGCTCTAATCATTGGGATGTTTACAGCAAATTTATTAAAGCCTGGATTAGGTCTTAATATTGACCCATCTACTCTAGATGCGAGTGCTGCAAAAGCTTATATGGGTAATGTTGAGCATGTAGAGAGTATTCAAGGTTTCTTTATGAATATTATCCCTCATACATTTGTAGGAGCTTTTACAGATGGTGATATTTTGCAGGTACTATTTGTATCAATATTATTTGCTGTTGGGCTAGTGATGTATGGAGAATCAGGCAAGCCAATACTAGATGGTATCCAGAGCTTATCCAAAGTATTTTTTAAGATAATTCATGTAATAATGCATTATTCACCGATAGCTGCTTGTGCTGCGATTGGTTATACAATAGGTATGTATGGAGCAGGTACACTTCTTGGTTTATTAGGGTTGTTGCTATGCTTTTATATTACATGTTTGATATTTATCTTAGTATTTTTAGGATTAATACTAAAGCTATATTGTGGCATAAATATATTTAAACTACTTGGATATATCAAGACAGAAATACTTATCGTATTAGGTACTTCATCATCAGAAACTGTCTTGCCGAATTTGATGGAGAAACTTGAGAATTTAGGTTGTGATAAATCGGTTGTAGGTCTGGTGATACCAACTGGATATTCTTTTAATTTAGATGGTACAGCGATATATTTGTCATTAGCTGCGATATTTATAGCACAAGCATTAGGTATAGAGCTTACTTTGAGTCAGCAGGTTTTTATGCTACTAATTATGGTGATTAGCTCAAAAGGAGCAGCTGGTGTTACAGGTAGTGGATTTATTATATTGGCGAGTACTCTTAGTGCATTAGGTGTAGTACCAGTTGCAGGTATTGTGATTATCTTGGGTATAGATAGATTTATGTCAGAAGGGCGTGCTATTACAAATATGATTGGTAATACTATTGGGACAATTATTATATCCAAATGGCAGAAGAAATTAGATATTGATAAATTAAATAGTGAGTTGAGGGGGTAGTAATATAGATTAATATTACAAATGTTTAAATTTAAAGTTCATTAAATATAGTGTATTAAGACTTAGTGTAGATTTATTTTTTTATAAATTATAAAGAGGTTTAAAATATTATGCGTTTTTTTAAAAAAAATCTAAGTGAAAAAATAATATTGCTTATAACTATTTTACCAGCTTTAATTTTTATTGTAGTAATGATAGCTCTGTTTTTTATACCTATAAAATCTAGCAAAATAATTATTTTTGATAAAAATACAATAAGTATACTAAGTACTACTCTATCCATAATAGTTTCTATTTTGTTAATAGTTTTAATGTACATTAAGAGCAAAAAGACCAAAAAGCTAAAAAAATATAATTTAAACAAATATGGTAGTTTACTTGTGCTTGGTATTTCAATAATCTTAGGAGTGTTTAGTATATTAAATCTTGCTTATTTTAGTTTACTAAGTCCTGATGCTTTAAACTGTTTGTCATATTCTTCTATTTTTATATTTTATATTTCGTGCCTTATTACTCTTTCTTTAACTCTTCCATTTGTATCTATAATCACTATTTTTTATAGGCTTTTCTTTATATGAATCTTAGATTTACTAAACAATCACTGGAAAAGAGATTCTTTAATATATATTTATCAAACTAATCAATTTATAATAAAGTTTTTAGCTAATTATTCTGTTGATAAAAAAACTATAAAGAAATTGTAAGAAACTCTTCATATATACTTCAGATAGTACATTAACCAGATAGCTTATAATATCTTAGGGACTATTTATGAATCAAAATTTAACAAATAGAAAAATTATAAAATTAATACACTTAGCTTTCTATTTTATTTTTTTAATATTTGCTTTTCTTATTTATATCACATTAACATATAAGTCAGGACTATTTTCAAAGCAAATACTTCATGGTTATGGGGTATTATCTTTTTTAATTGTAATAATTGCAGCGAGCCTCATTAATAAACACATGACTCTAGCATCGCCTACATATCAAATTGCAATAATAAGTTACTTAGTGATACTTGTCATTGAGTTTATCCTTTTTATATTATTACCAATAAATTTAGGATATACAGGATATATAGTTACATATTTTATTTTCACAGCAACTATAATGGGGCTAATTCTTATGTTTACCAAATATTTAATAACAAGTATTCTTACTGAAAATAGATCATTGAGAGTTATAAATAACAATATAAAGGGATTTAACTTAATTTTCATAATAATGAATAAAGTTGACTTTGCAACAGGATTGTTAACAAAATTAAAAAGTTATTTTTTCAGGAAAAATAATACTTAATATTACAATGATGATTAAGATTAGTTACTATTAATAACCCTCTCTTATCAAATTCTTTTTTATCTAAAAATTTACACATATTTGGATAATTATTATCACATTCTGCTTTAGCTAACTCATGCAATATGCTTGAATTAGTATGTGTCTTATAACATATATAAGATGATTGAATAATTATTATTACTAGCAATATTGGGATTAGTTTTTTCATTTTATATTAATCAGTCCATGCTGTTCCAGTATTGAAAGAATTTTATTCTTTATTAATATAAACTCTAAGTTTTATAAGTATCATAACTACTGATAATAATAATAATGCGAGCAATTGAGATATTGATATTTGATAATATCCATCTACTATTAAATCAAATAAATATTTTGGTATTTCATAGAATTTCAAACCTACAAAATCACTAAATGAATAAATGGAATATATTGAATATACCAAACTTATAATCACAGAAATAAAATATTGTTTAATAGATAAAAATATATTAATAACTAAAACTAAAATAATAAATATTTGCATAATATCGAAGTGTATAAGATCTATTAAGAATATAAGTTTATATATAAATACATACATGAAACTTAACAGAAGAAAACTAAGGCTTACACACTGTAAATAAAATATTTTTTTCATTAAGTACCCTCTATCATTCTGGAATTAATCTTGACCCTACTTTTAAACCTAACCCAACTCCTCTAGCTATGGGATGAGGTATAAAACTAATAACAGTTCCTGTGATTGAAAGGGTATATTTAATCTTCATTTAGCATTATTATTAGAACTAAATTTTAATAACCATAATATAAATATAACAATACTCAATACTAAAGTTATGCATAAAAATAGTAATACAGCAGCAAGTTGGAAATTAGCATTAGAAATAGAATTAAATATTGTAACAGGGATATCTGAAATATTTCCTATTTTAATTAAAGTAAATAATGAATATATACATATAATTATTGATGAATATACTTTTCTTTTAAAAGAAAAGTATAAAGATATAAGAATGAATAAATAAATAAATAAATCTAATAAAGAAAAAGGAATAATTTCTGAGAAATACATTATTTGCGAATATGTTCCTTTAAGTAAAGCAAACAAAAGAAATAGAATAGTAAAAGATTGAGCTAAATATAACTTTTTCATAGTTACACTCCCGCCTTACTCATAGTCCATGCAGTACCCTTCATTCCTAACCCAATACCTTTAGCTATTGGGTGTGGAATAAAGCTGATTACTGTTCCTGTTATTGAAAGTGTATATTTTAGTCCAACCGCCAATTCATGTAAAAAACTCTCTTGTTTGGCTTCAGCCTCATTTCCATCTTTCATGAAGGTTAAAAGAATATCTATAGTTAATGAACTTGATGATATGTATCTTTTATCTATAGCAACATCATCATTATTCTTAGTAAGAGATCCTCTAACTATATATTTTCCTATAGCAATTAACTCAAAACTTATCTCGGATAGAGTATACTCTCCAAATTTCCAAGATAAAGAAATTTTGTTATTCTTAAGATCAAAATTAGTAACCACATCAACAATAGCAGCATTATCTTCTTTCTGATCTTTAGGGGCTTTACCATAGTCATTATGTATCCATTTTTTAATCTCTTCTGATACTGAGTTTTCTATAGATACTTTCTTTTGCTCTAAAGTTACATTTGATATTGGACTTTGTGTATCTGTAACTGTCATATCTCCTGATAATGACATAGTACCATAATATCTATAACCATTTGATACACCTGCTACTGTGGTTTTTGGTGTATTTATCTCTGCTTTAGTACTTGGATAGCCAAATTTAACATCTTTGTCGTCTAATGGCTTTATCTGTGCTTGAGAAGTCTTTTTAAGTTGGTTCTCATCAAAGTCCTTTGGTAACATAGCATAAGCATAGATTAATTTTTCTAAAATACAATTTTGGATAGAACTATTAACTATAAAGTCAGTAGCTGTAAAATTAGCCTGTGCAAAATCACAATCCATAAACTTACAGTTCGCAAGTACTCCAGTAGCAAAATTATCTCCAGCTCCTTCAAGACCCACAAAATCACTATCATGCATCTCAACAGCAGAGAAATCATTTCTTAATATCTGAGAGTTTTGTACTTCATTAGCCATCCACTCACTATCACTAAAGTTACATTGTTGGATATTTTCATTATAAAGAGTAGATTTATAGATGCTATTACCACTAGCAAAGCCAACCTTTAACCAAGCATTATTACTAAAATCACTATTCTGTATCTGACTAGCAAAGAATGTTGCTTTAAGAAGTGAACTATCAACTAATGTAACAGAATCAATTAAAATTCCACTAAACTGGCTTTTATTAAATTCACTCTTTGAAATCTTTGTATTGGATATATTACCTTTGTACCACATTTCAGAATTAAAGATACATTCAAGAATATTACAGTCGTAGAAATCACTTGTATGGAGTTGTGTACCAAGAAAGCTACACTTACTAAAAGTACAGTTCTTGAACTCTACCTCTTTTATATCTGTCCCACCAAATTCTACATTTGTAAAAGTACAGTTATCAAACTTTGCCTGTCCTATTTCAGCATTAGTAAAAGAGTTATTTTCAAATTGACAATTCTTAAACTTACCACCATGTATTTTTGTCTTAGTAAATTTAGCGTTTGCAAAATTAGCACCTGTATATTTATTAGATACTATTGCACAGTCTTGAGCATTTAAATTAGTAAAGTCAGTATCTTGATGATCTATAGTATCTATAGTTTTTTCTTGCCAATCTTTATTTAGTTTCTGAACCTTATCTAGTAACAGATCATACGCTGGCTTTGTCCATAATTTATCGTATACAAAGTTATTTATACTACATAACTCGACAGGATATTCTAATAGCTCATCGACCATATCAGTACCTAATGGTACATTATATAAAGGAGGCTCTGCACCATACTCACCCTTATGATCTATTTCTTGTATAGATGGTATACTTGCACAATAATCATCCAATGGGCGTTTCTTTTCACCTGACATGAAAATACCTGTTTGAAATAAAGTAAGAATATAGAATAAAATTTATCTAACTATGCTTAAAATTGCAAAGGTTTAGTGTTTTTTATTAGATTTATAAAATTTCTTACGATCTCAGTTTTGTTCAAAAGGGTAAGTATTATAAATATGATTAGTAATGTTTATAATATCCAAATGGCAGAAGAAATTAGATATTGGTAAATTAAATAGAGAGTTGAGAGGGTAAATGAATTTATTAAACTTAAAATATCCTATAATACAAGCTCCAATGGCTGGAAATATTTTACCAGTAGATATTATTGCTAAAGTATCTAATGAGGGTATGTTAGGAATGATTCCAGCAGGTTATTTAAGTTTGAATGATTTAGAAAGAATGATAGTAGACGTTCAATCTAAATTGCTTGATAAAACTAATCTAGTTGGAGTTAATCTATTTATAGAAAATCATAAAAATCAAGTGCTAATAAAGAATGCTAGAGTTACCGACTTAGAGTTTGAAATGATTAAAGTTGAGGACAGATATAAAGAATTTTTAGTTCCGCAAAGTATTTCTCATTCTGACTATATTGACTTGATTTTGAGGCATAATATAAAAGTAGTAAGCATGACTTTTGGTTTGTTGGATAGTTACTTAATTCAGGAGTTAAAAAATAAAAATGTTACTGTTATTGCAAATATAACAAGTATGGAAGAGGCTATTGAAGCAGATAGCAGGGGAGTTGATGTACTTGTTGTTCAAGGTTGTGAGGCAGGAGGGCATCAAGCCACTTTTTTATCTGAAAAGGCTAATGATATTTCAACATTAAACTTATTACTTCAGATTAGAGATGCTTTTCCTAAGAAATATATTATTGCTGCTGGTGGAATTAGTCTTAATAATATGAGCGATTTTTTAAATCATGGAGCTAATTATGTTCAGATAGGTAGTGCTTTCATGATGACAAAAGAAAGTAATCTATCTGAAGTATGTAAAAAGTTTATACAAGATAATTTTGATACAACTATTACTAAAAATATCACAGGTAAATACGCACGAGGTGTCAAGAATATGTTAATAAGTGATAGCAGTATACTAAAGTATAACTTTCCGCTGCAACATTACCATACTTCTAATTTACGGAAATTAGCAAAGGCAAAAGATATTTATGATTTACAATCCTTGTGGATTGGATCGAATCAAGATAATACAGAGATATTAGGTATAGATGACTTAATAGAAAAGCTAAAATCAAAATATTTAAAGTTTAAAACCTAACAACTCTATCAAAACTTTCCAAAAGCTTAGCATTATGAGTAATAAATATAACAGTTTTATTTTGCATAAGCTTAACTAAGTTTTCAAAAACTAGCCTTTCAGTCTCTTTATCAAGTCCTTCAGTAGGCTCATCTAGGATAAGTATAGGCTTATCTTGTAAGAATGCACGCGCTAAAGCTAGGCGTTTTTGTTGACCGCCTGATAATTGCCTACCAAGCTCACCAGTCCAAGTATCAAGACCTTTTGGTAGTGATTCAACGTGTTTTTTTAATTCAACTTTTTCTAAAGCCTCTAATAACTCTTCTTCAGTAGCATTATCCTTAGCAATCTTTAGATTCTCTCTAATAGTTGTGTTAAAGATATGTGGAGATTGATTAATCACAGTCATTAGGTTTCTAAGTTGGTCTTCGTTAAATTCTTTGATATTTCTATCGCCGATAGTGACTTCGCCACTACTAACATCCCAGAATCTAGCAAGTAGGTTGATAATGGTAGATTTGCCTTTTCCTGTTGGTGCGAATAGAGCAACTTTTTCATTTTGTTTGATTTTTAAACAAAAATCTTTAAGTACTGATTGCTCTGCATTATATCCAAAATCAACATTATTGAAGCTGATACTATAGTTATCTAAACTAATGTCAGAGTTTGTTGGATACTCAACATCTGCTTTAGCATCTGTAATATTTAATATCCTTTTTGAAGCAGAAATTGTCTTACCTAAATACTGATATGCTAGTGGTAATGGCATAATTGACTCAAACATCGCCATTATCGCCAAGAATATCAAAGCAATAAATGCACCACTTATATAGCCATCTTGAGTTAGTTTGACTGCAAAGACTGTTACCATAACTACAGTTAAGCCTAATGCCAAAGTCATTAAAGCACTACCAAAACCACTTATAAAACTGATTTTTTCTTCTTGCTTTAGTAGTTCAGAATTTTGCTTTTTAATATTTTCAAGATGCTTACCTTCTAGGTCAAAGATTTTAAGCTCTGCTAGAGAATTAACATGTTCTGTGATATTTGTTTTTAATTCAGCACTAGTGTGATTAAGATCTTGAGTTTTTTTCATGGCTAATAGACTACTAACTAATGGTATTACAAACCCTATTAGCAACAGTGCTATAAATGTAAGTAGTGCAAGACTTAAGCTAAAGAAGCTAAATAATATAGCTATAGTTATACTTGCTAAGACAAATACAACGGTTGGGGAAATTATACGAATATATAGATTATCTAATGCACCAATATCATTGACTAGACGTGTAAGTAAGTCGCCACTTTTATATTTGAACAAATGAGAAGGCGCAAGTGGTTCAAGCTTTTGATAGAACCATACACGAATATCTGTAATTATTCTAAAAGTTGCTTCATGTGTTAGTATTCTTTCACCATATCTACTTAGTATTCTACCAAGTGAGAAAGAGCGTACACCAGCAGAAGGGTAAAAATAGTTAAATGAAGTTGCAATAGCATAGGTAGTAGTAGCCAAGTAACCAGTATATGAGATAAACCAGCCAGATAGTGACATTAGTCCTATACCCATAAGTATTGCTGACCATGCAAGTAGGGTACCCAAGAGCATCCATTGAGTTTGATTTTTAAACAGCTTTATAAATGGTATTAAATTTCTCATGCTGTTACCTCATTTCTATAGAAGTTATAGAATTCACTATTTTGATCACCAACTAGCTCTTCAAATGTTCCTGTTTCAACTATTTTTCCATCTGCTAAAACTACAATTTTGTCAACACACTCTAGGAAGCTTAATTTGTGAGTTAGCATAATCACAGTTTTATCATTCCAGTTTGATTTAAGTGAGTTGATAATTTTTTCTTCACTATTTTTATCTAAGCTCGCTGTAGGTTCATCGAGAATTAGAATATCATGAGGTTTTAGATATGCGCGAGCTAAAGCTAATCTTTGTGCTTGACCTCCAGATATTCCTATATTCTGCTCACCAACCTCCGTATCTAAACCATTTGCAAGAGAGCTTACAAAGTCATTTAAATCAGTGTTTTGTAAAGCTTGATTTATTTGCTTATCTGTAGCACTAGCATTTGCCAGTAGTAGATTATCTTTGATAGAACCTTTGAATAATGATGAGTTTTGTCCTAGCCACGAGATATTTCTAAGCCAAGATTTTTCTTCAAGATTTTTTAGCTCAATATTGTTATTAACTAAGATATTGCCTTGATATTTTATAAAACCAAGTAGTGTATTTATTAGTGTAGTTTTACCTGCACCACTAGCTCCAACTATAGCTATTTTTTGTTTGTGATTAATCTCTAAAGAAACATTATCAAGAGCTATTTTATCATCATACTTAACTATCAAATCTTTAATGTTTATAGAGTTTACTTTATCGCTAAATATTTCATTTCTTTCTTGATGAGACGGTTGCATCTCAAATATTTTAGAAATTTCTAGAGCTGCACCAACTGCTTCCGCTTTGGCATGATAATGAGTGCTAAGCTCTCTAAGGGGCATAAAAAATTCAGGGGCTAAAAGTAGAATAAATAATCCACCCTGTAAAGTTATATTTTCTAGCGACCACCAAATATCATTACCTGCGCCGGCATTGATAAAGCCCATACCAAGATATATCGCAACTAGAGCGATAGAAGCAGCAGCAAAAAGCTCAAGTACAGCCGAAGATAAAAAGGCAATTTTAAGAACTTTCATTGTACGGATTCTATAGTTATCAGATGCTTCGTAAATAGTCTCGCTGTGAGATTTACTTTTATTAAAAAGTTTTAGAGTTGTAAGTCCTTTTAGAGTATCTAAGAAAGTCATACTCATTCTTGCAAGTGTTTTAAAATGTTTTTGGCTCTCAGATTCTGCACCTAAACCTACTAAGATCATAAATAATGGTATAAGAGGAGCACATATTAGTAGTAGAATCCCACAGACTATACTTTGTGGAAATATGAATACTAGAATAGCCAGTGGTAATAGTCCAGATAATGTTATTTGAGGTAAAAATTTAGTCAAGAAACCTGTTAACCCTTCAACTTGCTCCATAGCACTAGTTATTATGTTGGCATTAGAAGTTTTATTAAGCTCAATAGGACCAAGGTTATTGACATGAGCTAGGATATCTTCACGAATTTGCTTTTTGACCATTGTTGCGGCTTTGTAGCTTACTATTTCTCGGATCCAGCTTAGAGCAGCTCTAACTAGTATAATCACAATAATCAAAACAAAATAAGTACTTAGTTGACCTAAGGTTGAATTTTGTAGATATGTTTCATAAGAAATATGAGCAAGTAAATACAGCTGACCTATTAGTAGTAGGCCACTAAGAAAAGCGATTAATACAGTTAATTTAATCCATTTTTTAGCAGGAGATGCGATATCTTTAAGCCAATTCCTTGCTAGTTTTTTATCTTCTTTAGATGCATCTGATAGCATTAGAGATTCATTAGTTTTTATTTTGTTTTAAATTATAACACAATAGAATTACAAACTTGTTTATCATGTCAAACTAGTGCTGAAATATAGTAAAAAAAAGAGTTTTGTGGTAATTTTTATAATAGTTAATTCATTACCCTGAGGTTTATGGGATGAAAAAAAGATATATACACTTATTTATATTGGGCCTAGTAATAGTACCATTATTTTGTGGGGCTGTTCCTGAAGCTACCTCTATGGATACTCCAGCTCAAAATATAAGTGATGATGGTAGTACAAATCAACAGCAATCAGAAACTGTCAAAACTTTGTCGGATGTCGAGTCTGAAAATAATCAAGCAACTATTAATAACTCCAGTAAGACTCAAACTATGAAAGAGGAAATTAGTAATATTGATGATGCAGCTAATGGTTTGACCAGCTAGCTAAATTTAATAAATTTGATATATAGCTATTAGGAGATTATTTTATGAAAAAAATTAAGATAGTAATTGCCATGGCAACCTTGGGGTTATCTACTTTGTCATTAGGATATGCCGATGACTTTGACTATTCACAAGGAGATTCTTATCAGGTGGGCAAGGAGCTTGGTCAATCAGTTACTCAAGCAAAACAGGATATTATTGAGAAGACTAACAATGCTTCACAATCTATGAATCAAACATATAATGATGTTAAGAATAAATTTTCAGAAACAGCTAATCAGATAGTAGATCAGGCAAATAAAAGTCAAGAAGTTATAAAAGCAAAGGCAAGTGATGCATCAGATACTTTGAATGATATGACTAATAGCGCCCAAACAAAAGTTCAAAACTTTAAAAAAGGATTTGATGAAGGTACAAGTGATGATCAAGCCAGTAGCGGCGCTACGATGGTTTTTTAAATAGTTAGAGTAGAATTTTTATGAAAATGTTTAAGAAAATTTTTGGGAAAATTAATGTTCCATTAATTATTTTCCTAGTATTAGTGGGTGGATTGTTATTTGTTGCAAATATGAAGAATCAACCTGTAAAAGAAGCTAAAGAAAAAGTAAATAATGCTGTGGATAATGTCTCTAAGTCACTTAATAGTGCAGCAAAAAGCAATAGTAGCCCAATAGAATCATAGCTGTAGATTTATCTAAAAGTAAAAATAGTAGGGTTGATTTTTATTTTTGTAACTACTTTATATAGTAGATGAATATTCCAATATATCATTGATATGCTTGAGGCAATTGCTAATCCATATACACCCCAGTATATTGTAAAAATACTTCCTAATACGATATTTAGAATTAGTGCAATATAAAATGCAAAGCAAGTACTTCTTTCAAACCCTGCCATGTTAAGAATAGTTGCTACACAGCCAGAAAGGACATTAATAATTTGCCCAATCATTAGAATACAGAAAATAAAGTATGATGTTGTATATTGCTCTCCATACATCAAAGTTATTGGATAACCACAAATAATAAGCCCTAGAATAGCGAGAATAGAAAGAATAAATATTATTCTAGTATATGATGATATCTTTTGTTGAAATATCTCTCTAGAATTATTTTTGTAGTCATCTGCTATCTGTGATAAAACATTTGAGTTGACAGCATTTAATACAAAGCTTACTAAAGCACTGAGCTGTAGCGCAACACCGAATAGTGCTACATCACTAGGACCTGATAATCCTTTTAAAATGATAATATCAATCTGTGATAGAAGTAATAATCCCCATTGCATTAAGGCAAAAGATAAATTGCTACCAACAGGTTTGGCACTTTCAAAACTATATTTAGATGTTTGGATAAGCCATATAGATGTAACATATATGGTCATAAAAATCATCATTGTGCCAATAAGCATTGCAGTATCATTAATGTATAAAACTATAAAAGCTATAGTTAAAAATAGCATAATAAGTCTTAATCCAAGTTGCATTAAATTGGCAAAAACAACCACTCTTCTTGCGACAAAGAATGATTGGAATATATTTGCCATAAAAAATGGTACGGCAAATAAGAGTGCAAAATTTTCTATAGAATTATCATGGTGTTCAGAGTGGTTATAAAAAGTTATTAGAGCAATCAATATGATTACTATTGCAAAGCCTCGTTTAAAGTACCAGTTGTGGACTCGATACGTTTCTTTATGGCGCTCAAAGTTGCTTTTTAGGTCAGATTTACCCCAAGTTCTAGCTAATATGCCTCCGGCTCCCATAGTTGCTATTACTGCTATGATAGTAGCAACTGTAACTCCAAAGATATAAAAGCCATAGTCTTTTATATTCAGGTGGCGAGCCAATAGTATAGCCGTAATAAATGCACATGCCTGACCCAAAGCTTGAACTACCATCGTTTGCAAAGATTTAGATAGTATATGATTAGAACGTATTTTATTTATCAAGATTAGCTAAGTAGTTTATTTTTCAATTAATTTAACAAGATTTTAACAGTAAAGAGCAGATAATATAAGGATAATTTTGACTAGATTACTTTGTTTGTGTATTGAATGTCTCTAGTGCAAGAGCAAGAGAACCTTTGACGCCTGTATTATCGCCAAAAGAAGCAGGTACTATAAAGCTATCCATATCTTTTAATGCAGGATAATCAAAGTAGTTATTTAAGTATTGTTTCACATTTTTACGAATCATATCAAACAAGATTGTTTTATGCATTACACCACCTCCAAGAATAATCTTTTCTGGAGAAAATGCACATATATAGTTTACCAATGCTTTTGCTAGATATTCTGCTTCAAATACCCATGCAATATGATCATCGTTAAGAGCTCCTGCATGAGCAACTTGCCATCGTTTATTTATAGCTGTACCAGAAGCTAGGCCTTCTATACATGTGCCATGAAAAGGGCAACAGCCCTCGAATTTATCTTTAGGATTTTGTGGGATGAAAAGATGACCAATCTCAGGATGCATAGCTCCTTGGACTAATCTATTATTACATATAACACCGCCACCAACACCAGTACCAACTGTTAGATATAAAAGATTTTCTAAATCTTGAGCACAACCCCAAAGTTGTTCGCAAACTGCCGCAGCATTTACATCAGTATTAAAACCAATCGGTCCTTTATATACTGACTTTATAGCTCCAACGATATCAAAGTTTTGCCATGCTATCTTAGGGGTGTTTGTAATGTATCCATAAGTTTTAGATTTGATGTTGATATCAATAGGTCCAAAACATGCCAAACCTAGAGCTTTGATCTCATAGTTGTTTTGATAACCTACTATTATCCTAAGAACTTCAGACATTGTTTCTTCAGGAGTAGTAGTATCTGTACGATGACGTTCAATTACATTTCCATCAAAATCACCAATAGTTGTAAAAAACTTGGTTCCTCCAGCTTCTATACCTAGTAAATGCATATCAATTGATTTAAATAGTGTATTTAATATTCTAAATAGTATCACTGATAAGCTTACTTTAGAATTATTTGATTGAATGTTTATTAAGTTTTTGAGAAGTTTATTTTTGATTTTTTAATTTATCAGTAAATATTTTCAGGTCTTTTTTTTCAAAGTCATATTTTAATTCATTATTAGCTTGAGCTAGACAGTTTGATAGATATCCTTTTATAAAATTAATGCTATTATCATTCTCCAGTTGTTTAGAAATATGAAGAAGACTTTTTTGGATGCGTTTTGCTACCTGAAGATTATTGCTTCCATAAGTTCTTATATATTCAAATCCACTTTTTATAAAACGATCTATCTCAATACCCTCAACATAAATATTTTTATAAATAATTTTGGTAGTAGAGTCTGTATGATCAATTAGATACTTCAAACAACGATTAAGCGAATCAATAACACTAATAGCAGTTCCAGGATCATTTGTTCCAGGACTTAAAGCTTTAGCTGCGATTTCACTGAGAGTTTCTACTCCAAATATTGGATCTTCAATAAAGTTTTTTTCATTAGAGATAATAAAATTATCAGTAATTTTGCTAAGTATCTCTTTAGATAAATATTTGGGAGATTTGATATAAGCTATAATTTCAGAGCTAGCTAAGTGTTCTCCTTTGTATTTTACAATGTATAGTTTTGCATTTAGTTTTTCACAATGGTTGTTTAGAAGTTCTAGATGAATTTCATTAAGAAATCCATAATGGTCAGAGTAAATTGGTAGTGCCTCTTCTGGTATTCTTTCTTTATCCAGCTTATTACAGTACATGTACGGATTTTTTGTATATTGTTTAACTGTAGAAAAAGCTTGTTTCTCTGTTTTTTGCAAGATAGTTTTTATTTGTCCAAGTTTTGCAATATTGTCAATCCATACAATAAACGTAAGAATAATCCATATAAATACGAGTATGGTAATAATAAATATTAAAAAGATTCCTGTTTGATTAAAAATTCCAGATTTAAGACCAATAGTAGCAACAACCCCATATATAAAAGCGCCGATAAAGGTTGATGTGGCTTTATGAGAGGTGCTGTCTCTTAGAAGTATAGATAGTACTCTAGGTGTTCCGGATTGACTAGCTGATGTATAAGCTGTAACTATAGCACCTACAGCAAAAACCATTGCTGCAATCATACTATTTGTAATTATAGAGAGTAGGGTAGTAACAGTATCTTTATTAATAGTTGTAGAATAGAAATTTATACCTATTTTCTGAAATAGATAACAAAAATATATTGCTAAAGTTGCAACAACACAATAAGCTGCAGGTTTAAACCACAATTTACTTCTAAGTATATATATCTGATGTTTTACAAAGTTTATAAATTTTGACATTATTTAATCTTCCATAATATTTCCCTGATGAAATTTCATTTTCCAGTCATTATCTACTTTAATCCAAATAGAACATCTATGGTGTTTTTGAGGGCTATCTAAATTTATAGTTTTATATGTTACCAATACTATATGCTCATTAAGCTTATCAATCTCAAAGCTATCATTAACTATTTTCATGTTAATTTTAGCTGGTGAGAATGTGGATTCTAAAATGTCTTTTTTTGTATAGAAATATCCAGATTTTCCAAACTCTTTAAAGTCATCCATTAAAACTCTAGATATATATTTATAATCAAAGCGAGTTTCATAGGATAGTAAAGATTGTTCTAGATTAAGAAGAAGTTGACAAAGAGAAGTCATAGGATTATTTAATAACAGAAATTCCACCCATATAGTTAATAAGTGCTTCAGGAATCATGATAGATCCATTTTCTTGTTGGTAATTTTCAATAATAGCTAGTAATGTTCTACCAACTGCTAAACCAGAACCATTTAAAGTATGTACTAATTCAGGTTTTTTCATACTTGGATTTTTGTGTCTAGCTTTCATACGACGTGCTTGGAAGTCTCCGCACCAACTACATGATGATATTTCTCTATAGGTATTTTGAGAAGGTATCCATACTTCTAGATCATAAGTCTTTTTCGCACTAAAGCCCATATCTCCTGTACAAAGTTTGACTACTCTGTATGGTAGGTTTAGTTTTTGTAGTACTTTTTCTGCATGAGATGTTAATAGCTCCAAAGATTCTTCACCTTTATCAGCTGTAGTGATATGGACCATCTCAACTTTCTCAAATTGATGTTGACGAATTAAACCTTTAGTATCACGCCCATAAGAACCAGCCTCACTTCTAAAACATGGTGTGTGTGCTGTGTAGTATCTAGGTAGAGATTCTGTATCTAAGATTTCATCTCTTACTAGATTTGTGATAGGTACTTCTGCCGTTGGTATTAGGCTATATTCAAAGTCACCTTCTAATTTAAACAAATCTTCAGAGAACTTAGGCAACTGGCCTGTTCCATATAAACTATCATTATTTACCATATATGGCACATATAATTCTTCATAGCCATGCTTTTCTGTATGCATATCTAACATAAATTGTGTCAATGCACGATGAAGCTTTGCAATTTTACTTTTTAGAACTACAAAGCGACTACCTGTGATTTTTGCTGCAGCTTTGAAGTCAATCATATTGAGTATTTCACCTATATCTGCATGATCTTTAGCTTGAGCTTCAGGATGAAATTCACGAGGAGTCCCCCATTTTTTTATCTCGACATTTTCACTCTCATCCTTACCAACTGGTACATCATCAGCTGGAAGATTTGGCATTGAAAGAAGAGTGTTGTTTATACAATCTTGAAGGTCTTTTAGCTCTTTTTCGATTACTTTTAGTTCATCGTTAATATCATTAACTTTGGCAAAAATATCACTAGCATCTTCACCTTTAGACTTTCTTTTACCTATTTCTTTAGAGATAGTATTACGTTGAGATTGAAGCTCTTGAGTTCTCTCTTGAAGGTCTTTTCTTTTTACTTCTTGAGCTTTGAATTCTGCTATATTAAACTGATAACCTCTGGTTGCGAGTTTCTCAGCTACTTCTTCTAAATTATCTTTAATATATTTAGCATCAAGCATTTTGTCTGAAATCCTTATTTTTCAAAATTAAAAATAGTTTTGCCTGTCATTTCTTGAGGCTGAGTAATATCCATCACATTAAGTATAGTTGGAGCAATATCAGATAACTTACCATGCTCTAAAGCTACTTGAGCTTTTTTATGCCCAACATATACAAATGGTACCAGATTGGTAGTATGAGCAGTATGAGGTTTTTGTGTTTTAGGATTGACCATCATATCAGCATTACCATGATCTGCAGTAATGAACATGTTACCGTCATGTTCTAGTATTGCGTCTTTTAACCTCGCTAAACATTTATCAAGATATTCAATTGCTTGCATTGCTGCCTCATAGTTACCAGTATGACCAACCATGTCTGAGTTTGCATAGTTACAAACTATACAATCATATTTACCATTATTGATAGCGTCAACTAATTTGTCAGTAACTTCCGGAGCAGACATCTCTGGTTGTAGATCATAAGTGGCAACTTTTGGAGAAGGAATTAAGATCCTATCTTCACCTTCGAATTGATCTTCCTTACCACCATTAAAAAAGAATGTTACGTGAGGATATTTTTCAGTTTCAGCTATTCTTAGTTGAGTCTTATGATTCTTCATTAGCACTTCGCCAAGAGTATTTATTGGCTGATCCGGTGGGAATGCTACATTGCATTTAAGTTTTGAATCGTACTCTGTAAGAGTTGTGAAGTTTATGTTTAAATATCTGTCTTTCGGGAAATGATCAAAGTTTTCATCTGTGAAAGCATGAGATATTTCTCTAGCTCTATCAGCTCTGAAATTCATAAAAATAACACTATCATTATCTTCAACTTTTATCAGTTTTCCATCTTTTTGGATACAAGTTGGAATGACAAATTCATCAGATTGATCTCTAGCATAAGACTCCTCTAGAGCTTCAAGCGCAGAATTACAAACAAACTCGGCATCTGCATTGACTATTGCTTTGTAAGCTTTTTCAACTCTATCCCAACGATTGTCTCTGTCCATTGCATAATATCTACCACTGACGCTGGCGATATACCCGATTTCTAAGTCTTGTAGTAACTTGTCTGTTTTTTTGATAGAGTCTTCAGCGGAGCGCGGAGGAGTATCTCTACCGTCTAAGAAGGCATGTAAGTATACTTTTTTCACACCTTTTTGCTTGGCAATTTTTATCATTTCAAAAATATGTTCTTCGTGAGAATGAACTCCGCCAGGAGAGAGTAGACCCATTAAGTGGAGGTTTGAATCTTTTTGGATAACATTGTCAATAGCATCACAGATGGCTTTATTGTCACCAAAAGTTTTTTCTTCGATTGCTTTGTCAATTTTTGTAAGCTCTTGATAGACCACTCTACCACAGCCAATATTTACATGTCCAACTTCAGAGTTTCCCATTTGGCCTCTAGGTAACCCAACTTCTAAGCTAGATGCGCTAATTAATGTTTTAGGGAAATCTTGCCAGATGCTATCCCAGGTAGGTGTATTTGCATTTCTGATGGCATTGAAGTAATCACTTTCGCTGTAGCCCCAACCATCCAAGATCACTAAAAGAGTAGTTTTTTTCATATTTATCCTCAAAAACTTTTAACTTTTGAAATTATTTTTAAATACGATTGTCATTATAACTTTATATTTGGAGTTTGTCTGCTTTGATACAAAAAAATGAAATGTTTTTATCTTTTATGTATTTTCCTAATATTATTTATGTGAAGTTAATTTTCTTATATAATTCTAGGTGGGTATTATCTACTTTTTATTAACCAGGATAATTTTTTATATATGAAAACAAGTAAACTGCCAGTCTTAAATAATACAAATGCTTTAAATGCTTTGATTAGTGCTTTTGCTGAAGAGTTGATGAGTAAAGGGTTTGAAGGTGATATACATTCTGATTATGCTTCAAGAATATCATCATCAATGGATAACAGTGTATATCATGTTGTTCCTGAGCTTATTGTTTTTCCATATGGTAAGAATGATGTTAATAGAGTTTTTGCATTAGCGAGTAAGAAGGAGTATCAAGAAATTAAATTTGCTCCTCGTGGAGGGGGTACTGGTACTTCAGGGCACTCATTATGTGCTGGGGTCATTATAGATACTAGTCGATACATGAATAATATTCTAGAAGTAGATTTTGATAATGGATATGTTAAAGTTGAGCCAGGTGTTGTGCTTGACCAGCTGAATGATACATTAGCTGATTCAGAATATTTCTTTGCACCAAATTTATCACCTAGTAATAGAGCAACTTTAGGAGGTATGGTAAACACTGATGCGTGTGGTAAAGGTTCTAGAATTTATGGACGGACAAGTGCGCATGTCTTAGAGTTGGAGTGTACTTTAATAAATGGGCAGAAGTTATCTACTAAAAAAATTAAATTAAGTGATCTTAATGAAGATAAATTAAATGACATTGAGAAAAATATATACTCAATAGTTGTTGAACATATTATAGATAAGTACGAATTAATTGAGGAGAAATTTCCCAAGTTAAGTCGTTATTTAACAGGCTACAATCTTGCCAAAACCTATAACAAAGATGACAATACTGTCAATCTAAGCTATTTAATATCTGGTTCGGAAGGAACATTAGCTTTTGTTACGGAACTCAAACTTAAACTAACTAAAAAACCTAAATTTAAAGCACTGTTTGCGATTTCATACAATAGTTTTGATGATGCGTTGAGAGCTGCTAGAGATTTATTGTCATCTAAGCCATCTGCTATAGAGACCATAGACAATAATATAATTGAAATTGCAAAGGGCGATGAGATTTATCACAAGATAAAATATATGCTTGAAAAGAATAACTCTATTAATGTGGCAGCAGTAAATTTAGTTGAATTTATTGCTGATAGTCAACATGAGTTAGATAATATGACCTCGCGTCTAGAAAGGCAATTACTAGAAAAACAATCAGTGTTTCATTTCACAGAAAGCCAAACTGATATGGATAGTCTTTGGGAGTTGAGAAAAAAAGGTGTAGGCTTACTTGGTGCAATGAAAGGAGATCGTAAACCAATACCTTTCATTGAAGATACAACAGTAGCTCCTGAGAAATTAGCAGACTATATCAAAGAGTTAACAGTGTTGCTAGACTCTTATGGTGTAAGATATGGGATGTTTGGTCATGTTGATGTAGGGTGTTTGCATGTAAGACCAGCACTAGATATGTCCTCAGCTGAAGATTCTCAGAAGGTTAAACAAATTACTCAAAGGGTTAGTGAACTTGTTAGAAAGTATGGTGGGGTTTTATGTGGTGAGCATGGTCACGGCTATCGAAGTGAATATATAAAAGAGTACTTTGGTCAAGAGCTTTATGACTCATTAGGACATATCAAAAAAGTATTTGACCCGCATAATCAACTTAATCCGGGTAAAATTACTGTTCCAACAGGTAGTAAGGATAAGCTTGTAAAAGTAGATGGGCCATTCAGGGGTTATTCAGATGAGCAAGTGCCTAAAGATATGCGCGAACAATTTTCTGGAGCATATAACTGTAATGGTAATTCGCAGTGTTTAAACTATAATTTAGACACTGTAATATGTCCATCAGCCAAAGCTAGTAGAAACTGGTTATATTCACCAAAAGGAAGGTCAGCGGTATTACGTGAGTGGCTTAATCAGCTTTCAGCAGCAGGATACTCAACAAAGGATAAAGTCTATAATACGGGTTTCGATAAAATAGAAGATTATCCTGATGATTTCTCTCATCAAGTTTATGACTCTTTGGATAAATGCTTAGGGTGTAAAGCTTGTGTGTCAGGTTGTCCTATAAAAGTTGATATCCCTACAATGAAATCGAAATTCTTATACCATTATCATTCTAAGTATAAGAGACCTGGTCTAGATTATTTCGTTAAATATAGTGAGTCACTGTTGAGAATCAACTTATACATGCCAAAAATATATAATGATATTTTTAATACTCAGTTTGTTAGAGCTGGATTGACTAATTTAGTTGGTTTTGCAGATACTCCAATCATCAGTTCGTTAAATTTAAGGTCAGAGCTCAAAAAAAGAGGCGCTCCAGAGTTTAATCTTGAAGAAATGAGAAGTTTGTCTACTGAACAGAAGAAAAGAGCTGTTTGTATCGTCCAAGATATATTTACATCACTGTATGATACTCATATAGTTCTGTCATTGTATGATTTCTTGACAGCACTAGGCTTTAGAGTATATTTTGCTCCGTTTAGAGTTAATGGTAAGCCTTCTCATGTGAAGGGTTTTCTGAAGTATTTTAAAAAGCATGCTCTAAAAGCTACTAAACTATACAATCAAATAGCTGAAACTAAAGTCGAAATGATTGGGGTTGATCCTGCTATGACGCTGGTTTATAGAGATGAGTATAAACAAGCTTGTCGAGATAAAATAAGATTTAAAGTCAAACTGGTACAAGAATGGTTGATAACAAAACTTGATACCTTACCTACTATGCAAAAAATGTTAGATAAAGAGTTTAATCTTTTTAATCATTGTACAGAAAAGTCTTTATCTGTCGTGTCAGTAGAGCAGTGGCAAAAAATATTTAAGCATTTCGGTGTTGAGACAAAAGCAGTTAAAGTTGGATGTTGTGGCATGTCTGGTAGTTTTGGACATGAGACTAAACATATTGATGCCTCTAAACATATTTATAATTTGAGCTGGAAAGCTAAAATTAAAGAAAGTGGTATAAGATCTGTGATTGCCACAGGATTCTCCTGTAGGTGCCAAGTGAAACGTATGGAAGGACATACAATAAAACATCCTGTTGAGATATTGGAATTAAATAGAAAAAAACAGCATAAAGTGTTGACACATAAAATCTAGTCAGTATAATAAACATCAAATCTTTAGGGTTGTTAGCTCAGTCGGTAGAGCAGTTGGCTTTTAACCAATTGGTCACAGGTTCGAATCCTGTACAACCCACCATTTATTTTACCTCTTACTTCAATTTTTTTTGTAGTTATGGGTTGTTAGCTCAGTCGGTAGAGCAGTTGGCTTTTAACCAATTGGTCACAGGTTCGAATCCTGTACAACCCACCATTTACCTAAAGTATTTCATATAAAAAACTTAATAGGTAAATAATTATTTATTAATATTATTATTTTGGAAGTTCCAATATAATATTAATACTTTAAAAGTTAGAAAATTACTATGTCTAGTGTAAATTTAAAACACCCAAGAGCTTTACCTATTTGCTTTCTTACTGAAATGTGGGAAAGATTTGGTTATGCAATAATTGCAACAACAATGATTTTTATTTTGATCCAAAGGTTTGACTTAAATGATAGTAAAGCAAATATTATAGTTGGCTCATTTAGTGCAATGCTTTATATAACATCAGTATTAGCGGGGCAAGTCGCTGATAAGCTTATAGGGTATTATCGTAGTGTGCTTTTGGGAGGCGTCTTCTTAATAGCAGGCTATACATATCTTGTGTTTGCAAGTGACTTATTTACCTTTTGCATCGCCTTAGGGGCTGTCTGTAGTGGCACAGGTTTATTGAAAACGAATGTTGGTAGCTATTTAGGTCATAGTTATAAGCCTGAAGATACTCACCGTCAGAGCGGATTCACAATATTTTATGTCGGGATAAATATAGGAGGATTGCTTGGTTTCTCAACCGCAGGTTATATATATAATTCTATGGGAGATATAGCAATATTTGTTTTAGCTGCGATAATGATTCTGATAGGAACTTTAACTTTTTATATAGGATTCAAAAAATTAAGTTTGGAATTGTACAGAGAAAGTGTCAGCGTTTTTCAATGGATTCTTGCTATAGCTATATCGATTGGTGGAGGGTTAGCAAGTGTAATTGTTATATATAACCCTAGTATTTCTAATTTGTTCTTAATTTTAATTATCATATTTAGTTTATTTGTTATATTTAAGGGTGCTAAAGATCCAAAAGATTTGAAGAAGGCAGTATCCTACCTAATATTTTTGATAGTTGCTGTAGCATTCTGGGCGTTATATAACCAAATATTTATGTCGTTAAATCTGTTTATAGATAGAGTTGTTGATCATAGAATTTTTGGAGTTAATATTCCAACTCAGTCATTTCTGATATTTAATACTTCGACAGTATTAGGAGGAGGTGTTTTATTAGGACTTTTATGGAAAAAATACAATTTATTAGACACCTATAAGTATTTAATAGGGATGTTTATATTAATCTTTATGTATGTGACTGTCGCAGTAGGAATTCATCTATCTGGAGTAGATACACAAAGTCTAGTAAGTGGTTATTGGGTTGCTTTATGCTATATCTGTCTTGGTTTTGCAGAGCTCTTTGTATCAGCAATAGGATTGTCTTTAGCAACTAGACTGGCTCCACGTGGACAGATAGGTGCTTATATGGGATTGTGGCTAGTAAATATTGGTATTGGTGGATTTGTAGCAGGTATTATTGCAAATTTTGCAGCCATATCTGATAACAATATAAATAATATTATTGAACTTAAACATGTATATTTACATGGTTTTAATATCTATATCAGTATTGCTGTGATTGCATTTGTTATAACCATGGTAGCAACCTTTTTTATCAAAAAACTACTTGGTGATGATGCTTAAACTATAAGGAAAACATATATGGAAGTAATTCTTTAATATTTGTTTGTTTTATATCCGTTTTTTTGATGTTAGATAATATAATTGGACACTCAAGATCTAGAAGCTCAGACATAACTTGTCGGCAAGCTCCACATGGGGAAACTCCTTCCGGAGTGTCAGCAACTACTGCGAGTTTTTTGATATCTTCTTTACGATAGCCTTGTGCATAAGCATAAAATAATACGGTTCTTTCAGCACAGTTGCATAGGCCATAAGAAGCATTTTCTACATTAGCACCTTTTAAAATAGAGCCATCTTTCATTAATAGTGCAGCACCAACATTAAACTTAGAATATGGAGTATAAGCATTCTCAGCTGCTTGTATAGCTGCATCAATTAGTTTGTTGTTAATATCATTGCTCATTAGTGTTTATTTTTCCTTAGTTTTCAAAATTATTCTCAATTGAGTGTTTTATGATTGATATTATGTTTTGCATACCTTCATCATATCTGCTTTTATTGACTGATTCTGAAGTTGTTCTCTTTGCTAGAACTGTACATATACAGCTGGCTTGCAAGCCAAAAGTGGCACATACTGTAAGCAAAGCAGAAGACTCCATTTCTAGATTAAGAACGTTTAATTTTCTCCATTCATCTAGAGATTCTCTAAAATGTTTTCTTACATAACCGCTATAGCTATCTCTTCTTTCTTGGCCTGGGTAAAAGGTGTCAGAAGATCCTGTAATTCCACAGTGAATATTTATATCTAATGATTTTGCTGAGTTGTATAAAGAACTATTTAACTTAAAGTCAGCAACCGCAGGATACTCTATTGGTGCATAATGATATGAAGTTCCATCTAGACGAACAGAAGCAGTGGTTAATATTAAATCACCAAAATCAATATTTTCTTGAATAGCACCACATGTTCCCACACGTATCAGTTTTTTGATTCCTATCATAGCTAGTTCTTCGATACATATTGCTGTTGAAGGACCACCCATACCTGTTGATATGATGACAGTATTTCTGCCAGCTACTTTAGCCAAATACGATGTATATTCTCTATTAGTAGCAAGAAACTTAGCATTTTTATCTAGCATTTTTGCTAAAGGCCCTGACCTTTTAGGATCTCCAGGAAGAACTGCGATTTCTGCACTATTTATCATCTCTTCACTTAATCCTATGTGATAAAGCACTTCGTCTCTTGCTACGCGTTTATTAGCTATATTTATATTACTCATAACTTTAAATATTCAGATTTACTCATATAAACATTCTACTCTTAATAATTTTAAATAGAATATGTTAAGCAATTTTTTTATAATACTGCAAAAAGTAAATTTATAAATTATTATGAAGCAACAGTACGCGAATTTTGCAACCATTGAGAATTTTTTGTTATGTGAAACGCCTGATCAATGGATACAGAAAGCATTAGTAAATATAGAGCTTATGCTTGTCGACCATGCTCACTGTGAGATGAAAGCAGCATCTTCAGCTATGACATATATTTATAGACACCCTGACAAATATGAACTGGTAACTAGAATGTCTAAGATCGCTAGAGAAGAATTGGTTCACTTTGAACAAGTGATGCGTATTATGAAAAAGCGACATATTCAATACAAAGCCATATCAGCATCTAGATATGCTAGTCAATTAATCAAGGCCGCTAGGACAGATAAAGAAGGACGCTTTATTGATGCTTTGATAATTGGGGCATATATAGAAGCTCGTTCTTGCGAAAGGTTTGCAAAAGTTGCTCCATACTTGGACTCTGAATTACAGAAGTTCTACAATGGGCTATTAGAGTCAGAAAAAAGACATTTTACGATATATCTGTATTTTGCAGAAAAATATTCTTCTACAGATATTGGCGAAGATATCAAAAGAATAGGTGAAATAGAAAAGGATCTTATATTATCTTCAGATTCGGAGTTTAGATTTCATAGCGGTATCTAGGTATAGATTATTAACTTTACTAGATTATCGGTAATTTCCATTTATATATTATTGACATAATTCTTATTGTCAGACCAAAACCTATAATTATTGCAGCACTTATATATAGGTTTACATTTAGGTATATGAAAATAATGTTCATTCCTCCTACAACAGCTGCTACTGAAGCGTATAGTTCTGCTGTAAAAGCAACTGGGATATCATTACAGATCATATCACGCATAATACCTCCAGCAACACCGTTAAGTATAGCTATAACAACACCAACTATAAAAACACTAAAGAACTGCATATTAAATACTTCAGTACAAATCTGGTGTGCAATGCTACTACCTATGTAAGCAAAAGCAATAAGACCAATTGAATCTAATATCAAAAATATTTTATAAAACTTATTAATGTATTTTTGTGTAAAGATAGCAATAATTGAGAAAAATAAACATATAACAATGTAATAAGGATGGAGGATAATCGTTACGGGAAGATTACCTAAGATTAGGTCTCTAACTACACCGCCACCTAAAGCAGTTGTTAAAGCGATTGCTACAACTCCAAAAGCATCCATATTTCTTCGAGACGAAGATATAACACCTGTCATACTTTCAGCAATTATTCCTATAAGAAACATCACTGTAAAAATATAAGGTCCTGATATTCCAACGTGATACATGATTCATTTCCTGAAGCTAGAGTTGGCATATATTTTAGAGATTATTTTTAGAATTTAAATGGTTTTTTGTTATTAGGTTGTATAACTTCTTTTTATTTCTTCTATGGACAGGTTTGAGCTAAGAGCATAAATATAAGTTACAAGAGAAAATATAAAAATTAGTAATAAAGTTAAGATTAAGGAAAAGTATTCTGGGTAGGTGTTATAGCAAAAAGATATAATAGTTATGCATATAATATGTAGAAAGAACCATAAACTCTTTAGAAAATGAAGCTTATGACTTTTTACTCGGGTTTTTTCTATTATGATAAATATAGTGCTACAAATAATCGCAAAGATAACAATATTAACAATGGTATTCCAGCCACTAAAGAAGATAATAATACTAGAGAAATAGAATGATAAGAAGCAAGTGACATCTGCAGCTTTTAGTTTGTATGCTCTATTTACATCTGGTATTGATTTTCTAAAGTTCATAGTGGCTAGTGGGCCAATTAGGTATGTAATAGCCATAAGTGCTGCGATAAATGTAGATACTTCTGCCCAGTTGTCAAATATAAAGAAAATAAATAAAGAAATGATAAAGCTAATTAACATATAGGTTTTCATGCCTTTTCTATTTTTTGTGGCATCTTGCAGTAAGATATTTTCTGTTATTAGGACATTCAATGACTCGACAGAAACTCGTAGATACATAACACCACATATAAATGGAAATGTTAGAGCTGAAAAATATAAGATAGTATTTAGGAGTCTTGAACCTATATTTGAAGCAACTACACCAAATGCTCCAAGCTCATTTGTTCCAACGTAGACATTATCAAAATTCTTAGCAGAGTAGAAGTAAGCAATTTGCACTAGAAGGAAAATTATTAAAGATATTAAAATCACTAGAATTATTGATAATGGAATGGTGCTTTTGGGGTTATGGGCTTCGCCAGCTATTTCTATAATCGTTTTAAAACCAATAAATGAGAATGCAATACCACCCATTGTGATAGCTGTGAAAATCTCTGACCATTTCCAAGTTAGTATATGTGGTGAGCTATCGCCGACATAGTGTGTAGCTTGCTCTGGAGTACTAAGGCAAAAAATCACTATAAATAAAGCCACAAATATTGGGATGATAATTTTTAGTATAGTGAAATAGCTATTTATACGAGATATCAAGCTTATTGATAAGAAGTTTAGTAAACAGGAAAGTGCCACAATAGTTATACCTGCTATCATGTGATGAATTTGATTTTTTAGCAGTGTTGGGAAATATACCGCTAAATATTGAATAATAGCATGGCTTTCTATGGGAACAAACATCATATAAGAAAGCCAAGTAAATACTGCAAATATAAACCCAGTCATAGGACCGTATATAATAGTTGGAACTTTTGATGAAGCACCATTTGTTGAGAAAAGTGTACTAAACTCCATAAAGGATAGAGCAATTACAAAAGTGATTATTGCTGCAATAATCCAAGAAACTATAGATGCATAACCTGCTATTTTTGTACTATATTCGGCAGTAAATAGCCAGCTTGAACCTATTAAAGAAGTAATCCCTATACCGATTAAACTAATCAAACTAATACTTTTTTGCATATAAATATAAAACCTCAAATTTGTTATGCAGTTATCAAAATATCTAACATAATAAGTATTTATTTAAAGATTATGGTTTATTCGTAAGTTTAAAGATAATTAATTTTTTAAATACGGGCTATTAGAAAAATCAATTTGCTTTATGCCTACTCCTAAGTGATTATGAAATAAAACTGATTTATTATTTGCTTTCTTTTAAGTATCTAATGCAGATAAGTTTCAGTAACAAAACATTTTATTTAAACATTATAAGAAAAATTAAAACTAAGAGGAAAGTATGATGAAATATCAAGCAAATAATTTTATAAATGGTCAACAAGTTAAGCCAACAGGAACTACAGTTATTGATATAGATAATCCTCAAACTGGTGAAGTAATTGCCAAGATGACTTGTTCATCTGTTGAAGATTTAAACAATGCTGTGAATATAGCTAAAGAGGCTCAAGAAGCTTGGGGAAACACTACGTTTAAGACAAGAGCTCAGGTATTTTTTAAATACAGACAGCTTTTGGAAGAAAATTTTGAAGCACTAGCAAAGCTTTGTGCTGAAGAGAATGGTAAAACACTTGCAGAAGGTGCTGCAGAAATAGCAAAAGCTATGGAGCTTTGTGAGCTTGCAGTATCTATCCCTCAAACGCTAGGTGATAGAAGACAAATTATTAGTACAGGTATTGAGTGTAAAGAGCAAAGAACTCCTTTAGGTGTTGTTGCAAGTATTGTACCATTAAACTTTCCGGTTATGGTTCCTCATTGGACTATTCCAATGGCTCTAGTTTTAGGTAATGCAATGATTGTTAAACCTTCTGAAAGAGTACCATTATCTTGTATAAGAACTGCTGAACTATTAAAGCAAGCTGGTTTACCTGATGGTGTATTTAATATTGTTCAAGGCGATAGAGATATTGTAGAGGGTATTTGTGATCACGCAGATATTAAAGCAGTATCATTTGTTGGATCTAGTCCTGTAGCGAAGATCGTATATGAGAGATCGGCTAAGTCAGGCAAAAGATGTATTGCTTTGGGAGGTGCTAAAAACAATTTATTGTTATTACCAGATGCTGATCCTGATATGGCATCAAGCGATATTGTGGCATCTTTCACGGGATGTGCAGGTCAAAGATGTATGGCAGCATCATTACTAATAGCAGTTGGTGATGTTGATCATATTATTGAAAAAGTTGTGGAGAAAGCTAAGGATGTACAAGTTGGTGTAAATCTTGGTGCAATCATAACAAAAGAATCTAAAGATAGAATAGAAAACTACATTACTAAAGCAAAAGATGCTGGATGTAAGATTTTACTAGATGGTAGAAATGCTGTAGTTGAAGGTAAAGAGGGTGGTTACTATGTGAACCCGACTATTATCGATGGTGCAGAGTTTGGTCAGCCATGGTCTTGTGATGAGATTTTTGGTCCAGTTGTAACTATTATTAGAGTTAAAAATATTGAAGAGGCTATCAAGATTCAAAACTCATCTATATATGGAAATGGTGCATCTGTCTATACTCAAGATGGTGAAGCTGCGACTTATGTTATTGATAGGTTAACAGCTGGTATGTGTGGTGTGAATATTGGTGTACCAGTTCCGAGAGAACCATTTGGATTTGGTGGCTGGAAAGACTCTAAATTTGGTGTTTCTGATATTACAGGATCTCAACCAGTAGATTTCTGGACTCAGACTAAGAAAATTACAACAAAATGGAATGCTAAGCATAAGAAAGATTGGATGAGCTAATATTTACTTAGGCTGATGTATTTAAACAAAAACTATATTGTATTTTTTTAGGAGAGAGATATGAGTATTAGAGAACAAATCAAACAAAATAATATTGACTATAACGTTTTTACTTGGGTGAAACAAGGTGGTTTAAATCCTGCATGTATCGAAAGAGGAGAAGGTTCTTTCATATATGATTATGATGGTAAGAAAATTTTAGATTTTACTGCGGGTTTGATCAGTGTAAATCTAGGGCATGGTAATCAGTCTGTAATTAATGCTGTAACAGAGCAAATGAAAGCAATTGCTTTTCCTGCACCTGTTCACGCTACTAAAGTTAAAGGTGAGTTAGCAAAGAAATTAGCAGAGCTTTTACCAGGTGACTTGAATAAAGCTTATTTTACATTGTGTGGAGCAAGTGCAAATGAAGCTGCAATCAAGGCCGCTAGAGCATATTCAGGTAAACAGAAAATACTAACAAGGTATAGATCTTTCCATGGTGGTAGTTATGCTACTATGACGCTAGGTGGTGATCCTAGAAAACTTCCTCACGATGCTGATGGTATTCCTGGTGTTGTTCATTTTGAAATACCATCTACTTATGATGGTATCTATAATGAAAACCCTAAGAAACAAACAGAAGAAGCTTTAAAGCATTTAGAAAGAGTAATTAACTACGAGGCTGCTGAAAATATTGCTGCAATTATGCTTGAGGGAGTAAGTGGTACATCTGGTTGCTACCTATATCCAGAAGGCTACATGGAAGGTGTAAGAGAGTTATGTAATAAGTACGGTATTTTACTAATCGTTGATGAAGTAATGAGTGGTTTCTGCCGTACTGGCAAATGGTTTGGTTTTATGAACTATGATATCGTGCCAGATATCGTAACCATGGCAAAAGGTATTACATCATCATATTTACCATTAGGCTGTTGTATGCTTTCTGAAAAGATTATGGCTAAATTTCAAGAAACAGCTTTTGTACTAGGTGCTACATATAGTGGTCATCCAGTATCTTGTGCAGCAGGTCTTGCGACTATCAATGAATATGAAAGACTAAATATACTTGATAATGTAAATAAAATGTCTGCATACTTTGGTGAAAAAGTAGAGGAGCTAAAAGCTAAGCATAAATGTATTGGTGATTATAGGTCAAAAGGTCTATTAGGTTGTTTTGAGCTTGTCAAAAATAGAGAAACAAAAGAGCCATTAGTTCCTTATAATGCTAAAGATGTTAGTATTACAACTAAGATTGCAGGTAAATTCAAAGAGCTAGGTTTACACTCTTTTGTAAGATGGAATCATATATTTGTTGGGCCGCCACTAACAATTAGTAAGGAAGAACTGGATATAGCTGTGACTGTTCTTGATGAAGTATTTACTTTAGCTGATACTTTCTGTGACTAGACTAGTATTCTTGTTTCTGCAACCAGTCACAAAATAGTTTAACAATTTTCGTGTGGTGCTTATTTTTCTTCAATATAATTCTATGATTTCTTGTCATTACAATATTTTTTACATTAATAACCTTTAGTGAGTTATTGTCTATCTCACTAAGGCTTACATTAGGTACAGTTGCAAGAAAATCGCTGTTTGCGACATATACTTTGACAGCTTCAATATTCGGTAGATAGAAATCATCATCAATGAAAGAGTTTGTACTTTCTTTTATCATGTCACCATTTTTTGTAAAAACTATATCTCCTAGAACAATGTTCTCTTTAACATCGTAGTCACCAGCCCATTTCCTCATGATATTTGAGTTTTTATCTATCTTGGTTATAAGAATATCTCGCGTTGTAAAAGTGTCATGATAATATGCCCATTTATATCCAAAAACATCATCAATGTTAACAGAGTCATACTTTGCAAGTGGGTGGTTTTTATTGCAGATTATTTTTAGTTCAGACTTTTTTATAATGATTTCTTCTGATTTCATTTCATGTAAAAGAACACGTCCCTCGACAAAGCCTATTTCACATATTTCATTTTCAATATTAGCGAAAGTTTTATCAAGGTTATCACTGATAATATTAATCTTTATGTTTGGGTATTCTGTCTGGAATTTATAAAGTAGTTTTGGCAGCACATAAGTTGCTATCACAGAGTTTGCAGCTACAGAAATGTCACCTTGTAGGTTTTCATTGGATTTATTAAATAATTCAAACTCATTTGATTTTTCTATGATTTCAATAGCTTTCTTAAATAGGGCTTTACCGTCACTATTTAGGCTTAGACCATTTTTATTACGGTCAAAAAGTTTTATTTCAAGGATTTTTTCTAACTGACCTAAACTAATACTAGCTGCAGATTGTGATATAAAGCATGACTTGGCACCTTCGCTGATAGATTCAGCTTTTGCGACTTCAATAAAAACTTTCAGATGTTTGAGAGTTATACGCATAATGGAGGATAAGTACTACTAAAAATATATTCACAAATTGTAGCATAATTAAGCTATTTAAAAGTCTAAATATATAAAGACTTATTTTTTACATAGAAGTTTGGCGGATAGAGTACTTGTGGTTTTTTCTTTTAATATATCAAAGCCATCAAGTTTATATGTAGCTGTTTTTTCAGTTTCTACATAAATCAATGTTTCATTAGGAATATTTTGGTTTTTTAATATTGACTCTAGAGCTTTTGGAGTAATGTTTTTATTGAATGGAGGGTCTAAAAATATAATTAGCCTAGAATTGCAAGGATCAAAATTTGCAAGGGCCTTTATGCTATCAGTTTTATATATTTCACAATTCTTTATTTCCAAGGTATTAATATTTTCTTTGATTTGCTGCAAAGCTTTAAAATTAAGTTCATAGAATATGGCTTTTGAAGCACCTCTTGATATGCTTTCTATACCTAGGCTGCCACTACCAGCAAAAGCATCAATGCAAATGCTATCATGTATATATGGAGCTAACCAATTAAAGATAGTTTCTTTAAGTTGATCAGCGGTTGGGCGTAAGCCATTTACATTAGGGAACTTAAGCCTTCGATTCTTATATTTTCCAGATATTATACGAATAGTATTTGTCTTCACTTATTCGATATCTCCAACCATTACTGTGATTATGCTATTTTCTTGTATCACTTGGTAAGCATTATGAATTTCTTTAGCAGTAACATTATTAATATGCTCAACATAAGTATCAAAGAAATCTAAAGGTAGATTTTTATTTGCGATTGAAGATAGCATATTTAATTTAGAGCTATTTTTTACACTACTGAGTAAATGCGTGCCTTCAATATGCT
This sequence comes from Francisella salimarina, assembly GCF_007923265.1. NCBI lineage: Bacteria > Pseudomonadati > Pseudomonadota > Gammaproteobacteria > Thiotrichales > Francisellaceae > Francisella > Francisella salimarina. Next base: position 235,195 of record NZ_VOJA01000003.1, read on the forward strand.
TTTTAGAGTTTGTTAGGGTTTGTTCATCTATAGTTGAATTGATGAAATTACTATAGACAGTGTTTATAGTGTCTATAGCAAGGTTTGGATTACTTGTTTGAGCCGATATTAAAAAACTACCGTAATCGGGATTAATATTTGCTGTGCTTGATATGTTGTAAACCAATCCAAGCTCTTCACGAACTTTATTGAAAAGCAAAGAGTTTAAACCACCGCCACCAAGTATCTCATTTCCTAGTTTTAGAGGGAAGTATAATGGATCGTTAATTTCGAGTAATAATTGATGACCAACTAGTATTGCAGTTTGTTTACTTGGAAATTTGTTTTTAACTATTTCGATATTATTTTTTTGTTGAGCAAATTTTTGCGTATTTTTTTTACCTTTTGGTAGGAGGCTAATTATTTTTTGAGAAATACTTTCAGCCTGAGATTTATCTATAGCGCCAACTACACATATATTAGCATTATTCGCACAAATATTTTCACCAAAGAAATCCTGAATGTCTTTTTGAGATATTTTTTTGATAGTTTCTTTGTAGCCAATTGTTGGCTTACTGTAAGGGTTATTTGCAAAAATATGCTTTGAAAATTCAAGTGATGCTAGGTAATTGGGCTGCTGATATAAATAGTCAATATGAGTAAGAGTCTGAATTTTTTCTCTTTCTAATATATCAGGATCAAAGTCTGGAATAGTAAAAACTTCTTCTAATATATTAATAGTATTGTTAATAATATTATTATCATTTAACAAGCGAATTTTTATGTTAAAAAATTCTTTAGTAGTTTCTGAATGTATAGATATTCCATTATCAGTTATTTTATTTATAAGTTCTTGCTCATTAGATTTCTTAGTCTTTGTAGCAAACATTCCTACTGCCAAATCAGCTAAACCATTCAATTCTCCATCAAATGCAGAGCCAGCTCTAAAGTTAAGCTGTATATCAATCATTGGTAAACTTGGAGATTCTTGGAAATATACTGTTGTATTATTTATATCAAATTTATGGATCATGATTTTTAATCCTTTAATAAGTGAAGAGATGTAAGGTTTGATTTGTCAAAATATCTGTCTAGTACACGGTTAACATCACTAGTTGAAACATCATAAAGTTTTTCAAGATATTTATAGTAGTCAACATCTAGATTTATACTGGCAAGAGAACCTATTAAATTTGCTTGAGTTTCAAGAGAATCCATAGCAAACACTTTATCAGCTTTTATAGTTACTTTTGCTCTATCAAGCTGCTCTTGGGTTATACCATTGTTTTTTAGCTTTATAATTGAATTCTCTATTTCATTTTGAATTTTATCTAAGCTTTGGTTGTGGTTTGCTATAGCTGTAATCATAAAAAGATCCTCCCCCTTTATGAAGGGAGAGTATTCACTATCAATATGACAACATAGATTTTTATCTCTAACAAGCTCTTGTTGTAATACTGATGCATCAGCACTGCCAATAATATTATTTAGGATCATTAAGGCAAAAGGATCATTATCATGATAATCAGTTGTTAGCGAGGGTGTTATGTATCCTAATATCGCAGCATCTGTATCATTTGGTGATTTTTGTACTTTTGAGTGTCTATAGCCAATATTTATTAAGCTTGGCTCTTTTTCTATATTAATTAATTTAGATTTAGGAATACCACCGAAGTAATCCTTTATCATAGGTATAGCTGATGATTCATCAATATCACCTACAAGAACAATACTAGCGTTATTTGGGGCGTAATTTTGTTGATACCACTTTTTTAGATCATTAAGAGTGTAATTTTCAATATCTTCACGCCAACCAATTATTGGAGTGTGTCGTGAATTATTTTGATATGCAAGTCTCATAAATTGTTCAAAGGCGTAGCTAAATGCTTTGTCATCTACACGTAGATTTCTTTCTTCGAGTACAACTTTTCTTTCAGGGATAAATTCATTTTCATCAAAGAGTAGGTTAGACATTCTCGATGACTCAATAGATAGGCTTAGTTCTAGATTTTTTTTATGCCAAAATTGGTAGTAAGCAGTATAATCAAAACCTGTGAATGCATTTTGTACACCCCCATTATTCTCTACTATACTATTAAGCTCATCTTTGGAGTATTTGTTAGTACCTTTAAACATCATATGTTCAAGCATGTGAGATATGCCAGTTAGTTTAGTGGGTTCGTATGTAGAACCTACTTTATACCAAATCTGTGCAAGAGTGACGGGAGCTCTCAAATCTTTTTTAATGTATATACTTAAATCATTGTTTAAGGAATATTTGTTAATGCTCATATATTATTTTATGTTTCTTTAGATTTTATAAATAGATAAATTAGTAATATTAATGCAACAACCGTAGGTCCTGCAGCACCAATTATTGTTGGTAAGTGCAGAATCAGCGCAATTGGGCCAAATATTTGGTTAATAATAAAAAATGCGAATCCAAAAAATGCTCCTAAAAGTAGCTTGAGTATTAGGGTTGATGATCTTGTGGATCCTATACTTAAAGGCACAGAAAGTAGTATTAGTACCATTAAAGCTATAGGCTGAAAAATTTCTTGCCAAAATTTTAGTGATATAGAGTCCTTTGCCTGACTATTGGAAAGCATATATTTAGTTAACTGAGTAAAGTTTAGATAATCATTATCGTTGATAGTAATAACTTTAGCTACAGATATTGGTATTGGATTAGACCAGATAGCTTTATAAACATTTTCTTTGACACTTATATGTTTGGCATTGCTGTTGGGGAATGTTACAACACTTACATCAAACACATTTGCTGTCGCATCATTTACGTATTCAGCTTTTTTTGCATATCTAACCTGTTGCACTTGGTTATCACTGGTTATAAACTTTCTTATTCCGAATGCTTTTCCTCCATTAGGATCTATATTTGAGATATTCATAAACCCGTCAGAAGTTTTGAGCCACAAGTCGTGAGTGTTATATGCAACGGTGTTTGAGTCAGCAAGCTTTTGTAATACTGGAGCTATATAGCCACCAAAAACCATTGTGATGATAGAGCCAATTATACCGACTAATACTACCCCTTTTGCAATTTGAGCAGTAGAGCGACCAAAAGATCTTAATACTATTATTTCGGAGTTGTTTGCAAGTAAGCTAAGCCCCATTAGTGCTCCCACCATAGCACAAGCAGGAAGTAATGTGTATAAGATTCCTGGTAACTGATATATAGTTACTATAATAAGCTCTATGTTACTTGCGCCTGTATCATTATTACTTACCTGTGCTAGATATGTGAAAATAAAAAATAAAATACAAAAGATCAAACTTACAACAAGAAAACTGCTAAATACTGTTTTAAAAATGTAACGATCAATACGGTTTAAAAACATTTACTTTTCCTTTTTAGATGATCCATTATCTTTTCTTATTGTTCTAATAGCATAAATTATAAAAAAGATATGTGGAAGCCAGCAGCCTATCCAGATTGGTAATTTACCACCAACCATAAGAGTGTTAACAAACATATTACTACATAAGTATACGGCCAGAACAACAACAGAGGGCAGCAGTTTAGCATATTTATTTTGTCTTGGTCTTAATCGACAAAGAGCAAGAGCCAACAATGATGCTACAATTACAGAAATAGAGTTGTTGATACGACCAAAAAGTTCCCCACGTGAAACTGTTCCGTTGTCACTATCAGAAAAATTTTCTATTAATGTGTGCATGTATAGCCTATCAACTTTATCGTGATTGTAATCACGGTCAGAAGTGTCAAAAATAGTGTATATAGCATTCTTAGCAGTGTCATAAGAGTGTTCGTATGTTTTAGGTTCTTTTGTATAAATATGAGCATCGTGGAAGTCTACGTATGCGGCACCTTTATCTGTTATAACCTTTGCTATAGGGGCAGTTACAACTTTGTATTCATCACTATTATCTGTACCCATATATAAGAAAACGTCTTTAAGTGTGTTCCCTGATTTACTTTTTATATATATGACTTTTCCATCAGTAGTTTTAATTATCTTGTCATCTGTTATTGATGATAGTAGTGCTTTTGCAGTCAGTGATGCTTGATAGATGTCCTGCGTCTGTTTAGATAACGGATTAATATACATTACTGTCAAAAATGTTATAAAGGTTAAAGCATATACAGGCTTCATAGTGTTTTTGACAATTTGCATCCATGTGACACCGCCGGCAAGCGTTACAAACATTTCATTGTTTGCAAAGTACTTACCAAAACAAATCACAATAGCTAAAAATATTGCGATAGGAGCGACAAGACTTACATTTCCAGGTATTGTTAATATTACAAATTTTATTATAGAGTCAATTCCAAGACCCTGTGAATAGGCCTGCTGAAAAAGTCGAATAAGTAAATTGGCAGACACAATAGATATTATAAAAAGAGTAATAGATGTGAATGTATTAACTATGTCTTTGTTGTAATATTTTTCTAGAATCAAAGTATGCCACTATATTTATATAATAATTATGCTAGTAGCAATTCTATATTTTTTATAAGCAAAAGTCAGTAAATAAGAATAACTAGCTTTTAAATTTAATGCGATAAATGTCGTTTTTTGATATTATGTTTGAAAATATGTTACAAAAAATACAGGATCTCTAATGAAAATTGTTGTAAATAATCAGTCGACTTTGTCCGCTGAAGTGTTGATTGTTGCTCAAGAAAACCTTAAGAAACTTGTTGAAGAAACAAAATGTCCAAATTCAAAGTCTTTACTAGATAAAAAAGTTTTTAAAGCTGAGTCTGGTGAGGTTCTTCCTTTACTACATGGTGATAAAGTTGTAGTTCTGCTAGGTCTTGGGCTTAGACAAGATTTTATAGCTTCAGAATACGATAAAATTATTGCAAAGGTAGCCGAACAGCTTAAAAAATTAAACATAAAAGAGGTTTCTGTAAATATAGATTATATCTTTGCAAATTATAATGAGAAGCAGTTTACTTTAGACACCATTAGAGCATTGATTTCTGAAACCTATGTTTTTGATCAATTAAAATCTAAAAAAGAGAATTTTTCATTAGAACAAATCGAATTAGTATATTCAGGAAATCAAGATTTGGAAGAGTCTGCTAAGGTTGGTTCAGCAATTGCGTGTGGTCAAAATTATGCCAAGGATTTGCAGAATCTTCCAGCAAATATTTGTAATACAGATTATATGCTAAATGAAGCTAGAGATTTAACATCTAAATATGAAACATTTAATCTTAACTATTTAGATCAGGATGCTATGGCAGAGCTTGGAATGGGCTGCGCATTAGCTGTGGGTCGTGGCTCAGATATGTCCAATTATACTGTATGTATGGAGTATAATGGTGGTGATGAAGATCAGGCTCCGATAGTACTTGTTGGTAAAGGTTTAGTGTTTGATAATGGAGGTATCTGTATTAAGCCCGCTGCTGGAATGGACTCTATGAAAATGGATATGGGTGGAGCTGCGGCTGTTATGGGTACAATGAAAGCTCTAGCAATGCTGAACCTTCCTATTAACGTTGTTGGTGTTATGGGGCTTGCAGAAAATGCTGTAGATGCTAGATCATATAGACCAGGTGATGTACTTAAAAGTATGAAAGGTATAACGGTAGAAGTAAGTAATACAGATGCAGAAGGTCGTCTAGTTCTTTGTGATACTTTAACTTATATTGGTAAATATAATCCAAAAGCAGTTATTAATATGGCAACCCTGACAGGTGCTATGATTATCTCCTTAGGAGATGCATTTTCTGGAATGTTTGCTAATAGCGATAAACTTGCCAGCAGTCTTCAGCAAGCAGCCGATGTCTCTAATGATTTGGTATGGAGACTGCCTTTGCATAAGCCATACTTTAAAAAGTTAGAAAGTAAAGTTGCTGATATGGATAATTGTGGTCGCGATAGATCAGCAGGCTCTATAGTTGCAGGATTGTTCTTATCAAAGTTTACAGAAGATTATGAGTGGGCTCATCTTGATATCGCTGGATCAGCAATGGGAGATTTTGCAAATTGCAAAGCATCTGGTAGACCAGTACCATTACTTATACATTATCTATTGTCGCAATCTAAATAACATATATTTCTCTCTAGTATATTTTTTCTAGTATGGTAGAATACTTCTGTAATTAAATATCACCTCTTTTTAGATTTTAATTACGGAGATTAAAAATGCTAAGAATTACTCAACAAGCGATCACTTTTGATGATGTATTGCTTTCACCTAGATATTCGAACGTACTTCCACATCAGGTAGATTTGAAAACAAATATTACTAGGAATATTCAATTAAATATCCCTTTAGTATCTGCAGCTATGGATACTGTTACTGAGTCACGCCTTGCTATAGCTATAGCTCAAGAAGGTGGGATTGGAATTATACACAAAAATATGTCTATACAGGCTCAAGCTCAAGAAGTTAAAAAAGTTAAGAGATTTGAGAATGGGATGGTGATTGATCCAATTACCATAAAACAAGAGAGCTCAATCAAAGATGTCATGCAGCTTGCAAAAGAACATAATTTCTCTGGTTTTCCAGTCGTTGATGATACTAATAAGATTATAGGTATTGTAACTAAGCGTGACTTTAGATTTGCAAAAGATTTAGATGAGCCAGTGAGTTCTATAATGACACCTAAAGATCAGTTAGTAACAGTAGCTGAGGATGCTTCTCAAGGTGCAATCAAGAAAAAACTTCATGAGCACAAGATAGAAAAGTTACTTGTAGTAAATGAGCAAGGCGAACTAGTTGGTTTGATAACTACAAAAGATATTGAAAGATCACAAAACAAGCCTAATGCTTGTAAGGACTCGCTTGGTCGTTTAAGAGTTGGTGCTGCAGTTGGCACAGCGGCTGACACTAAGGAACGTGTCACGGCATTAGCAGCAGAGGGCGTTGATATAATTGTTGTTGATACAGCTCATGGCCACTCTCAAGGTGTACTTGATATGGTTAATTGGGTCAAAGAGAATTATCCAAAAATTGAGGTTGTAGGTGGGAATATTGCTACAGCAGAAGCTGCGAAGGATCTTGTTAAAGCTGGTGCTGATGCTGTTAAAGTGGGTATAGGCCCAGGTTCAATATGTACAACAAGGATTGTTGCTGGTGTTGGTGTGCCACAGATTACTGCGATATCAAATGTTGCTGAAGCTTTAGAAGGCACAGGAGTTCCTGTTATTGCGGATGGTGGTATCAAGTTCTCTGGAGATATAGCAAAGGCCATAGTAGCTGGAGCTTCAGTGGTTATGATTGGTGGTCTTTTTGGTGGTACTGAAGAGTCTCCTGGTGAGGTGGAACTTTTCCAAGGACGTTCTTATAAGTCATATCGAGGTATGGGATCTCTAGGTGCTATGGAACAAGGCTCTTCTGATAGATACTTCCAGGGTAATACTGATGCTAAAAAATTTGTTCCAGAAGGTGTCGAAGGTAGAGTACCTTACAAGGGGCATCTTGCTGCAGTTATACATCAGTTAATAGGTGGATTAAGATCTAGTATGGGGTATACTGGTTCAAAGGATATTCAGACTATGCGTACAGAGCCAACTTTTGTTCAAATTACAGGTGCTGGGTTCAAAGAATCTCATGTACATAACGTTACAATTACGAAAGAACCACCTAATTATCAATCTTAAAGCTCTTTATTTTCGTTCTATTAAGCTATAATTTACTATTATTTTTTAGTAGATATAAAGTGATGTCTGAAGCTATACTGTTTCTAAATGGTAGTATCAATTTGTCTTTTTGTGAAAAGTACATTAGAAATATTTTGAATAATTACGATATATTTTGTGCAGATGGTGCTTACAAAAAGATTAGTGAATCTGCTTGTTTAAGTCCAAAAGTTAAAAAAGTTATAGGTGACTTTGATTCATTCGCTGTTCTAGATGATGAGCTATTTCTTATTGATAAGGATCAGTACTCTACAGATTTTGAAAAATCTTTAGAATATATTATCTCTCTGGGTGTTACAAAGGTTTATGTCTTTGGAGCATCAGAGGGAGAAATGGATCATTTTTTATGCAATATTAGTATTGCTAAAAACTATATGCGAAGATTAGATATTGAGTTTATAGATACTTACTCTAGATATTTTTTTATACCTAAGAAGTATAGTATAGGCGGTGTGCTTGGTAAGATGTTTTCAGTTATGCCTTTTGGATATGCAGAAAATATATACTATAATGGTCTCAGGTATCCCTTATCTGGTGAGACCTTGAGTATAGATACTGGTACAGGTGCAAGAAACTATGCTATTGAAGATAGGGTGGAAATATCTTACTCAGATGGAGATGTTTTATTATTTATATCGCATGCAAAATATAAGGATAGATTAAATGACATTTTGTAATAATTCTAGAAAGGGACTAAAACAACAGAATGTAAACTTGAAACAAGAGTTCGCAGTAGATGATCATAGAGTTGAAAAATTATCTTTGAAGCTTGAAGGTATTTACTTTGATTATTCAAAAAATCTTGTTAATGATGCTATATTAAAATCTCTTTTAGAAGCAGCTGATCAGTCTAGCCTTAAAAATAAGATTTTGCAGATGTTCACAGGAGAAAAAATCAACTCTACAGAGAATAGATCTGTTTTGCATACTGCGTTACGTGATTTATCTAATTCTCCACTAGTCATAGATGGACAGGATATTCGCAAAGAAGTCAATGAAGAGAAGCAACGTGTAAAAGCTCTTGTTGAAAAAGTAACATCAGGAGAGTGGAAGGGCTTTTCGGGTAAAAAAATTACGGATATTGTAAATATCGGTATTGGAGGTTCAGATTTAGGGCCAAAAATGGTTGTTAGAGCGCTGCAACCATATCACTGTACAGGTCTAAAAGTTCATTTTGTTTCAAATGTTGATGCGGATTCATTATTACAAGCTTTACATGTTGTTGATCCTGAGACTACTTTGTTTATTGTGGCATCTAAATCATTTTCGACAGAGGAGACTCTTTTAAATTCCATATCTGCTAGAGAGTGGTTGCTGGATCATTATGAAGATGAAAAAGCTGTAGCTAATCACTTTGTAGCTATATCTAGTAAATTAGATAAAGTAGAAGAATTTGGTATAGATCTTGAACACTGCTACAAGATGTGGGATTGGGTTGGTGGACGCTATTCATTATGGTCATCAATTGGTATGTCGATAGCTTTTGCAATTGGCTATGATAATTTTGAGAAGCTGTTGGCTGGTGCATACTCTGTAGATAAGCACTTTAGAGAAACAAGCTTTGATAAAAATATTCCTGTAATTATGGGATTGTTAGCCAGTTACTATTCATGTGCTTATGCTAGTCAGTCACAAGCATTACTTCCTTATGATGAAAGGCTCTGTTATTTTGTGGACTATCTTCAACAAGCTGATATGGAGAGTAATGGTAAATCTGTGAATCTTGCTGGAGAAACGGTTAATTATCAGACTGGCGTGGTGTTATGGGGTGGTGTCGGCACAAATGGGCAACATGCTTTTCATCAACTTTTACACCAAGGTAATGTTTTTATTCCTGTTGATTTTATAGCTGTGGCTACAAGCCATCATAGATATGATAATCATCAACAGGCTTTACTAGCTAATTGTTTTGCTCAGTCACAAGCACTAATGTTTGGACAATCTTACGATATGGTTTATAATGAGCTCTTAAATTCTGGTCTAAGTGAACAGCAGGCAAAAAAGATAGCTCCTCACAAAGTAATTCCAGGGAATAGGCCAAGTACTACTATTATACTTGATGAGCTTAGCCCATATACTCTTGGGGCTCTTGTTGCTCTATACGAGCACAAGATATTTGTTCAAGGAGCACTGTGGGATGTGAATAGTTACGATCAGTGGGGTGTTGAACTTGGTAAAAAACTTGGTAAAAATATTTTAAAGGCAATGAGCGATGATTCTTCTGATGAGTATCAGAATCTTGATGAGTCAACTAAATGGCTTATAGCAAAGGTAAAAAATAAATAATGTTTGTTAGTAAGAAAAAAGGCTTTTCTTTAGTTGAGACAATGGTTGTTATTGTCATTATGACTATATTGATGATGGCAGCAATTAGTTCTTTTACCTTTTTTTTTAAAACATTTGCTGAGACTAGATTGACTAATTTACAAAAGTTTATTGAGTATAGTGTTATTAGGGCCCGCTCTGATGGCAGGACTGTTATAATTTGTGCAGCTACTCCAGATAGTTTTGATGAATCAGGTAAATTGGATAGAAATAGTTTGTCTTGCTCTAATTCAAGATTGTGGGGTGACGATCCTCTTGTTGCTTTTGAAAGTACTGATGGTACAGAAATATATGATGGTAATACTGATGAGATAATAGCAAATCTTCCTCAGGGAAATAATGGTCGTATTTATCTTAATTTAGCGGGAAATCCTAGCTTTATTAGGATTGCGCCTAACGGTTTTATGGCTACAGGTAACGGTAATATTACATATTGTGATAGAAATAATAATTATCAAGCAGCATTAGTTATTAACTTGGTCGGTAGAGTAGTTTATACTGATAGTCCTACGAGAGATGGTGGTGGGGCATTTACTTGTGAATAGTTTGATTTGTGTTATTAAAAGGAGAGAATAAATAATGACAAATGATAGAGTACCTATGACTCCAGTAGGAGAAGAGGCATTAAGAGCAGAGCTAAATAGACTAAAAAAAACTGAAAGACCTGCGATTATTGAAGCTATAGCAGAAGCTCGTGATCATGGAGATCTTAAAGAGAATGCTGAATATCATGCTGCTAGAGAGAGACAAGGTATTATAGAAGGTAGAATTAAAGATATAGAATCAAAACTATCTAATGCTCAAGTTATTGATGTAACAAAGCTTCAAGCCAATGGTATGGTTATATTTGGAGCTACAGTTACAATTATGAATATTGATACGGAAGAAGAAACTACATATCAGATAGTTGGTGAGGATGAAGCAGATATAGATAATCATAAAATATCTGTTATTGCACCTTTGGCACGCGCTTTAATTAAAAAAGAAGAAGGCGATGAAGTTACCTTGGATACGCCTAAAGGTAAAGTCACTTACGAAATCTTAGAAGTAGAATACAAATAATCTAAAATTCAACGGATATTTCTCTAAAATTCTTTATGAAAAAAATTATCATTAAGGGTGCAAAAACCCATAACTTAAGAAATATTGATGTTGAGATACCTAGAGACAAGCTTACTGTTATTACAGGTTTGAGTGGTTCTGGTAAATCATCATTAGCATTTGATACGCTATATGCAGAAGGCCAAAGACGCTATGTTGAATCATTGTCTTCTTATGCTAGGCAGTTTTTATCAATGATGGATAAGCCGGATGTTGAGCATATAGAGGGTCTTTCGCCGGCTATCTCAATTGATCAGAAAACGACATCTCACAACCCAAGATCTACAGTTGGGACCGTTACAGAAATATATGACTATCTGAGAGTCTTCTTTGCTAGGGCTGGAACTGCTAAATGTCCAGTACATAATATCGAGCTTAAAGCACAGACAGTTAGCCAGATGGTTGATAAAATTTTAGAGTTTGATGAGAAAGCTCGGTTAATGATACTTGCTCCGATCATTTCTCAGAAGAAAGGTACTCACCATACTTTGTTAGATAAAATATTAGCACAGGGTTATATCCGCGTTCGTATAAATGGTGATTTTTTTAATCTAGATGAGGATTATCCAGAGTTAGATCGCTATAAGAAACATAATATAGATGTTGTAGTTGATAGATTTAAGCCTAGGAAAGACAATGAGCAAAGAATTGCAGAGTCTATAGAGACCGCTTTAGATCTTGGTAATGGTATCGTCAAATTAGCAGATATGACTAACGAAAATGCTGAAGATATATTATTCTCATCAAAGCATGCTTGTCCGTTGTGTGATTATGCTCTCAAAGAGCTATCTCCAAGAATCTTTTCATTTAATAGTCCATTAGGGGCTTGTAGTAGTTGTGATGGTCTGGGGGTCAAAGAATTCTTTGATGAGAAAAAAGTAATAATAGACCCTGCAATTTCGCTTAAGCATGGAGCAATTGTTAAGTGGAATAAAACAAATCAATACTACTATTCACAATTAGAATCTTTGGCTGAGCATTATAAATTTTCATTAGATGCACCTTTTGAGAAATTATCTAAGAAAGTTCAAGAAATAATCTTGTACGGTTCTGGTGATGAAACCATTAAGATGACTGTTGATTCAATTAGAGGTGGTAGACAAACTAGAGTTAAATCATTTGAGGGAGTCATACCTCATTTTGAGCGTAGATACTATGAGTCTGACTCAGATATGGTCAAAAAAGATCTCTATGAGCTTATGAGTAACCTTAAGTGTAAGTCTTGTAATGGTGCTAGAATTAATGAATATGCTAGAAACATATTTATAGCAGATAAAAATATAGCAGATGTGTGTGCTTTATCTATAGATGATTTATTGAAGTGGCTTGATGAATTAGAGTTTGTCGGGCAACAAAAAGTTATTGCAGAGAATTTACTTAAAGAGATCAAGCTAAGAGTTGAATTTTTAGCAAATGTTGGTTTGGAGTATTTAAGTCTTTCAAGACAGGCTGATACTCTTTCGGGTGGTGAAGCACAGCGTATTCGTTTAGCTAGTCAGATTGGCGCTGGATTGGTTGGCGTTATGTATATCTTGGATGAACCTTCTATTGGTCTTCATCAGAGAGATAATCAACGCCTTTTAGATGCATTGCATAATCTTAAAGATTTAGGTAATACGGTTATCGTTGTTGAACATGATGAAGATGCAATTAGGCAAGCTGATTATGTTATTGATATGGGGCCAAAGGCTGGTGTTCATGGTGGTGAAGTAGTTGCATCAGGAAATTACCAGACTATTATCAAAAATAAAAAATCTTTGACTGCTGATTATTTAAGTGGTCGCAAGAAAATAGAAGTGCCAGATAAAAGGCTGAAAGCTTATAAGAATCGTTTTATTGAAATAAACGGAGCAACTGGCAATAATTTACAAGGTGATAACTTAAAAGTTCCTGTTGGTGTTTTGACTTGTGTAACCGGTGTATCAGGGTCTGGTAAATCAACTTTGATTAATAGAACATTATATCCTCTAGCATCAAGATTATTAAATAGAAGTACACTTGTACCTATGGAATATAAATCACACAAAGGATTTAATCATTTTGATAAGGTTATTGATATTGATCAGTCGCCAATAGGACGTACTCCTCGTTCAAATCCAGCTACATATACAGGTGTCTTTACACCGATAAGAGAGCTGTTTGCAGCTACAGCGGAGTCTAGGTCTAGAGGGTATAGTCCAGGAAGATTTAGCTTCAATGTTCGCGGAGGTAGATGTGAGGCTTGTCAAGGTGATGGTGTTATAAAAGTTGAGATGCATTTCTTAGCTGATGTATATGTGGCTTGTGATGTTTGTGAAGGAAAGCGTTATAATCGTGAAACTCTAGCTGTACAGTACAAGGGGAAAAACATATACGAAGTATTAGAGATGACTGTGGAGGATGCTCTAGGGTTTTATGATGCTGTTCCGAGTATCAGGACTAAATTAGAAGCTTTAATGAGTGTCGGATTGTCTTATATTAAGTTAGGCCAAAGCGCGACTACCTTATCTGGTGGAGAGGCTCAAAGAGTTAAACTAGCTAAAGAGCTTTCAAAACGCTCAACAGGCAAAACTTTATATATTTTAGATGAACCTACTACAGGACTACACTTTTATGATATTCATCAGCTTTTAAAAGTAATTATGGATCTGCGTGATAGAGGTAATACGGTAGTAATTATTGAGCATAATCTTGATGTTATTAAGATGGCTGATTGGATAGTGGATTTGGGTCCTGAAGGTGGAAGTAAAGGCGGACAGATAATTTTTGAGGGAATACCAGAAGACATTGTCAAATGTAAAAAATCTTATACAGGTAAATACTTAAAAAAATTATTGTATTAATAATATGTTAATTTGGCAAAATGACTAGCTAATAATTGAATTTTTTACTATAGTATTAGTTGGATTTTAGTATTAAAACTTCATAGGGAAGAAAAAGGTAAAATAAATATATGGCACAAAATAATGATAATAAAAATAATATGCTCAAAAATATTATTTTTTGGATTTTAATCATTGGTGGGATGCTACTGCTTTTCAATGGTATCAATGATACGAATAGTTCATCTAAAAGTATTAATTATTCATCGTTCGTTAGTAAGTTAAAAGATAATAAAATTAGTTTAGTAGATGTCGATGGTAGAACTATTACTGGTAAAACAGAAGATGGTGAAAGCTTTGTAACTTATGCTCCACTACTTGATGGAGGCTTGGTTAATAAGCTAGAAGATAGCAAAGCTGTTATTAAAGCAAAAGCACCTGAGAAGCCAAATATATTTTTGGCATTCTTGTTAAATTGGTTACCTATGTTACTAATCTTTGGTTTCTTTATCTATATGATGATGAAAGCAGGCGGTGGTAGTAAGGGAGGGCCTTTCTCTGTAGGTAAGAGTAAAGCTAAGCTTTTAGGTGAAGATGAAATCAAAGTAACTTTGGAAGATGTAGCAGGTGTCGATGAGGCTAAAGAAGAAGTAGCTGAGATCGTTGATTTCTTACGCGAGCCAAAAAAATATGAAAAAATTGGTGGTAAAATTCCAAAAGGTGTCTTAATGGTAGGACCTCCAGGAACGGGTAAGACACTTCTAGCAAGAGCTATAGCTGGTGAGGCTAAAGTACCATTTTTCTCAATTTCAGGTTCTGACTTTGTAGAGATGTTTGTTGGTGTCGGTGCATCTCGTGTACGCGACATGTTTGACCAAGCTAAGAAAAAAGCGCCTTGTCTGGTATTTATTGATGAGATAGATGCTGTAGGACGTCATCGTGGCTCGGGTATGGGTGGCGGTAATGATGAGCGTGAACAGACTCTAAACCAAATGCTTGTTGAAATGGATGGTTTTGCTGATAATGAAGGTGTTATAGTAATTGCTGCAACTAATAGGCCAGATGTTTTAGATAAGGCATTATTAAGACCTGGTAGATTTGATAGACAAGTAAATGTAGGTTTACCTACGGTTAAAGGCCGTGAAGCTATACTTAAGGTTCATATGAAAAAAGTAGCTTTAGGCGATGATGTTAGGGCTGACTGGATAGCTCGTGGGACTCCAGGTTTTTCTGGTGCTGAGCTTGCTAACCTTGTAAATGAAGCAGCTCTATTTGCTGCAAGAGAGTCTAAAGATAAAATTAGTATGGCAGACTTCGAAAAGGCTAAAGATAAAATCTTGATGGGCTCAGAAAGAAGAAGTATGGCTATGACTGAGAAAGAGAAGAAGCTTACTGCATATCATGAAGCTGGTCACGCTATTATTGGTAAACTGATGCCTGAACATGATCCTGTTTATAAGGTAAGTATTATACCTAGGGGTAGAGCTCTTGGTGTAACTATGTATATGCCAGAGGGTGATACTGTTAGCCAAAGTAGGCTTATTTTACATGGACGTTTATGTAGTATCTTTGGTGGCAGAATCGCAGAAGAGCTTATATTTGGGTATGATCATGTTACTACAGGAGCATCTAATGATATTCAAGTTGCTACAGATATCGCTCGTAACTATGTAGCTCGTTGGGGTTTATCAGATGCTATGGGAACTATACTTTATGATGTTGAAGATGATGGTCCATTTGGAGGAAGTGGTGGTAAATCTGTCAAAATGTCAGATTCTACTATTCGTGAAGTAGATACAGAAGTACGTAAGTTGATTGATAAGAGCTATAACAAGGCTAAGAAATTATTAGAAGATAATGTTGATATCCTTCACGCTATGGCAGATGCTCTTATGAAATATGAAACTATAGATGCATTACAAGTTGACGACTTAATGGCACGACGTGATGTACGTGAGCCAGGTGAGTATGGAGATAGCTACAAGCCAAGTGTCGAGGTTGGTAAGGTTATAGCTCCTGCAGCTCCGGATGAGGATGTTCCAGATACATCTGATGAATCTAATCCTAAAGAGGATCTCTAAATATATATTAAATTAAAATCATTCTTAATTCTAAAAATATTCAAGTAAAAATCTAATATGTATTAATAGTAATTTCAAAGTTAATGTGTTAACTAAAGTTAATAATATTAAAAGCTATAAAACTAAGATTTTTGTATAATTTATGCTAATATATTCTGAGTGAAATTAAGATAAAGGGAACAGATATGTCATTACCTACTCCTCATATAGAAACATTAAGAAAAGAAGAATTTGCAAAAACAGTTATTATGCCTGGTGATCCATTAAGAGCAAAATATATTGCAGATAACTATTTAGAAAATGTTACAAGAGTTAATGCTGTTAGAAATATGTTTGGTTATACTGGTACTTACAAAGGTAAAAAAGTAAGTGTCATGGGTTCTGGAATGGGTATGCCTAGTATGGGTATCTATGCTTATGAGCTTTTTAAGTATTATGATGTTGATAATATCATTAGGGTTGGCTCAGCGGGTTCTTATAAAGAAGAATTCAAAGTCTATGATGTAGTACTTGTTGAAGAAAGTTACTGTGAATCTGATTTTGTTGAAATTGTAACTGGTGATAAGGATCGTGATGTTAAGTCTTCGGAAGAGCTTAATAAGGATCTTGAAGAGTCAGCTAAAAGACAAAAGATAGGGCTTAAAAAAGCAAAAGCACACTGTACAGACGTTTTTTATAGAAAAAATTCTGATGATTATAAAAAAATCATCAAAAAGTATGGCTGTGATTTAGTTGAGATGGAGACTGCTGCTTTATTTGCAACAGCAAATGAGTTGGGTAAAAATGCATCTGCGGTTGTAACTATATCTGACAGCTTTATAACAGGTGAATCTACTACTGCTCAACAGAGAGAGCAATCTTTCACTAACATGATGGAAGTTGCTTTAGGTACCATTACTGAAAAATAGCAGTATATCTAATTTTCTGATTCACCAATCTCCTGTTTTATCTTTTCTAATGCTTTTTTAGCTACTTTGTTTATTAGCTTTTTATTGTTTATTTTTGCATAAAAGTTGGTGGGTTGTTCTATAATAAGTTCTATTTTCTCAACTCTTGAAAACATAGTTGTTTGGTTTAATTTTGTAATAAACTGGCTATGCAGTTCTTTTATTTTTGATTTTAGTATTTCCTTATCACTTTTAACTATAATTTTAACTGGTGAATAAAAAACTAAACTAGTATCTTTTAAATAAGGTATATTTAGCTTCTTTAGTTCTTTATTAGCTACTTCTACAGTAGTCTTTAGATTGGATGCTCTAGCGATAAGTGTTTTATTGGCGTAGGTTGAGTCAGTGATTTTTTTTCTAGTCTTATGTGATTCTATATTAGCTATTTTTTCTGGGATAACTTTTATGCTCATAATTTAATATATATTTGTTGCATTACTTAGTTGAGAATAGAATATTTCAATTGCATTGTCTATGGCTGAGTCTCTTCCTTTATCGGAACAAGATTTAATGGTATATGGTTTAGAAGCTAGTTGACCGGTTAAGTTATCAGTTATTTGTAATTCAATTTCCGTGTTTATGCAGTATTGGCTTTTCACTAACTGGTTATCATAGTCTTTCAATTTTAGAGATATACTAATATTTGCAGAGTTCCTATTATCTGTAGTTAGATAATTGTTTACTTGTATATATTTTTCTAAAGAGCTATAAAAAAAGCCACTATTCTGTTTATCAATGTATATTTGTATGGTTCGCTTAATATTTAATAGTTCGTTGTTTATATCATTTAGAGCTTCCATATAGCTACTAATATTAATTGTTGGAGATAAAATTACTAATGCCCTTAAACTTGATTTTATTACTTTGATGTTTTTATCTATTTGATGAGCTATGTTAAGCCTATAGATAGAGTTTTTATTATATGTAGTTGCTAATGATTGATTTGCTTGGTTGATATTGCTAATAATTAATTTACTTAAATCTTCTATGGTTTGAGATTTGTCTATTTGAATTTCTATATAGAATGCTTGATTTGTTTGAGACTGATTTATTATTTTATAGTTTGGAATTGTAATATCTGCTGTAGAGGTTGTAACTTCTTTGATAAGTTTTTGAGATATTTTATTATTGTCAGCAATACTGCTGAAACTAGTTGTTGAAGATACAGTCACCTGTAGTCTTTGAATCATATCTGCTAAAGCGTTATGCGTGGCTTGATCTAAGGTTTTACCTGAGCCGAAACCATATAGAGTTTCATCAGTATTGGATTGACTAGTTAGAAACCACTCTGGAACTGGTTCAATATTTATATCTCTAACCATAGGTTGTTTATTAATACTTTTATGTGTCTGAGGTGTGTTTTTGGTAATATCATATTTTTCTTGAGTATTTCTGGAATAACTACACGCGGATAAACTAAATATTATTAGCACTAGTAGTTTTAGCTTAAAATATCTCATTATTACACTATATGATTCAATTCGTACAATTAATGTATCTATCTTAATTTAAATTTCTTATAAACTCTATATAATGTACATTTAGGTTATTATTTTTATTTAAAACTATAAGAGAATTGGTTAATTAATAATGTTAAATTTAGTTCAGAAAATTATAGGCAGTCGCAACGATAGGTTTATTAAGAAAGTTTCTAAAACGGTTCAGAAAATTACTAGTTTAGAGCCTAAGTTTGAGAAACTTAGTGATCAAGAGTTAAAAGCAAAAACTCAAGAGTATAAAGAAAGGGTCGCAAAAGGAGAGACTTTAGAGAGTCTTCTTCCAGAAGCATTTGCTACAGTTAGAGAAGCAGGTAAGCGAACCAAAAATATGCGTCATTATGATGTACAGTTAATCGGAGGAATAGTTCTTCATCAAGGTAAGGTTGCCGAGATGAGAACTGGTGAGGGTAAAACACTGGTTGCTACACTACCAGCATATCTGAATGCCTTGACTGGTAATGGGGTTCATGTGATTACAGTCAACGATTACCTTGCAAAGCGTGATGCTGAGTTGATGAGTGATATTTATGAATTTTTAGGTTTATCAGTAGGTGTAATCGTAGCTGACTTAAATCCAGAACAACGTAAAGAAGCTTATGCATGTGATATTACATATGGGACAAACAACGAGTTTGGTTTTGACTATCTTAGAGACAATATGGCTTATGATAAAGAGCAGCAAGTCCAAAGAAGTCGCAACTATGTAATTATAGATGAGGTTGATTCAATTTTAATTGATGAAGCTAGAACTCCACTTATTATATCTGGGGCATCTGATGATAGTTCTGAGATGTATAATATTTTTAATAGACTAGTGCCTTACTTAGAGAAGCAGGAAAAAGAAGAGTTAGAAGAAGATCAAGAACAGAAAGATTTTTATGTTGATGAGAAGTCTAAAAATGCTTATTTAACAGAAAAAGGCTATGCAAAAATTGAAAGTATGCTTAAAAAAGAGGGCATCCTTGAAGAAGATGATAACTTGTATAGTCCTCATAATATTACAAAAATGCATTATTTAAATGCTTGTTTGAGAGCTAATTCATTATACCAACTGAATGTTGACTATATTGTACGTGATCAAGAGATTGTCATTATTGATGAAAGTACCGGTAGAGCAATGCCAGGTCGTAGATGGTCAGATGGCCTACACCAAGCAATAGAAGCTAAAGAAGGCGTTAAAATCAATGCTGAAAACCAAACAATGGCATCCATTACATTCCAGAATTTCTTCAAGCTATATAATAAAATAGCTGGTATGACTGGTACAGCAGATACCGAAGCTTTTGAGCTTCACTCCATTTATGGATTAGAAGTGATAATTATTCCTACTAATAAACCATTAATTAGGAAAGATCATCATGATGAAATCTATGGCAGTGTAAGAGAGAAGTTTGATGCTATAGTTACTGACATCAAAGAAAGGATATCCAAAGGTCAGCCAGTATTAGTTGGTACTGCTTCTATTGAAGCATCTGAGGTTTTATCAACCTTGTTGAAGAAAAAGAAAATTAGACACAATGTATTAAATGCGAAGCAACATGAGAGAGAAGCTAGCATAATTGCTATGGCAGGTTATCCAGGTAATGTAACTATTGCAACAAACATGGCCGGTCGTGGTACTGATATTATCTTAGGTGGTAATTTGGAAGTTGAAATTGCACAGCTTGAGGACCCTTCCGCAGAGGATGTTGAGAAAATTAGAGCAGAATGGATTAAGCGTAACGAGGTTGTCAAAAATGCTGGTGGATTATGTATTATTGGTTCAGAAAGACATGATTCACGCAGGATTGATAATCAGTTAAGAGGTCGTGCTGCTCGACAGGGTGATCCAGGTGAGAGTAAATTCTATCTATCAATGGATGATAATCTTTTGAGGATTTTTGCTTCTCAAAGTATGGCAGAAAGAGTTAAGAAAGGTCTTAAGGGTGGTGAATCATTAGCTTTTGGTTTTATGTCAAAAGTTATATCAAAAGCTCAAGGTAAAGTCGAAAGTTATCATTTCGATATCCGTAAAAACTTACTAGAGTATGATAATGTTGTAAACACTCAGCGTAAAGTTATTTATGAGCAGAGACAAGCTTTTTTAGATTCTGATGATGTTAGTGAAATTCTTGCTGATATTCGTATAGACGTGGCGGAACAGTTATTTCATGATTATGTGCCTGCTGGCTCTATGCATGAATTGTGGGATCTTGAGGGTCTAGAAAAAGCACTTAAGTCTGACTTTCTGATAGAGCTTGACTTACAAAAGTCTTATCAGGAAGATGATAGTTTAGGAGAAGAAGATCTTAAGAAGCTTGTAAGAGAGGCTATAGAGTTTGAGTTTGCTGAGAAAACTAAAGATTTAGAGGTTGGAGCAGTTAGGCAGTTTGAGAAGTTCTCATTATTGCAGTCATTAGATAGTCATTGGCGTGAGCATTTAAGCTCAATAGATCATCTACGCAATAGTATAAATTTACGTGGTTATGCTCAAAAAGATCCAAAAAATGAGTATAAGAAAGAAGCTTTCGAGTTGTTTTCAACTATGCTAGATAACTTTAAGTATGAGGTTATATCTTCACTTGCTAAGATAAGAATTGCTACAGAAGAAGAAACTCAAAGAGCTCAAGAAGAATGGAAAGAGTCTATGAGTGAAATCAAAGCTGAGCATGAAAGTGTTATTGATAATAACCAATCAGAAGATGATAAAGAGCAAGAAGAAGCACCAAAAGTTCAGCAGGTTAAGAGAGAGGGTCCAAAAATAAAAAGAAATGATCCATGTCCTTGCGGCTCAGGTAAGAAATATAAACAGTGTCATGGTAAAGTTGAATAATTCTATATAAACTTAAATGGCTTACAAAAATCGTTGCTTTGGTAATAAACCTAATCAAGAGCTTTATGCAAGCTATCATGATAATGAATGGGGCATACCAAAGTATAATGATAAGGAACTTTTTGAGCTTTTGATATTAGAAGGAGCTCAAGCAGGTCTTAACTGGGAAACTATTCTAAAAAAGCGTCAAGGTTATCGTGATGCTTTTTATAATTTTGATCCTATTAAAGCTGCAAGTATGTCAGATTCTGAACTTGAAGCTCTTCGAGACAATTCAAATATTATCCGTAATAAATTGAAAATCTATTCTGTTAGAAAAAATGCTCAAGTATTTCTTCAAATTCAAAAAGAGTTTGGTAGCTTTAGTGATTATATATGGGCGTTTGTGAATAATAAACCTATTAAAAACCACTGGAAATCTCATCAAGAAGTTCCAACCTCAACGTCTATCAGTGAGAAAATCTCAAAAGATCTCAAAAAAAGAGGGATGAGTTTTGTTGGACCAACTATTATTTATGCTTATATGCAAGCAACTGGCTTAGTTAATGATCATCTAGTTGATTGTTGGTGTTATACTAGAGAGATATAAGAATATATTTATAAAGTTAAAAGTTTATAACTACCTTCCTAAAGCAGGAAGCATTTCATACATAGTCGTAATATAATCAGGCTTGTGATTTTTGGGTTTTTTGTTATAATATGGTGTCTAGTTTTATAACTAGGTACTATGGAATAATAACAAAAAGTCAGAAGTCTATTGATTGTAGGCAGTTCTGAGGATTTAAAATCTAATAAATGGAGTAATAAATGTACGCGATAATTAAAAATGGCGGTAAGCAATACAAGGTTAAAGAAGGCGAAGTTGTTAAACTTGAGAAATTCGATCTTGGTATTGGCGAAAAAGTTGAGTTTGATACAGTTTTGATGGGTCAAACAGCAGAAGGCGAAGTTAAAATAGGCGCTCCTATTGTAGAAGGTGCTAAAGTTGTAGGCGAAGTTGTAGAGCAAGGTCGTAACAAAAAAGTTAAGATCATGAAGTTCCGTCGTCGTAAGCACAGCATGAAGCAACAAGGTCACCGTCAGTATTTTACAGCGGTAAAAGTTTCATCTATTAGTTTATAATTTTATTAAGAATATTTAAGGAGTATACAAATGGCTCATAAGAAAGCTGGTGGTAGTACTAGAAACGGAAGAGATTCAAACCCTAAGTATTTAGGTGTTAAAAGATATGGTGGTGAGTTTGTTAAGGCAGGTACAATTATTCTGCGTCAAAGAGGTACTAAGACTCATCCTGGTGTAAATGTTGGTTGTGGTAAAGATCACACTTTATTTGCTCTTAAAGATGGTACTGTTAAGTTCCATGTTGGCGGTGCTTTAAATCGTAAGTTCGTTTCAATCGACGAATAGTCTATCTATATCTATCTATCTTTTGAGAATATCATAATTTCATATTGATTATTTGCTGAAAAAGATATCATAATTAATTATTTTCTAGATATAATCTTTACTTTAAAACTTAAAGTTAGTTATATGAGTTTCTATATACCTTTGTTCTTATTTTGCATATCATCGACTATTACACCTGGACCAAATAATCTTATGCTTTTGATATCATCAATCAGATTTGGCGTGAGAAAGACTCTATCTCATTATCTAGGAGTCTGTCTTGGCTTTCCTTTTATGGTTTTAATTATAGGGCTCGGATTAGAGTCAATTTTTGTAAGCCATCCAAGATTACATACAGTGATAAAAGTTGTAGGCGGTATTTATATGTTATGGCTGGCTTTTAAGATAATTCTATCATCTAATTTTGATGATGAAAAAAGTAGTAAACCACTAAGCTTTGTTCAAGCAGCTCTATTTCAATGGATAAATCCTAAAGCTTGGATTATGGCAATTGGAGTTGTATCTACTTATACGGTAGTTAGTGTTAATATGAGCTTGTTAGTTCAGGTAGTTATTATTACTATTATTTATATGGTAGTTTCATTCTTATGTACAGGGTTTTGGCTATTTGGTGGTAATTCAGTAAAAAGAATTCTAAATAATGAAAATCATTTACGAATTTTTAACCTGATTCTAGGAATATTGCTTATACTTTCAATAGTACTTATGATTTTTGAGTAAGCTTTTAGCCTTGTCTTTTTTGGAATTTAGCAGAAATAAACATACCAAGTAATACGCCTATTATGATAATTGCTATCATAATTGTCGCTAGAGCATTTATTTCAGGGGTAGGTCCATTCTTGACAGTTGAGTAAATGTACATTGGTAGGGTAGGGTTGTCACTACCAGCCACAAACTCTGTGACAACTAAATCATCAATAGATAATGTAAATGTAAGTAATGCTGATGTAATTAGTGCAGGTATAAGTTGGGGTAAAGTTATTTTAAAGAAGGTCTCTATAGGGCCTGCACCTAGATCTAGAGCAGCTTCTTCTAATGATATATCTACACTAGCTATACGTGATTGCATTACTATTGCAACATAAGCTGTACACATTGTTACATGTGCTATAACCACAGTAGTAGTTCCTCTCTCATGAGGCCAGCCAATAAGATGCTGTAATGTTGAGAACATTAATAATAAAGCCACCCCAAGAATGATATCAGGTAAAACAAGTGGAGTTGCTACAAGACCATATAAAAAACTTCTCGATCTAAAAAATTTAAATCTAGTCATAGCGTAGGCTACTATAGTTCCAAGTATTGTTGCAATAATTGATGTTATTGTTGCTATCTTTAGGCTAGTAAAAGTCGCATTTATAATATCTTCATCATTTATGACTTCATGATACCAGTCAAAAGTAAAGCCACCCCATAAGTTTATAATCTGAGAGTCACTAAATGAGAAAACTACTAGGATTACTAGAGGTATGTATAAAAATACCAAGCCAAATACAAGCATTATGCTACTAAATGAAAATTTTTTCATTGCTTATACCTCCTAAATAAAAGTTCTCTTAGCTTGTATACGTTGCATCCATAGAATAGGCAATACTAGAACGACTATTAGTACTACAGATATTGCAGCAGACATACCCCAGTTATTAGATGTGAAGAACTCTTCCCAAATAACATTTCCTATCATTAATGAATTCATCCCACCCATAATCTGTGGTACTACCACTTCACCAATAGCCGGAATAAATATTAACAAGCTACCAGCAATCAAGCCAGGCATGGATAATGGCAGAGTTATTTTAAAGAATGAATTAACTGGCTTGGATCCCAAGTCTTCTGCAGCATCGTATATGCTCGGGTCAATTTTTATTAAAGTACTATAAAGTGGTAGTATTAAAAAAGGTAAATAACAATAAACCATCCCTAAATACATTGAGAAGTCATTGTATAATAAGGCCATGCTTGGCAAACCTAAATCCATTAAGAACTGGTTGAGAGTATGATTTCCTAATAGTGTTACCCAAGCATAAGTTCTAAGTAAGAATGATGTCCAGTAAGGAATAATAATTAATACCAAAAAGAAAATTTGTGTATTTTTTTTAGCTCTAGATAATGCTAAAGCCATTGGGTAACCAATAAAAATACACAAAGCAGTAGTTATAAATGCGACTTTAAAAGATTTTAAAAGAGATATGAATATTAGATTATAGTGAATCAACTCAATATAGTTACTTAGATATAAGGTAAAGTTTAGAGTTGAATCTTTGAATGTCATCAATGCAGTAACAGGGGGGGTACCGTCCGCTGGCAATGTAAAGCTAATACCTACAACAAATAAAAAAGGTATAAGTAAAAATACCATAAACCACACAAAAGGAACTAGGTATACTAATGTGTGTCTAAAGCTTTTCTCTAAGTTTTGCATTATGAGTATAACACCATGATATTTTGTGATTCCCAAGTAAGATATACTTCATCATCCCAAGATGGATGGTCTGCATTTCTTTCAATATTAAAATCTGTAGATTTCATTATATTACCATTAGTGGTTCTAACATGGTAAGTAGATAATCCCCCCATATAAGCAATATCTTCAACAATACCCTTGATACAGTTTATAGGTTTGTTGGGGTCATAGTCTTCTGGCTTTTCTTTGCTAATAACTATTTTTTCAGGGCGAAGACCGACCCAAATTTCTTGATCTTCAATTGCCTCGATGTTTCTTCTTAATACAAAATCTGTACCCGCCTGCTCAGAAGTTATAACACTTCTAGTTCTTCCGACTTCTTCTACACGACCCTCAAAAATTGTACTTTTACCGATAAAGCTTGCAACAAATCGACTTTTTGGAAATTCATAAATTTCAGAAGGAGTACTTACTTGTTCTAACCAACCATCGGTCATAATACCTATTCTAGTAGACATGGTCATAGCTTCTTCTTGATCATGAGTTACCATTATAAAGGTACTACCTGTTTGTTCTTGAATATCCACAAGCTCAAACTGCATTTGATCGCGCAAGTTTTTATCTAGAGCTGATAATGGTTCATCTAGGAGAATTAATTTAGGTCTTTTTGCTAAACATCTTGCTAGAGCTACACGCTGACGCTGCCCACCAGATAATTGATGTGGTTTTCTTTTAGCAAGATGATCCATTTTTATGATTTTTAGAGCAGCATCAGTAGCTTTTTCTATTTCTTCTTTTTTTAGAGATTTCTCTTGTTTTAAACCGAACATAATATTTTGTTTAACATTCATATGCGGAAAGAGTGCATAAGATTGAAACATCATATTCACAGGTCTTTTATACGGCGGAGTATTTGACATATCTACACCGTCGATAATTATTTTTCCATCAGAAGGTCTTTCAAAACCTGCTAGCATTCTAAGAAGAGTACTTTTACCACTTCCTGAACCACCTAATAAAGAAAAAAACTCTTTTGGGTAAACGTCAAGATTAACAGAATCAACAGCTAAATGACCATCATCAAACTGTTTCGAAAGGTTCTTTATAGAAACCAAAGGTTTTTTTGAAGACTTTTGCATCTTTAGCTCTATATACAAATTAGTTAAGATGCTTAATAATAAGCAATTTTTATATAGAAAAAAAGCAAATATTAAGATTAATGAGTATTATTTAAATTATTGAATCTTTAGCATTTTATTAAACTAGCTAGTGATAATAAGTATAATCTAAGAAGTAGCATTATGATTGGTAGTGAAGTATGAGTAAGTTGTCTTCGATTTTCAACAGCGTTGAAAAAGAGTTTTCTGAGCATATATTGAGGCCAGAATTATCAAATCTTCCTGACTGGTTTAGTGGTCAAATTATCAGAGTAGGTCCTGCTAAATTTGAATATGGAAATATTAAGCTAAATCATTGGTTCGATGGTTTGGCTATGTTGTATAGCTTTAGATGTAATGATAGGGAAATTTATTTTTCAAATAGATATTTAAGATCTGAGCAATATCTAGCTGCTACTAAAGGACGTATAAAGTTCGATGAGTTTGGTACAATTGTGCCTTATAAATTTGCCAGAATAATATCATTAATCAAAACTATATTAGGAGTTAAGGTAGAAAAACCAAGTTGTAATGTAAATATCCTAAAAGTGAAAGATAGTTTATTGGCAACTAGTGAAGTAACTACTATGATTGAGTTTGATAAAGATGATCTGCAAACATTAAACGAATTTAGATTTGGTGATAAAATCAAAGGGCAGTTTAGCTGTGCGCATCCTCAATTCGATCCTATAACAAAAGAGCAGTTTAACTTTGTCGTCGATATATCAAAAAAATGTAAATATACTATTTATAAAATTGCGAAAAACTCTTCATAAAGAACAAAAATATATGAGTTCTATGATAATCAATTTATATATAACCATACGCTATTTCTTACAGAGAACTATGTTGTTTTATATTTAGGTCCATTAAGAGCAAATCCACTTGATTTTTTGACTAAACCTGTTTCAGAAGTTATATCTTATGATGATACTGCAAAATGCAAGTTATTGGTTATTGATAGACGAACATATGATGTTCGGATTGTAGATGCTGAGAGTATTGTCTTCCTTCATAGTGTTAATGCTTTTGAACAAAATAATAAAATATATCTAGACTTTATTGAGTATACCGATAATCTTGAACCATATAAGAAGTTCTATTTTAAAAATATTGAGAATGATGATTGTAGACTAAAAACACAGCTAACACGAATGGTTGTTGATATTGGTCGTAACACTATAGAGAAAAGTGTTATTGCAGCTCTCAATGTTGAATTCCCAAGGATTAATGAGAAATTTTTGGTAGAAAATTATTGCTATGTTTATCTAGCTAAACGCACAACTCAAGCAGAATTTTTTAATAGCATAATAAAAATAGACTTATCAAATAATGATGTGGTTGAATATTGTTTTGGAAATGATTTTGTCTCAGAACCTATATTTATAGCTAATCCACAAGCTCAAACTGAAGATGATGGTCTTATATTTGTAAATGTTATCGATACAGATAAGAAACTTAGTTATATTGTCTATTTAAATGCAACTGATTTAAGTTTAGTATATAAAGCATATTTACCAATCCTAATTCCTCCAGCTCTGCATGGGGTATACTTAAAGTAGTATTTTATGAAAAATGTAATTTTTGATTTTGATTCAACATTGATTAAAAAAGAATCATTAGAGTTAATCTTAGAGCCATTATTAGAGCAATCTCCTTCAAAGCTAAAAGAAATTGAGCGTATTACCGATTTAGGTATGCAAGGAGACATTTGTTTTAGAGAGTCTCTTGAAAGAAGATTAGCTATTGCAAGTCCAACAAAGCAAAGTATCAAAGATTTTGCAGATAAGTATTGTCCTGATTTATTGACAAGTGGTATCAAGAAAATAATCGAAACACTTAGAAATAAAGGTTATCAAATATGGATTTTTAGTGGAGGATTAACTGAGAGTATCGAGCCATTTGCAGATTATTTGCATATTCCACGAGATAATATATTTGCAGTAGATATTATTTGGAATGACGATGGAAGCTTTAAGACTCTTGATAACTCTAATGGAGCATGTGATTCAAAGTTAAGCGCTTTTGATAAAGTCAAAGATTTGATAAATGGTGAAATTATAGCTGTTGGTGATGGTTATACAGATTATCAGCTATATGAAAGCGGTTATGTTAATAAGTTCATAGCATATTTTGAACATGTTGAAAGAGAAAAAGTGTCACAATTATCTAAATATATAGCTAGAAATGTAGATGACTTAGAGCTATTGCTTTTCTAACTTTTTGGCAGATATTACAGAGTGAATAAATGCTATAAACAATACTAGTATTCCTATAGAACCACTAAACCATTCTGGAATATGAACGAATATCTTTAGTAATAGTACAACTGCTAAAAAACCAATAGCGTAGTGAGCACCATGCTCTAAATATATATATTTTGCCAGAGTTTTCTTTTGTACAAATAATATGGTCAGCGATCTTACAAACATTGCACCAATACCAAGACCAATCATAATTATGATAATATTTGCTGTAATAGCGAATGCACCAATTACACCATCAAAACTAAATGATGCATCTATTATTTCAAGGTAAATAAATCCCATTATGCCATTGCGAGCAACTGTCGAACTATCTATATGCGATGTATCAAATATGGAGTTAAGCATACCAATGCTTTCATGTACAACTATACCCAAAAAGTAAGCAATTGCTAAACTGCCTTGATAATCAGGTTCTGCATCATAGATGATTATTAAGCCAATAAAGATTGCAAATAGAATATATCCACCATTATAATCACGTATTTTTCTTGTAATCCTATTGTTCTCAACTATAGGTATCCAATGATGACCTTCATTTTCACTGAGAAAAAAGTTCAGAAAAACCATAAGTAAGAAACTACCACCAAAACTACAGATATAAGGCATGGAATGCTCTAATATATTTTGATACTGTTGAGGATTGTTTAGGGCAAGTGTAATTACGTTAGTAAAATTAATACCACTTGTGACACTTACCAATAAAATTGGGAATAATAAACGCATACCAAAAACTGCAATCGGTAAACCTAAGTAAATAAAGATTTTTTGCCATTTTTGTGACATTTGCCCAAGAATTTTCGCATTGATGATGGCATTGTCAAAACTTAGTGAAATTTCAAGTATGGCTAAAATTATTACAGAGTATATTGTTTTTAGTGGAGCATTTGGATAAATAAATATAGCAATACCGATACCAATAAGAGTTACAAAGAAAGAACCATAGAAGTATTTTAAAATTTTCAAAGCGATCAAAAAGTATGTTTTTAACGAGTAGATTTTAACATATAATGATATTTTACAAGATATTTTCAAGGTAGTTATATGTCGTTAGCATTGTATACGATTATTTTTTTAGGATTATGTTTCTTTTTATGGCGTAATTTTATGAAAAATAAGGAATATGCTGTAGATGTTGCTCAACGCTCAACAGCAAAATATGACTTGGAGTTGCTAGATGAAACTGTTTGTTTACGTAAAATAGATGTTAAGCTTGAGAATAGGCGTTTAGTTTTTTATAGAGTATACTCATTTGATTATAATAGCTCATCATCTGATGAGAGGTTTCGAGGGTATATTGTTATAAGAAATGGAAGACTTGATGATATTGTGATATCTGAGTTTGAGAAAGCTGATATTGTCAAAGAAAATATTGTATCTAGGCAATTTGAAGACACTCAATCAGGATCAGCAGTAAATAATGTTATAAATTTTGATGAAGAAGGGAAGTTATGATTATTCATTTACACCAGTTACCGAAATTAAAAGGAAGGAGTTATAGTTGTAGTCCTTTTTGTCTAAAGCTTGAGCTATATTTAAAAGCTACTGATTTGAGTTATCAAAATCATTTTAGTTTAGAGTTTAATAAATCACCAACAGGTAAAATGCCATATATAGAGACTATGGGTAAGAAATTTGCTGATAGCAATCTCATTATCGAAATGTTAGATAAGCAAAATCATAATAACTTGGATGAGCATCTAAACCCTGAACAAAAAGCCATATCTACAGCATTTATAAGATTATGTGAGGATAGCTTGTACTGGGTCGGAGTGTATAGTCGTTGGGCTGATAAAGATAATTATACATGGAAAAAAGAGTTCCTAGAGTCCACTAAGCTACCAAAGGCTATGGCGAGTATAGTTTACCCTGTTGCTAAGAGAAATGTTCTGCGTCAACTAAAGGCTGCTGGTGTAACAAATTTAACTAATAATGAAATTTATTTAAAAGCTGAGCGTGATTTACAAGCTATAGCAGACTATTTAGGTGAAAAAGAGTATTTCTTCAATTCTAAGCTATCATTACTAGATTTAGTGGTGTTTAGTTTTATTGTCAATATCGCAGATGGAAGTTGTGGGCGTAGGTTACAAAGTTTTTTGGCTAGCCTAAAGCTTGATAATTTCATAAAAAATATGCAAGAATCATTTGAGATCAGTTGTTGATCTAGGTAACTATCTTGATCTATAAAGTAATATCTTTATGGGTGATCTTAATTATAAAACTGTAAGAGCTATTTGAAAGAGTTTCAGTAGCTTGTAGATAATTTGACTTGAACACAAGGAGGGTGTGTAGTGCAATATATAGAGGAAAAACAACGAACGAAATACTTCATTTCATTATTTTTATTACAATTATTTGAAAGGTTTAGTTTTTTTGGTTTTTTTTATATTTTAATATTTTTCTGTATAAATAAGTTAAATCTTACAGAATCTTACGCATCAACCTTTGCTGGTTCATTTACTGCTCTTTGTTATGTTCTGAGCTCTTTGGGAGGTTTTATATCTGATAAGGCCCTAGGTGTGAGAAGGACTTTAATTGCAGGTGGTATTTGTCTATTATCAGGATATTCATTGTTAGCGACTAGTGATATGCTAATGAATTTTTCGATCTATATAGGGTTGGCGATGATTATTGTTGGAGCATGTTTATTTGTGCCAATGACATTGAACAGTGTATCTAGATTATATGCGGGAGATCCAGCAAAGTTAGACTCTATATACGCTTACTTTAATATGGCTAATAATATTGGAGCATTATCAGGTGCTATTCTAATACCTTATTTAAGTAGTGCAGATTCATATGGTTTAGAAAATAGGCATTATGGAATTGCTTTAGGGGTGTGCGCTTGTGGAGTATTACTAGCTCTTGGCAATATATTCATGAATAAGAAATTATTTTCAACAATAGCTGCACCAGTTGGTAAAAAAACACTTAGTTTTCAGCAGTTGGTTTTAGCTATAGTAGGAATAGTCTTTTTTATATCAGTAGTTACTGGCTTATTGTATTTTAGTGATTTAATTATTATTGTACTTATTCTAGCGGTAGTAGTTATTGTTGGTTATTTCATAAATGTTACTTTCCAGCAAGATAAAGAGTATCGCTTAAAAATGCTACTTTTATTAGTATTTATATTTTATGCAACAATATTTTTTATGACTTATGCTCAAAAGACAACATCATTCTTCCTATTTAATGTTCATCATGTGGATTTGAATGTTTTAGGTATTAAGCTAAATTCGCAAACTGTACCAGGACTATTAAATACTTCAGGGATTTTAATTTTTTCTCCACTTCTTGCTATGTATTTCAATAAAATGGGTGATAGATTAAGATCAACAAGTAAATTTGCTTTGTGCTTGTTATGTGCTGGGATATGTTATGGTTTCTTATATTTGGTGTGTGTTTTTAATGATTCTTCTACAAAAGTTTCCTTTTGGTGGGAAGTCATAGCTGTAGGTGTGTTTTTTTCCTGGGCTGAGATTATGGCAACGGCTGTTGGCTTATCTTTGATAACGCAACTTGTCCCGACTAAGGTCAGAGGCTTTTGTATGGGGATGTGGTTTTTAACTTGGGCAGTTGGTATTAAGCTAGGAGCATACGTGGCTTCACTTTATGCTAGTAAAGACTTGGAGCACTCAAAGAGCTCTTTGCTAATTGGGCAAACTAAGATTAATAGTTATTTGGGTTATGAGAATTTATTTATGTGGATTACTATTGTTACCGTAGTTGCTGCTTTTTCACTTTTAGTCCTAAAAAATAAGATTAATAATGTTATTTATAAATAGTGTGGGAAATTTATGAATATTTTAAAAATTAGTAAACAAACTTTAAGGAATAATATTAAAATTATTCGAGAGTATATAGGCAATGCTAAGATGTGTTTTCCTGTCAAGGCAAATGCTTATGGGCATGGTATAGAAGAGATAGTAGAGAATACACATGATTTAGTAGATTTTTTTGCTGTTGCTAACTCTCTAGAGGCTTTTAGAGTAACAGCTGTTGCTAAAAATCCAGTGCTAGTATTTGGAGTAATATACTATGAATATATTGAAAAAATGATCTCAGAAAATATTAGAGTTAGCATTCAAGACTATGAAGATATTGAAAAGTTAGAGCAAATAGCCAAAGAGCTTGATAAAAAAGTATATGCCCATATTAATATAAACACAGGTATGAATCGTATGGGGGTGTGTTATAGTGATGCTTGTAGAACTATAAAAAGAGCACATGACTCTCAGTGGATTTTACTTGAAGGAGTTTATAGCCATTTAGCATGTGCTGATAATCGAGATCATCCAACAAATACTAAGCAAAAAAAGAGATTTTCAGAAATTGTTGAATATACTAAAGAGTTATCTCGTAAGATAATTTGTCATTTATCAAATTCTTATGGTTTTCTAGGAGATAAGGAAATTTGTTATGATATGATTCGCCCAGGTATTGTAACTTACGGTTTTCTTCCAGAGTTTTATGTTGATAGACCTATAAGAGAAATAAAGCCTATAGCAAGGCTATTATCAAAGGTAGTTAAGATAATTGATTTGGAAGAAGGTGATGGTGTAGGTTATTCTATGATATATAGGGGGTTTCATGGAGAGAAAGTTGCTGTAATACCTATTGGCTATGGCGATGGTTTTCCTAGGGAGCTTGGTGATAGAGGGTTTGTGAGTATCAACAATGTACTATACCCTATGGCTGGAAGAATGAGTATGGATGGATTAACGGTTTCACTAGGCTATAATGAACATGATGTTAAAGTAGGAGATGTAGTGGAACTAATATCTGATATTCCACGCAATAGAAACAGTGCTTTTCTGATGGCTAAGCAAGTCAATACAATCGAGTATGATATTATGAGTACCTTAAACGAGAGAGTTATAAGAGAGGTTATATAGCTCCTGAAGTATTTACATGTAAGATCATTCGCAGTAAACTCTTAATTACTATTTAGTAATTTGTTAATTAAAGGATAACATGGAAAAGAAGAGTCTTTCTACCCTTAGCTTGGTAGCTATGGGTGTTGGTGCTATTATGGGGTCAGGGTGGATGTTTGCCGCGCAGTATACATCGCAGGAAGCTGGTCCTGGATCTATTCTTTCTTGGATAATAGGTGCAATTTTAATGATTTTTATAGCCTTAGTGTTTGCTGAGGTTTGTACAATTGTACCAGTTGAGGGGTCTACTTCACGCATTCCTCACATTACTCATGGGACTATGACAAGCTATATGTTCGCATGGATTACATGGATATCATACTTGGTCTTAGCACCAATTGAGGTTCAAGCAGTTATTCAGTATTTGGCAGTATTTTATCCATCACTCATTGATGCTAGCAGAGATGGTGCTTTGTCGATGGCTGGAGTACCGTTAGCAATAATTTTCCTTTTAGGATTCTGTGTTATTAATTTTTATTCACTTAAATGGTTAGCAAAAATTAATAATATTGTTACTTTATTTAAGGTTGCTGTACCAATATTTATATCGATTGTATTTGTTATATTTTGTTTTACTTTACCAGCTTTAAAAGATATGAAAGCAGAAGAATTATCATTTATGCCGTTTGGGTTTAATGGTGTTTTGGCTGCAGTTTCAGTTGGTGGTATTGCTTATGCTTTTACTGGTTTTAAAACTATAGTAGAACTCGCAGGAAGTACAAAAAACCCTAAGAAATCAATTCCAGTTGCAACGATTGGGGCAGTTTTGATTTGTTTGATTATTTTTCTATTCTTACAGGCTGCGTATTTATTGGTAATGTCAAAGTTTGTACAGAATAATGATTGGCAAGGTGTTGTTATGCCAGGAGCTAGTTCATCTAGTTTTGGTCCATTTGCTGTAATGGCTCAAAGTTTTGGAGTTACATGGGTTATGTACCCACTCTACTTTGGAGCTATAGTATTCCCTCTTATGGCTGGTCTAATTTACTTTAGTATTGCACTAAAATCTTTGGGAGCTATGGTGCATAACGGTTACTTGCCAAGTGTTTTAGGGAAGTTAAGCCCAATTATGCAAAAACCAATCTATGCTATTGGACTTAATTTCTTGATCGCTTTAGTTATGTTTGCTCCATTCCCTGGGTGGAAAGAAATGGCTACTTTCTTAACGTCATTGATAGCTCTTACATACATTACTGGTCCAACATCAACCATGGCACTTAGACATCATCTACCTGACATGCATAGACCATTTAGGCTTAAAGGTGCTTATTTGCTATCAACTTTAGGTATGTTTGCAGCTACTTTGGTATTTCTATGGAGTGGATGGGCAATAGTTTCAAAAGCTGGTATAGCTCTAATTATTGCTTTGATTATGCTTGGAGTTTATAGAACTTTTAGAAAAGATAGGTCAGAAGAAATACATTGGAATTTTAGAGAGTCAATATGGTTTTGGATCTATATTGTACTAGTTACAATAGTTTCTTATTTTAGCTCATTTGGTGGAACAGGGGATTTAGATTTATACTGGAGTTCAGCAATAGTTCTTGTGATTAGTTTTATCGTTATTACAATAGCGAAGAATCTATGTCTGTCTGCTGAAGATATGCAAGAAGGAATCAAAAAAGCTATTAGTGACGACAATTATATCTAAATAAACAATTTTATCTTATTATCTCATAATGTATTATATTGTTTAGAAAAGTTTATTAATAATACACTATGATTAAAGTATCTTTTCAGGGTGAGCATGGGGCTTATTCTGAGCAAGCAATAACTAATTTCTTAAATCAACAAAATATTAAAGATTTTCAGACAGTTCCATGCTTCTCGTTTTCTGAAGCAATTGAACATACTATAGCTGGTAAATCAAACTTTGTTATGATTCCCGTTGAAAACTCATTGGCTGGATCAGTCGTGCCAGCTTATGATGAATTAATTAAGAGTAATTTAAAAGTAAAAGCTGAAGTAGTTTTAAAAATCAAACACTGTTTAATGGGATTGGAGGGAGTGCAGCTTTCTGATGTTAAGAGTGTTATATCTCATCCTCAAGCATTATCTCAGTGTTCTAAAAGCCTTAATAAACTAAAACTTGTTCCTGAGGCTTTTGTTGATACCGCTGGAGCCGCAAAGTATATTTTTGAGAAGAATGTTAAAGATAATTTAGCAATAGCTGGAGAGCTTGCAGCAAAGACTTATGGGTTAAAAATTTTTCAAAACGAGTTTGAGGATGAACATTTTAACTATACACGTTTTCTATTAATGGGATATGACGATATTCAGGTTGATATAGATAATAGTAAATATAAAACAACTTTACTTTTTTCTGTTGAAGATAAATCTAATGCACTCGTAAATACCTTAAATGTTTTTGGTAAACATAATATTAATCTTACAAAAATAGAATCTAGACCATCAAGAAATAGGGCTTGGAATTATTTGTTTTTTATAGATTTTGAAGGCTCTGAAGATGATGAAAATGTTCAAAAGGCTCTGTTGGAAGTGCTTAAAAAGAGTACTTTTTTGAAAGTTTTGGGCTCATATAAAAGCTATCATTATAATTAAAGGACATGATTATGAGAAGGTATCTTAGTTTTATACTAATATTTTTTAGTATTGTATTTGTTTATGCTCAAGATGATATAACGGTTTTATCTTTAAATGACTTTCATGGTCAGGTTGAGCCCAATAAAGACATGGTTGGAGCAGCAAAAATAGCTAGTTTTATAGATAATTATAAAAAGACACATCCAAATCTGGTAGTGGTTGCAGCTGGCGATAACTATCAAGGTACTGGTATATCAAATATTTCTCATGGTGATGTGGTTAATGATTTTTTTGATTACATTGGTGTTAAGTACTCTGCTGTGGGGAATCATGATTTTGATTATGGTCAGAAGTGGTTCAAGCATTGGTATGATAAGAATGGTATTAGATTTTTAGCTGCAAATATTAGTTATAAAGATGATTCGTTATTTGACTATTTTTATAGGAAATATACTGAGCAAAATTCATTAGATTATATTAAGCCTTTTGGCTATGAAACCTTACCAAGTGGTAAAACAATATATTTTATAGGATTAGCGACCTTAGAAACTCCTGATACTACAGCAGAAAAAAATGTCTCGAATTTGAAGTTTATGAATCCTGTTACAAGCGCTAATAAATGGGTTAAGTACATAAATAACTATAATAAGCACAAACTGCCAAAACCAGATACAATAGTCTTATTAACTCATATTCCTACTGATCAACAAAACTCTGAAATTTTTTTTGCAAAGAGGGCTGATTTGGGCGATGAGTCAGAAATATATGCGGTGGTAAATGGTGTTGACGATATCTCAGCTGTTTTGACGGGACATAGTCATAAGTTTGTTAATGGTTTGAAAAATGGTGTTGTAGTTGAGCAAGGAGAGAGCCAAGGTAAAGATATAAGTGTTTTACACTATGATTGTCACACATCCGATGTATGTAAAGTAACACCTGAAGTTATTAATTTAGCTCAGGCTACAAAAAATCTTAAACCTAACAAGGAAGTTAGTAATATAATAGCTAAATACAATAATTCTGTTAAATCTGAGCTTGATAAGATCATAACAAAGGCTCCTGCTGATATGTCAGACGAAGCGCAAGATGGTTACTACAATATTCCTTTAACTTATACATTAGCAGATATTATTAAAAATCAAACCGGTTCGGATTTAGCTCTTGTTAATTCACATGGTATTAGAAGATCTCTACCACAAGGTAATATTACCTATGGTATGATATATGAGGCGATGCCTTTTGATAATATGGTAGTCACTATGGATATAAAAGGGAGTGATTTATTTAAAATGATTGAGCATAGTTTGCAGCCACTTGGAGATAAACAGGTAGGTGTTTTTGCTGGATTAAATATTACATTAGATAAATCAAATCAAATAAAAAGGATTTTAATCGACAATCAGCCTTTAGACGAAAATAATACTTATAAACTTGCAACTATTGATTTTTTAACTACTGGAGGAGATGGTTTCATCTTTGATAATGTTAAAAACTATAAAGACACTAATATTACTATCAGAGATATGGTAACTGAATATTGGTCGAATAATAATGCTGATATTAAACAGGGCTGGCAGAATATAACAGTACAATAACTTATGTCATATGAAGTTGATATAATATATAAAAATGTTAAAAATCTAAAAATTTCCCTGAGTGTCGACGGTGTAATTACAGTTACCTCGCCCAGAGGAGTTTCAAAAAAAGAAATTCTAGAGCTTTTACAAACAAAAAAAAGATGGATAGATAGGCATACTAAACGTCTACTGATCAATCAAAGATATGACTACAATAATTATAATTTGGATGATGGAGATTGTATTTATTTTTTAGGGCGACAATATCCTATTCAAATAACTTGTTCAAAACATAACTTGGTTAATTATTGTGATGATTATATCGAGTTCTTACTAAATTCTAGTGTTATCAATAATAAAGAGTTTAAGCAAAAACTATTGGAAGAATTCTATAAGGATCAAGCAGACATTATTCTCAATAATCTTGTGGCTAAATATCTGAAAATCACTAATCAAGAAATAAATAGAGTAACAATAAAGAAGACAAAAACTAGATGGGGCTCATGTAACTACGTTAAAAAAAATATAAATCTAAATTTTAATCTGATTTTAAGAGATATAGAGGCTATAGAGTATGTGGTGCTTCATGAAATAGCTCATCTGACTCATCCTAATCACTCCAAAGAGTTTTATGACTATATTTCATGCTATATGCCAGATTGGAAAGCTAGAGAAAAGAGATTAAAATAAGATATAATTTAATTATCTTGTATTATTTCAGTTTTAACTTTTGGAGGAGTTTTATGGAAAGTACGTTTGAGCTTTTTTCTATCGGGGTAGGACCATCTTCATCTCATACTATAGGACCAATGAGAGCTGGCAGCAATTTTATTAGTTTGTATGAGGACAAGTTAACTGAAACTACAAGAATTAAGATTGATTTATATGGGTCACTTGCTCTTACTGGCAAAGGTCATAAAACAGATTATGCAGTTATCTTAGGTGTAATGGGGTTCTTGCCAGAATCGGTAGATATAGAATTAGCAAAACAGCTTTATGACGACTGTTTAAAGCAAAAAAAACTTAATTTAGGTCAAAAATTTGAAATTAACTTTGATTATGATCAGGATTTAATATTTCATTATGATGAATTTCTTCCAGAGCACTCTAATGGAATGCGTTTTTCGTTATTTGATGATGATAAGCTTCTTTGTCAAAAAGAATATTTCTCTATAGGTGGTGGTTTTATCGTTGATAAAAAACAAATAAAAAAAGATGAAGTCCCTACAGAGGTGGAGTGTAATAAGCCTTATAAATTCGCTAGCATGGCAGAACTAAAAAATATTTGTCAAAAAGAAGGTATGTCTATTGCTGAGATAATGTTTGAAAATGAGAAAACAGCTTATGGAGAACAATATTCTTTGAACAAGTTAGCTGAAATTTGGCAGGTTATGGAAACATCAATAGAAAAAGGCTTAACTTGTCCGGAAGCAATATTACCAGGTGGTCTTAAGGTTAGGAAAAGAGCTCCAAGTATGATAAAAAAACTTAAAGAGCAGAATGTTGTTAATACTGACTTTAACTATCTAAACGCCTTTGCAATTGCTGTGAATGAGCAAAATGCATGTGGTGAAAGGGTAGTTACAGCACCAACGAATGGAGCTGCTGGTGTGATTCCTGCTGTATTGAAGTATTATCTACAGACTCATGAAATTATTAATCAAGATGAATTATCAAAAGTTGTTAATAAATATTTACTTGTATGTGCCGCTATAGGTATTTTATATAAATCAGGAGCTTCTATATCTGCTGCAGAAGTTGGTTGTCAAGGTGAAGTCGGAGTTGCCTGTTCGATGGCAGCTGCTGGCTATTGTGCACTGCTTGGTGGAGATATTGACTCTATAGAGTCAGCAGCAGAGATTGGTATGGAACATAATTTAGGATTGACTTGTGATCCTATTGGAGGATTAGTTCAGATCCCATGTATTGAGCGTAATGCAATGGGGGCTGTACAGGCTATAAATGCTGCAAAATTAGCTCATTTAGATACAGGCGAGAAGAGATTCGTTGGATTAGACTATGTTATTAAAGTTATGTATGAAACAGGTCTGGATATGTGTAGTAAGTATAAAGAAA
Source organism: Francisella salimarina (assembly GCF_007923265.1). Classification (NCBI taxonomy): domain Bacteria; kingdom Pseudomonadati; phylum Pseudomonadota; class Gammaproteobacteria; order Thiotrichales; family Francisellaceae; genus Francisella; species Francisella salimarina. The sequence continues at coordinate 274,743 of NZ_VOJA01000003.1, forward strand.
CCTCTCTAGGAGGTTTAGCGACCAATGTCCCTGTATGCTAATTCATTTCAATTATTCTACATAAATCATAAAATTCTACTACTGACAAAATTATACTAATTTAGTATAATTTGTTTGATTTATATATTTAATAGGCAGTATACAATGTATGATGTGAAAAAAATTAGAAAAGATTTTCCATTTCTTGAACAAGTAATTAATGACAAGCCTGTTGTTTTTTTTGATACAGGGGCTTCGGCTCAGAAACCACAAGCAGTCATCAATGCTGTAGCTGATGCATATAAGTTTAATTATGCTAATGTACATCGTGGAGTTTATCAGCTAAGCCAAGAAGCTAGCGACAGATATGAAAATGTACGTGTAAAGGTTCAGCAGTTTATAAATGCTAAGTCATCAAATGAAATTGTATTAACCAAAGGCACCACAGAGTCAATTAATCTGCTAGCAAATTCTATTGGCAAGTCAATTGTTTCTGAGGGAGATGAAATTATTGTTACTGAAATGGAACATCATGCTAATTTTGTGCCATGGCAAGTGCTCTGTGAAGAAAAACAATTAGTTTTCAAAGTGGCTAAAGTCAATGATAATGGTGAACTTGATATTCAAAACCTTTTATCTTTGATTACAGATAAAACTAGGGTTGTGGCTATAACCTTGTGCTCAAATGTCTTAGGGACTATTAATCCTGTCAAAAAGATAATAGAAGACATTAAAAAGATTAACACAAATATATTAGTAGTTGTTGATGGTGCTCAAGCTGTTATACATTCAAAAGTGGATGTCCAAGATTTAAATTGTGATTTTTTTGTGTTTTCAAGTCATAAACTATATGGACCAACTGGTGTTGGTGTTCTATATGGTAAATATGAGTTACTACAAAAATTACCTCCATATAACTATGGTGGGGATATGGTCAATGACGTAACAATTAATAAGACAACATTTGCGTTACCTCCGTACAAATTTGAGGCGGGGACACCTGATATAGTTGGTTCTATAGGGTTTGGTGAGGCTATAGACTACGTTAATTCTATTGGTATGGAAAATATAGCAAACTACGAGCAACAGTTATTAGAATATGCAACAACAGAGCTACAAAAAATCGAAGGTCTAAAAATAATTGGTCAGGCTCAAAATAAAGCAGGAGTCATAACATTTGTTGTTGATGGCTGTAATGCTGGTGATATTGGAGAGCTATTGGCTATAAAAGGTATGTGTGTTAGAACAGGCAAGCATTGTGCGCATCCTTTATTAAATAGAATGGGTGTTTCATCAACTGTGCGCATATCATTTGGTATGTATAATACTGTTGAAGAAATAGACTTATTTATTAAAGCATTGAAAAAAGTAATATCTCAATTAAAATAGTCACAATAAACTGAAAAGGTTAGATAATATGGTCGAAGTTTTTGATCCTAATAATAATATTCTAGAGGTCACAGAAGCTGCTGCTAAGCATTTTGAAAAGCATTTGGCTAAAGACTCTGAAAACATAGGTATATATATAGGTACGAAGTTAATGGGTTGTTCTGGATTAGCTTATGATATAGATTTTGTTACTAAACAGCCAAATGATACAACGATAGTAGATAAGCATGGTCTAAAGTTTTTTGTATCTAATAAGTCCATGGGTTTTTTAAATGGCTTGCAAATTGATTATGTTAAACATGACTTTGGACTATATAAATTAGAATATACTAATCCAAATGAATCAGCTCGTTGTGGTTGTGGTGAAAGCTTTACAATTTAGGAATATATAAAAAATGAAGACAACAGATGTAACTATAGTAAGAAGGCAAGTAAAAGCAGTAGCTGTTCCATTTGGTAATGAGATTGAGCTTATGCCTGGTCAGGAAGTTTTGGTAACTCAAGATAAAGGTGGAAGTTTTACATTAAACGTAAATGGTAATTTGCTCCACTTAGATGGAAAGGATGCTGATGCAATAGGTAAGCAGGTAGTTAAATATCCAGTTGAAAATTATGAAATCAATCCTGGAGATCCTATAAATATGGATGCGGTTTGGGATCAGATGAGAACAGTTTATGACCCTGAAATTCCAGTTAATATAGTTGATTTAGGCTTGATTTATAATGTAGTTACTAGAAAGTTAGAGAATGGTAATTTTCATGTGATTATAGATATGACTCTTACAGCTCCAGGTTGTGGTATGGGCCCTGTACTAATGACTGATGTTGAGAAGCGTGTAGCAATGTTGCCAAACGTTGATAAGGTTGATGTTGTGATGGTCTTTGATCCACCGTGGAATTCGGAACTTATGACAGAAGAGGCTAAACTAGAGTTAGGATTATTTTAATTAAGTCATGACAAAAATAGCAATTTATCCTGGTACTTTTGATCCTATCACAAATGGTCATGTTGATTTGGTTGATAGAGCATTAAATATTTTTGATGAAATAGTGGTAGCAGCATCTACCGCATATGGTAAGAAAACTCTCTTTGATTTAGATACAAGAGAGCAAATGATTAGAGAAGTTTTCAAAGATAATAGTAGAGTTAAGGTTGTTAGCTTTGAGGGGCTTCTGGTAGATACTGCCGCAAAGTATAATGCCTGTGCTATTGTGAGGGGATTAAGAGCAGTATCTGATTTTGATTATGAGTTCCAGATGTCTAGTATGAACAATAAGCTTAATAGCGATATTCAGACTATATTTTTAACTCCCAGTGAAAAATTTTCTTGTATATCATCCACTTTAGTTAGGGCAGTTGCTATTCATAACTATCAAAGAGTAGGTGAGTTTGTACCAGAGTGTGTATTTAATAAAATAAAGCTAAAATATTCTAAGGACTAGTATGGCACTATTGATTACAGATGATTGTATAAATTGTGATATATGTGAACCAGAATGTCCTAATGAGGCAATATCACAAGGTGAGGAGTATTATGAAATTAATCCTGACAAGTGTACAGAGTGTGTGGGTCACTTTGAAGAGTCTCAGTGTACCAAGGTATGTCCAATAAGATGTATCATAACAGACCCTAATAATATCGAAAGCCAAGAAGAGTTATTAATAAAATATAGAATATTAACTTCATAAAAATTAAAAAAAACTTGGAAACTTTATTCTAATTTTGTATAATGCTTCAGTCTTATTTATTTACTACTAGTTTAAAAAAGAGTTTTAAAAGGAGCTTTTGATGAAATTAAAGAACATTGTTATCGCTACGACAGTACTATTAGGTACGGCTACGTTTTCATTTGCTGCAGGTTCTGACAATATGGATACGTCAGTAGATGCAAATTCAACAGCTACTCAAAGTAGTGCTGGAAATAGTTTCCTTACTCCTTTTGCTAATACATATAGCTCTTTAACTAACAAAGACAATACTTGGGGTCCACAAGATAGAACAGGTCAGTGGTACTTTGGTGTAGATGCTAATGGTCTTGCTGGAACACCTAATTCTCCTTCTGGAGCTGGCGCAAATATGATAATTGGTTATAACATCAATAAATATTTTGCAGTTCAATATAACCAATTAGTTGGTAGAGTATTTGCAGGTTTAGGTGAGGGTGTTATTAATTTCAGTAATAGTACTATGATCACTCCATATGCTGCTGGTGGTGCTGGTTGGGCTAATTTGGCTGGTCAAGCTACTGGTGCATGGGACGTTGGTGGAGGTCTTAAATTTGAGCTTTCTAGAGATGTTCAAGTAAGTGCTGATTATAGATATATTCAGACAATGGCTCCAAGTGGTATGTCAGGTGCTCAAGGTAGAGCGGGTACTAACATGATTGGTGGTGGTATTACATGGTTCTTTGGTGGCAAAGATGATAATAATAATGATACTGGCAACATCCAAGACAATGGTGCTACTACAGCTGCAGAAACTACAGCTATGCCGACAATTGATGAATCTAAGTATGTTTTACCTCAAGGTATTAAGCAGTGTGAAGGTAACTTCAACTTAACTAAAGAAGGTGTTGCTTGCTATACTGTGAACGGCGATGATGTAACAGTTTATTTAGATACTAAATTTGCTTATGATAGTTCAAAATTAAACAGTAAGGGCAAAGATGCTATAGCATCTTTTGTTAACTTTGTTAAGAACAGTGATATTAAAACAGTAACAGTTAAAGGTTATGCTTCTCAAGGAACAACAGGAAGTGAATTTGAAATATATAACCAAAAACTTTCTGAGAAGAGAGCAGAAGCTGTAGCTGAGTACATGAAGCAACTAGGTTTAGATAATGATAAAATCATTACTAAAGGATTTGGCTATGAGAATACTTTAGATGGTATTCATAAGTCAGATGCTCGTAATCAACGTGTTCAAGCGAGTGTATCAGCTCCTTTAAAAGAAGAAGCTTAATTTCTTAACTTATTAATATTAATCTCTCGAATTTTCTTTTATCATTTTTTAATTTAATTTAATTTAATTTATTTTATTTTATTTTATTTTATTTTATTTTAGATATTTAAATACTGATTTTCATATCATCATGTTGTAGAATCAGGAAATGTGAATATTAAGGTTCTCAATTAGCTATTTTATTAACTATCTCTTACTGTACATCTAACTTATATTAGTAAGGGTCTAGATAACTATGGTACTTATCATATGTTTCTCTATGATGGTTATAATAAATGTCTGTTTTAAAGTAGGAAATATCCTACTAAGTGTTTTGGTAAATTTTATCATACCATGAAGATTATCTTAGCGATAGCCTTTAAGAAATACGCTTGGGAATTGCTACGAGCAAGAGAATAATACTATTTTTGTAAAATAATATAGTAATAAATTTAGATAAAATATTTTGGATAAAATGAACAAATAAGGTTGCTAGCCTATAGCATCTCCCATTTGGAACATTGGCATATACATACTTACTACAAGGAAACCGACAACACCACCTAGCACAATCATAATTAGAGGTTCTAACATTGAGCTCAAACTTCCTACAAGTGTATCAACTTCTTCTTGATATACTCTATTAAGGTTTCCAAGCATCGTTTCTAAAGCACCTGACTCTTCACCAACAGCTATCATCTGTTCTACTAAGAATGGGAAGCTTCCCGTTTCAACAATAGCTTCTTTAAATGATGCTCCTTCACTGATACTTTTTTTAATGTCTATAGCGGCTTGGTCATACTTAGCATTACCTGTTGCTAATGAAACCATATCTAATGCTCTTGTTAAGCTCATACCTGATTGAACAGTAATCTCTAATGTACTAGCAAATCGTGCTAGAGCAGATTTGAAAATAACCTCACCAATTATTGGTATTTTAAGCATAAAATGGTCTTGTGCAACTTGTATCTTTGGGAATTTGAATTTCAGAGATTTAAATATCGATAGTGACATAAATATTACAAGAATAATTTTCCACCATGAATCTTGCATGAAGTTAGATGCATCAACAGTGACTTGAGTAATCGCAGGCAGGGGTTTTCCAGAGTTTATAAACATTGCTGAGAATGCTGGAACCGCAAAAGTTAAAAGTATCCCTGTTACACCGGCTGCTATAACACATACAACAATTGGATATGAAAGAGCTTTTTTAACTTTCTTTTTAATACTTTGTAATGCTTCACGTTGGTCAGCTATTTTATTAAGCATAAGATCTAGGTTACCAGATTCTTCTCCAGCAGTTATGAGACCTATATAAAGCTTATCAAAAACTTTTGGAAAATTACTCAAGGCTTTTGAAAATGATTCACCACCTTCGATAGATTGCTTAATTTGGATGGCTAATATCTTTAGACGAGGGTGTTTACGAATACCCATTATGAAGACTTCAAAAGATTTAATAATTGGGATACCTGCTTTTGTCATTGTAGCTAGCTGACGAGTCATTTCCGTTATATCCTGATATGATATTTTTTTCGGAAGTAAATCTTTAGGCTGTTTTTTGACTTTAACATCAGTGTAGCCTTTTTGTCTTATTTGAATCTCAGCTTTTTCTTTAGTATCAGCATCTATGATTCCTTTTATGGTTTTACCATTTTTGAGCTTGGCCTTATAGCCCCAAGATGTAATCGTTATTTTGTTTTTATTCTTATTTCCAAATAGCATATTTTATCCTTTAACTTACTCTGTAAGCCTCTTCCATAGATGTTAACCCTTGTGAAACTCTTACTAGTGCTGACTGTCTAACTGTGGCAACTCCTTCTTTTTGAGCCTGTATTGCTAGCTCCATAGTGTTTTTGTCTTCTAATATCATTTTTGCAATTTCTCTAGAAACTGGCATAACCTCATATAAACCAAGTCTTCCTTTGTATCCTTTAAAGCATCTTGGACATCCTTTAGGGTTTGGTTTGTATATCTTTGCACTCTTTACTTTTTCAAGTTTTGTACCGAATGTTTTCATAAGTATCTCATCATTTAGGCCACTGTCCTCAACAAGTAATGAAAACTCGGTATCAGTATCTTCTAATTTGCATTTTGGGCATAATTTTCTTGTTAAACGCTGAGCAATAATCAACGTTACAGAAGTAGCAATATTATATCTAGGTAAGCCCATATCTACCAATCTATTTAATGTTTCTGGAGCACTATTTGTATGTAGTGTTGACATAACCAAGTGACCTGTTTGCGATGCCTTAATTGCAATGGATCCTGTTTCAATATCCCTAATCTCACCGACCATGATTATATCTGGATCTTGACGTAAGAAAGATTTAAGAGCCGCAGCAAATGTTAAACCCTGTTTATTATTAACGTTAACTTGGTTGATACCTTTTACAAAAAGCTCGACAGGATCTTCTGCTGTAGAAATATTTTTTTCAGGTTTATTCAGAATGTTTATACCTGTGTACAAAGTAACTGTTTTACCTGAACCAGTTGGACCTGTTACTAGTACCATGCCTTGTGGTTGTTTGATATATTTAAGATATGTTTCTTTTTGAGTTTCTGAGAAACCTAATTGTTCAATTGGTATTTGTGTTGAACTAGAATCAAGAATACGAAGTACAACTTTTTCACCAAAACTTATTGGACATGTACTAACACGAAAATCAATAGCTTTTTCTCTTGAAAGAGAAATTTTAAATTTACCATCTTGAGGGATTCTTTTTTCTGCGATATCAAGGCTAGACATAATCTTAAGTCTTGATATAACTTTAGGTCCAAGATTTTTTTTGGTATTAAAAGTCTCTATTAGTAGGCCATCTATTCTGTATCTAATACGAAAGTTTTTTTCATATGGTTCAAAGTGTATATCTGAAGCACCTTTTTGTATTGCATCCACAATAGTATTGTTGATAAATCTAATGATAGGAGCTTCTTCATCTTCACCACTTCCTATTATGGCATCTCCTTCACGCTCACCTTCTTCAACAAAGTCAATATCAAGCTCACCACCAGCATTCATCTGCTCTTCAAGTTTTGATTCGCTTTCTACGTGTCCTTCATCTTTGAGATATTGATCGTACTCTTCAATCTTTTCTCGTATTAGATTAATTTCTCCTACAATAGGAGTAAAAGAATAATCATATTTACTGCGTAGTTTTTTTAGTATTTCTTGACTATCTATTGGATTAGCTATTGCTACATAAATGCTCTTTTTTCTTTTAAATAGTGGTAAACATTTATTCTCATTACAAAACTCAGCATCAAAGTAATCTTGCGGTAGAAAATTTACATTTATAGCAGTTAAGTCAATATACTGTAAACGTAACAGAGTTGCAGATTCAATCATAAATGATTTACTATCAACTAATTCATGATCAATTAGGTAGTCTAAGAGGTCTTGTTTGGCTAGTGATTTATCTAAACTTATCTCTTCAAGTTGCTCTCTTGTTATAAGCTTACGATGTAGTAGTAAAGAAGCTAGCTTCTTGTTAATATACGGACTATCAATCATTTATACTAAAATAAATCACAAAAATTAACAAAAATTATATCATGATTGAGATAATTATTAAAAAACAAAATATTCAATATAAATTAATAAAAAGGATTTATTTTAATAATATTTTTTAATGTATAATTCAAATCCGAGTTTAATAAATTTTTTGATATATGCATGTAGATAGATATATTTCTCATAGAGGCGCAAATAATGATGCTGTAGAAAATACAATAGAAGCCTTTCAAATTGCCAAGAATGCTGGGTTTAATTGGTTTGAAACAGATGTGCAAATGAGTTCTGATGGGGTGTTATTCTTGTTTCATGATGATACTCCAAAAAGGTTTTTTGATATTGATAAAAATGTTACTAATATGTCAATATTTAGCTTAAAGTCTTTAGAACTTGTTCATCCTAAGTTAAAGTCAACAGCTAAAATATTAACACTGAAAGAGTATATCGAGTGGGCAGAGCATAATAATGCTTTTTTGAATCTTGAAATTAAAGTAAGTAATGAAAATATAAGCTACCAAAAGACTTTAGTCGCTAAGGTTATTGAGCTTCTTGAGCATTATCCAACTATGAAATCAAAAATTTTATTGTCGAGCTTCTCAAAAGTGGTAATGAGAGAGTTAAGAAGACATAAAGATTTTACTCAAGGTAAACTTTTTTACACCGTTAACTGGGTTAGGGATTTTGAATATATTGATAGTGATTTTTATAAAGACTTTGTTAAAAATAAATATATAGCAGTCATAATAAATTATAGCTGCTTAACCGATTCAAGAGTTAAATATTTGAAACGTAAATTTGGTAAAGTTTTTGTTTATTCTGTTTATACAGATGATGAAGTTAAACACTTGCTTGAATGGCAGGTTGATGCGATATTCATTGATAAGAAAGAACAGTTAAATCTTAGTCTTTAGATAATCTTTTAAAAGATGTTCTACATCTATTATAATACTTTCACTATGAGGACAACCTTCAGGATAAAAGTACTTTAACTCGATAAAGCCTTCTGCAATTCTATATTTAAAAGTAACAAACGGATATTTTTCCTTAATCACTTCTAAGTTTTCTGCAAGCAGGCTTTCACCAATATTGAAAATATTCCATTTTTTACGAACTATTTTTCTTTTTTTACTTGTTTTGTTGTTTAGATTTAATGCCTCAAGCATAGGAATGCACTCTCTAGGAGGTCCAGGAAAAACATATATATATCGACCTGACTCAAACTCTAGTTTAAATCCGTTTGCAGTACCATTTTGATTTATTAAGATTTCTGAGCCCTGAGGAAACATAGCTTGTTTTTCAGTACCCAAAGTAATTCTACCATATTTTTCAATCATCCTTTTTTCTAGTTTGTGCCATGAGTTATTGTCTAAAGATAGACTTTTGTCAAAATATTTGGCAATTGACTCTGTGGTTAAGTCATCTTCAGTGGGACCCAAACCGCCTATAGTTATAATGTTTTTATGATTTTGCTTTAGAAACTCTATACTTGAAACTATATCTTCATAATCATCTTTACACGATATATGAAACCCTATTTCAAAATTATTACTTACTAGGTATTTAGCAAAATTACAGGAGTTAGTATTAACTATATCTCCATCTACTACCTCATCGCCAATAGCTATAAAGCCGAAATCATATTTCATTATCTTCCTTACAAATTTTTGTAGAATTATTAAAATCCGCTATTCTTGGACATGATTTTTATGTATCATGATTTGTGAAGTATATATTAAGTGTATACAAGATTGAATATCTAAGGAGTCTTTAATGAAAATACTATCTACTAATGTTTATGTCGGACCTAACATCTATGCGAACTTTCCTGTTATTAAACATGAAATTGATTTGGGAGTGCTTGAAGAATGGCCATCTGCAAAGATTGGTCAGGATTTTGTAGATCGACTTGTGGATAGTTTACCAGGATTAGAAGAGCATGGTTGTTCATATAGAGAAAAGGGTGGTTTTATCCGTAGAATGAGAGAGGATGAAGGCACTTGGATGGGTCATATTTGGGAGCATGCAATACTAGAGCTTCAAGATATAGCTGGTAGTAATGTAACATATGGCCGTACTAGATCGACAGGTGAGCTTGGTTGTTATAATTTGGTCTATGAATATAAGCAAAAAGATGTTGGTCTAAGAGCTATGGAGTTGGCTAGAGATTTATTGATATCTTTATTGCCAGAGGATCTTAAAAAGCAAGTGGCTCATAAGAATGAAGATTTTGATTTTGAATATGAAAAAGTTAGGTTTATAAAATTTGCACAAAGCAAAGAATTTGGACCAAGTACAGCATCATTAATTGAAGCTGCTAAAAAAAGAGATATTCCGTATCTTAGATTAAATGACCATTCATTAGTTCAATTTGGTTATGGTAAATACCAACAAAGAATTCGAGCAACAATTACAGGTAAAACTACTAGTATTGCTGTTGACTTATCTTGTGATAAAAATCAGACGAATACTATTCTACAAGGTTTGGGGCTTCCTATGCCTAAGCAAAGGATGGTAACTACTGAAGAGGGAGCTTTAAGAGCTGCAAAAATCCTAGGCTTTCCATTAGTTGTTAAGCCTCTGGATGGTAATCATGGTCGTGGTATATCTATTAACTTAAAAACTATGCAAGAAATTAAAGATGCCTTCGTTGAAGCAAATAAAGTATCTAGATATGTTTTAGTGGAGCAGTTTGCTACTGGTTTCGATCATAGAATGTTGGTAGTTGATGGTAAGCTTGTAGCTGTTGCTAAAAGGGTTCCTGGTCATGTGATAGGAGATGGTAAGCATAATATTAAAGAGCTAGTTGATATTGTAAATGAAGATCCACGTAGAGGTGTTGGACATGAGAAAGTTCTAACAAAATTAGAGTTGGACTATCAAGCTAAGACTTTATTGGGAGCTGCTGGGTATGATGAAAATACTATTCTTAAGGATGGAGAAGTTTTCTATTTAAGATCTACAGCCAACCTTTCAACTGGTGGTACAGCTATTGATGTCACTGATATTGTACACCCTGACAACAAAGATATGGCGGAAAGAGCTATAAAAGCTATAGGTCTTGATGTTGGTGGTGTTGATTTCTTGATAGATGATATATCACAATCTTATCACGATATTGGTGGTGCTATTTGTGAATGTAATGCTGCTCCAGGGTTTAGAATGCATGTGGCTCCTAGTGAGGGTAAATCTAGAGATGTTGCAGGTGCAGTAATAGATATGCTGATTCCTAAAGAACACGGTAATGCTAGAATTCCAATTGCTGCTATTACTGGTACAAACGGTAAAACTACAACATCACGTATGGTTGCTCATATGTGGAAAAATGCTGGGAAAATAGTAGGACTTACAACCACAGATGGTGTTTATATCAACGGAAAACTAACTGTAGCAGGTGATACTACAGGTCCAGCTTCAGCTCAAATGGTTTTGAAAGATCCTTCTGTAGAAATGGCAATCCTTGAAACTGCTAGAGGCGGGTTACTAAGAAGTGGTATGGGCTATGATTACTGTAATGTTGGAGCGTGTTTAAATATATCCTCTGATCACCTAGGTCTTAAAGGAGTTAATACGTTAGAAGATTTGGCTAAAGTTAAGAGTATAGTTCCTCAAGCAGCAAAGGATGTCGCAGTTTTAAATGCTGATGATCCTAATGTACTTAAAATGTCAGCTAAAGTAACAGCAAAATATATACTATATGTAACTATGAATCCAGAGCATGCTTTAGTTAAACAACATATACGTGCTGGCGGTAAAGCTTGTATTATTGAAAAGGGTGTTAATGGAGATATGATTACAATTTTTGATAATCATGTTCATATACCAGTTTTATGGACTCATTTGATTCCAGCTACAATGGAAGGTAAAGCTATCCATAATGTTCAAAACTCTATGTTTGCAATAGCTATATCTTACAGTATGGGTATGAGTTTAGATGATATTAGAGATGGATTGAGAACATTTGTAACATCATTCTACCAAGCGCCAGGGCGTATGAACTGGTTTGAGGAGCATCCATTTAAAGTACTGATGGATTATGGACATAATCCAGCAGCAATAAAGCTTGTGAGCCAGATGGTTGATAATATGGAGTTTGCCGGTAAGAAAATATGTGTTTTAGCATCACCAGGTGATAGAAGAGATGAAGATATCTACGAAATAGCTAAAACTGCTGCACCATATTACGATCACTTTATTTGTAAGCGTGATGATACTCTAAGAGGTCGAGCTCCTGATGAAGTTCCAAGAATGCTTAAAGAAGGTTTAATAGAGGCTGGTGTGACTGCCGATAGGATAGAAACTATCGAGAGTGAGCAAGAAGCTGTGGATCATGCTCTGGCAATGGCTCAGGATGGTGATCTGGTAGTTATTTTTGCAGATAAATTAAAAAGAACATGGAAGCAGATTATTTACTTTAACAAAGAAGATGCTGACGACAATAAAGAGCAAAAAGAAGAAAAGAAAGAAATGTTTTCTGCTTCTATTATTGCTCAGGATCCTAGTCTATCAGAAGAAATTTCTGAAGTTATAAAAGCAGGTGTTATAGCTGATGAGAGTGGTGTTAGAGTTATTTTTGATGAAGAAGATAACGACTAATTGTTTATTACTATTTTAAGGGAGCCTTTATATGATTCCTGAAGGTTATTCACGTAGACTTGTTGGACCTAACTTGTTTTTTAAAGAGACTGGAACGGTTCTGGATGTGCCACTTATAGAGCACCGCGATAAATTGACAGAACTTTTTTATCAAGAGGCTAATAGGATTCTTCCTGTATTAGGTTGGCAAGATATAAAACTTACTCATAAGTTTTTTAATAATGGTGTTCGTTATGCAATGATTGCCCCTGTCGATATTACAATGCCAGCGTGTGATGTTATTGACTTTATTTGGCTTTCTGTGAGAGAAGGTTTTGAAACAGGCAGTTTCAAATCACTTCAAGAAGCACAAGATGAGCTAATGCCTTTTATAAATGAAGACAAAAACTTAACTTATAGAAAGCTTTATGAATTAGCTAAATCCAAAGGTTTTAATGCTTTTAGAGATAAGAATAAAGCTTATGTTGGTTCTGGTACTGGTTGTTATGAGTTTGATTTAGACAACGATAAAATTGAAGATGTTGACTGGTCAAAAGTTTATGATATACCGGCTGTTATTGTAACAGGTACAAATGGTAAGACTACAACGGTCAGACTTACTGATTATATTTGTCGTACAGCAGGTAAGCTTACAGGGTATACATCTACTGATTGGGTCAAGGTAAATGATGAGTTGATAGATGAGGGCGATTACTCGGGTCCAACAGGACATCAATTTGTTCTTACAAATAAGAAAGTCGAAGTAGCTCTGCTAGAGTCTGCTCGAGGAGGACTTTTAAAAAGAGGTTTAATAGAAACTTATGTTGATGCAGCAGCTGTTACGAATGTCTCTGCTGATCATTTAGGTGAAGATGGAATAGAGACTGTTGCAGAGTTAGCAGAAGCAAAATCGATTGTGTTTCGTACGATGGGCAAAGGCTCTCATGCTATTATCAACTTAGATAATTCGTATATGAAAGAGCGCTTTGATAAGTTAACTTGTGCAAAAATTATCGTGACGCAAAATCCAGAGCAACACGATATGGACTATTATTTATCAAAGTCTGATTATGCTTGTATTGTTGAAAATGGTAGCTTTACTTGGATAAGTAGTGACTCTAAACAGGAAATACTGCCAGTTGTTGATGCTCCATTGACAGTTAAAGGTTTTGCTAAGCATAATATCGAAAATGCTATGATCGCTATAGCTTTATCTTTTAAGCTTGGAATTAGTTTTGATAATATCGAAAAAGCTCTTAGAAGCTATAAGAATGATCCTAAAGTTAATAGAGGCCGTGCTAATATCTTTGAGTTTGATAATAAGGTTGTGGTTCTTGATTATGCTCATAATGAAGCTGGTATGGATGCGTTATTGAGTATGATGAAAGCTTATGATAAAGGTGGCAAGAAATACTTGATGATTGGTACTACTGGGGATAGGAAGTATCTGATACCTGGCATAAATGACATTATAATTAAGCATGGTATTGATTTTGTGGTCATTAAAGAAACAGAGAAGTATCTTAGAGGAGCTGAGCCTCTTGAACTACCGACATTAATCCGAGGTGATTTACAGAGCAAAGGGTTTGATATCTCAAAGACTTATATTTCACATGGTGAGCTAACAGGTGTGAAGTATATCTTAGACAAGCTTGAAGATGATGATATTGGCATTTTCTGTTGTCAGGCTGAGCTAGAGGAGGTCGCAAACTATCTTGAGAACCTAGCTCAGAAGTAGTCAGTTATCTATTTAGTAGGCATACAACGTGTGTGGCAATGCCTTCTTTCCTACCTATAAATCCTAACCGTTCTGTGGTTGTTGCCTTAATATTTATTTGATTAGTTTGAACTTCAAGCACATTTGCTAAACAAGCTTTCATTTTTTCGATATGAGGAAGCATCTTAGGTGCTTGTGCAATTATGGTACAATCAATATTACTGATTTCGTACTCCTTATCATCAAGCATTCTTTTTATTTCAGATAAGAAAAATTTACTATCAGTATTTTTATACTCCATATCGGTATCAGGGAAGTGTTTACCTATATCTCCAAGACCTAGTGCACCTAAAATAGCATCACAAAGAGCATGGATTAATACATCACCATCAGAGTGAGCTTCTAATCCCATTTCATATGGAATCTCAATTCCACCAATAATGATATTTTTTTTTGAAGATGTGAATTTGTGCACATCAAAACCGTGACCAATTCTAAATGACATTACTTTTATCCTTAATCCTGTGACACTGGGTAGTTGTTCGCTAGCCAACCTTCTTTAATTCCTCCACTCATTGAGTAAACATTTTTATATCCCATTTTTTGCAAATTAAAACCTGCTAATAGTGACCTGTAGCCAGATCCACAGTATAGATAAATTTTTTGGTCCCTATTAGGTATAAGATTTTCAATCTTAACCTCTATTTGTCCTTTGCTTAGGTGTGTTGCTCCTGGAATATGGAACTGAGCAAACTCAGAATCTTCTCTAACATCAATAACGACTCCATCAAGATTGTTGTTTTCATACATCTTGTAAAGACTATCTGCTGAAATCTCAGGTACTTGATGTTTTGCTTGATTAATTAAGTTTATATACTGGGTTGGCATAAAATCTTTTGGTTTATTAGTAGGGTAGCCATTTGTATTCCATGCTCTCCAACCACCATCAACAGAAATTACATTTTTATATCCCATTTTTTGTAGTAAATCAGTAACTAAAGCGGATCTAAAGCCACCGCCACAATAAAAGTACATTTTTTGATTTTTATTGGGTACTAGCTGCTCAATACGACATTCAATTAGTCCTTTACTAATATGAATAGCATTAGGAATGTATCCATTTGCAAATTCAGACTCTTCACGTGTATCAATAAGTAAACCATCAAGAGTTTCTGTTTCATTCATTTTGTTGATATCGTCAACTGTACATTCTTGTATTCTACTTTTTGCATCGTTTACTAAATCTAAAAAACCTGATGTGTGTTGCATATCTATACCTTATAGTTTTGTAATTAAATAACTATTTATATTTTATATTTTTATTTGCTTAAAGAGAATATTTAAAGAATATAATCAATGACTTGGAATATGATGATGATAATTGCAATAGTTAGAGCAAAGTTGTTAAGCTTGCTATTTTTCATTGATTTGTAAATTATTTCAAAATTACGGTTACAAAGTATTCTAACCATATTTAGTGGACATGAAACAAGCATAATTAGAGAAAATAGACCTACAACAGAAAGAGCGATTAAGAAAAGCTTTTTAAAATAATAGTTCAGAAATATCGGTAACATGAAAAGCAGAAAGCTTAGAAGAATGTTTTTGCTTAGTGTTGATAGGTTGTTCATTTTAAATCTATCAAGTATTAGATCTTTTAATGCTAATGATAGAGTTATAAAAGCAGTTGTCACAGAAATTGTAATAAAGGTATAAATCAAAGTTATAACTTCAGAAGACTGAATATTAGCTTTAAGAATATAAATAAGCTGAGTGACACTATCTTCGGAGCTAAGAGATTTTAAGACTTCAGCAAAACTATTTTTATCACCATAAATAGCTATATTGCCAAATATTGATACTATCCAGCATACATATATTACTAGTATTATTAGAGATGCAACTATAATAATTCTTCTAATATCTTTTGGGTGTGGTCCTACATAGTTGACAACGCTAGGAACAATTATGTGAGCTGAGAATGTTGTGGCAAGTATAGGTAAAGTAACTATAACCTCTTTTAGAGTGCCAAAACTATAGCTATCTAGCTTAGAGATGCTTATAGACTTGAAGAGTAAAAGTATTGTAAATAATATGATAATAAGCTTTACGGTAAGAAAAATCCTATTAAGCCATTCAGCAGGCCCTGTGCCTTTTAATATAAATCCACCAAAAAGTATAACAAAGCCAATCTCTATAATAATATAGTTTATATCTAGTAGGCTTTCAAAAGATGAGCCTATTGCAGAGATATATGCTGCAAGCATTCCGTAAAGTATTCCAAAAGCACATATATAAACCAGAATGACTCCTGGTTTCTTAAAGAGTTTATGAGCAAGCCCTAGATAACTAATACCACTTTCAAAATGCAGGCAGGCTTCTGCAACAGCTAATGTTGAATATGTCATTAAAAGCCACATCAAAAACATTATGATGCAACCAATAACGACACCAAAGCTTGAAAGAATCATAGGAATAGCAAGAATACCTCCGCCTAAAGAGGTACCTATAATCAAGAAGATACTACCAATTTGCTTATTTATACTTGTCAATTTTTAGAATAGTAAGTTTTATCTTTGAATACATTAAAACATATAAAATTATGATTATAAATTAATAAATGAAAGAAATAATTACCAAGCTGGTATAGCAGCACCATTCGGATAAAGTTTTTCAGCTAATTGTTTAACTTCATCTGTATTAAATGCTTGTACATACTCTTTAAGTTTAGGATTATCTTTTTGCGACTCTTTAACAGCAATAACATTTGCAAAAGGAGAATCTTTAGGTTCTACAAAAAGAGCATCTTTTAGGCTTAGACCTGCCTTAGGTATATAGTCATTATTTACAATACCAATATCTACATCGCCTAAATTATTAGGGATTTGATCTGCTTGTAAAGCTATGATTTTTAGATTTTTGGGATTACTAGCTATACTGTCTGTAGTAGCCTTCCAAGTTATACCATCTTTAAGTTTGATTAATCCAGCATCTTGTAGAATCATTAATGCTCTACCTTGATTAGTAGGGTCATTAGGGATTGCTACTGTAGCACCATTTGGAATATCTTGGATATTTTTATACTTTTTAGAAAACATTCCCATTGGGTATAAGAAAGTCTTACCAATATATGTAAGCTTATAACCAAACTGTTTGATTTGATTTTCTAGGAATGGAATGTGTTGGAAAACATTTGCTTGCAACTCCCCATCATTAAGTGCTCTATTAGGAATGTTGTAATCACCAAATGTTACTAGATTTACATCAAGATTATATTTTTCTTTAGCCATTTTTTTACTTAGCTGCATGATTTTATCTTGAGGAGGACTGGTAATATATCCGACAGTTATTTCATTTGTATTGGTAGTAGCTGCAGCATTCACATATAGCTGTGTAGCACTTGCAGCCAATAGAATGGCAGTAATAATCCAAAGTGAAGTCAATTTCTTGGCTGTAACTAGATAGTTGCCGAATGATTGGGTGATTTGGACAAGTATAACTAACATAATTACACCACCAAGTAGTAAAGTGTAATTACCGTAATTATAACCTTTGAAATAGGTCAAATCACCTAGGCCACCACCACCAACGATACCAGCCATAGCTGAGAAACCGATTAGTGAAATACATGTTAAAGTAGCAGCATCAATTAACAAATTTTTTGATTCAGGAAGTAATACTTTAAAAATAATCTGCCTTTTAGTTGCTCCCATTGATTTGGCTGCTTCAATAAGCCCGTTATC
Source organism: Francisella salimarina (assembly GCF_007923265.1). Lineage (NCBI taxonomy): Bacteria > Pseudomonadati > Pseudomonadota > Gammaproteobacteria > Thiotrichales > Francisellaceae > Francisella > Francisella salimarina. Next base: position 292,599 of record NZ_VOJA01000003.1, read on the forward strand.
AACTTCACGCAAAGCTGATTCAGTTAGTCGAGCATAAAATGGCAGAGCAGCAATAGCCAGAGGTACTATTGAAGCGGTAGTCCCTATTGTTGTGCCAACTATAAGTCTTGTCAGAGGATATAGAAGTATTAGCAATATGATATATGGGATACTTCTAGTTATATTTATAATAATACTGAATGTTTTGTTAAATCCTTTAACAGCAACATTTTTACTATCTTGTGTTATATACAGTAATATGCCTAATAATATACCACCTATAACAGCCACTAAAGTAGCTATGAAAACCATAAAAATAGTTTCCCATGTTGATTGAGCTATTAGGCTAAGCTCATGTAAACTAAATATTGTCTGCTGTTGCATAACCTAGCACCTTTAAATTAACATCTTGGTTTGAAAGAAATCTTAATGCATTTTCCCAGTCTTGACGCTCACCTGTAATATGACAAATGGCAATTCCAACTATTTGTTCTTGGATTGTTTCTATATTTGCTTGAATGATACTCGCTGTAGCATTAAATTGACGAGAAATCTCAGCAATGATAGGCATCTTACCTTTATCTCCATAGAATGTTAGTTGTACTACGGGGTATGTATCATCATAGCTATAAGGATTGTCATAAAGTCTTTTAGCTATGAAGTCTGGAACTTTTGTGTGTATGCTTGTCTCAACAAAAGATTTTGTTACAGGGGCTTGAGGATCTAGGAATATATCTAATGTTTTGCCCATTTCTGCAATACGACCTTTGTCAATAATTGCTACACGATCACAGATTTTTCTGACGACATCCATTTCATGTGTGATTAGAACTATTGTTAAGCCAAGTTCTTTGTTTAACCTTTTAAGAAGTGCTAAAATTTGTTTTGTAGATGTTGGATCTAGTGCAGATGTTGCTTCATCTGATAATAAAACTAAAGGATCTAAAGCTAAAGCTCGAGCAATTGCAACTTTTTGTTTTTGACCTCCACTAAGCTCTTGAGGATATGCATTCGCTTTATTTGGAAGCTCTACCAGCTCTAAAAGCTCAAAAACTCTTTTTTTGATTTCAGCTTTTGGTATTCCTTGAATCTCAAGTGGAAGGGCGATATTCTCAAAAACATTGCGAGATGATAGCAAGTTGAAATGCTGAAATATCATCGAAACTTTTTTGCGAAATTCTCTAAGCTGTTTTGGATTCTTCTTTGTAATATTTTCATCCGCAATGAATATTGAACCATCAGTAGGTTGTTCTAGAAGATTTAAGCACCTTAAAAGAGAGCTCTTACCGGCACCACTATGACCTATTATACCAAATATCTCACCTTGTTTAATATCAAGATTTATATTATCAAGTACAAGGTTACTAGTATTATTTGATCTGTACTCTTTTTTTAAATTTTTAATTTGAATCATTTTTTGCCTTTGCTTTATCGCCGATTTTACTTTCTTGACCACTGATTAATCTTTGAATATTTCCTCTGTGTTTAACAAGTATTATTATCGCTATTATCAAAAATGGTGTTGCCACCTGTAAATCAGATGTAAATATTACTGAAAAACTTGCTATAACAGTAGCTACTAATGCTGATAAAGATGAATAACGAGTAATCACAGCAACACATAACCACGTAATGACAAATATTAAACCCAAAATCCAGCTAAATCCAAATAGTGTACCTATTAAAGTTGCAACACCTTTGCCGCCTTTGAAGCCAAAGAAAAGAGGGAATATATGACCAAGGATTGCATATAGTGCAGTACAAGCAGTTATAAACTCATTCCCAGTTAATACTTTAGCTAAAACTACGGGCACTAGACCTTTTAGTATATCAAATGCAAGAGTTATTACTGCTGGTACTTTACCACCTATTCTTAGAACATTTGTAGTTCCTGGGTTACCAGAACCAACACTTCTCGGAGATGGTAATCTAAATATATAACAGACAATAATTGCACTATTAATTGATCCCAAAAGATAAGCAAACACTAGTATGCTAAAATTTAAAAAGTTCATTGTTTTCCTTGATGATTTTAAAACTATTTGAGTTATTATAAGAGATAATACTATCTAGGCAATATCTTCGCTAGCTATTTTTATAAGTTTGTTATAGGATTAGTAGCTTAAAAAAACTTATTCATTAATATCTGTTTCAAAAGGTTAAATTTTATGACTGTAATGAAGTTCGACTTGATTAAAAAAGAAGGTAAAGCTAGAAGAGGGAAAATAAGTTTCCCAAGAGGAGATATTCAGACTCCTGCATTTATGCCAGTAGGGACTTATGGAGCTGTTAAATCTCTATCTCCGGTTGAGTTAAAAGAAATGGGTGCTGATATTATCTTAGGTAATACGTTTCATCTATGGTTACGTCCAGGTACTGAAATTATCAAAAAACATGGTACTTTACATGATTTTAACGGTTGGGACAAACCTATACTTACAGACTCTGGGGGATTTCAAGTCTTTAGTTTGGGTAAAATGCGTAAACTTACAGAAGAGGGCGTTACATTTAAATCACCAATTAACGGTTCAAAAGTTTTTTTATCTCCTGAGATATCAATGCAAGTCCAAAGAGATCTTGGCTCTGATATTGTAATGTGTTTTGATGAGTGCACACCATATCCAGCTACTGAAAAAGAGGCAAAAGATTCTATGGAACTATCTATGCGTTGGGCAAAAAGATCAAAAGATGCTCATGGAGATAATCCATCTGCATTATTTGGAATTATTCAGGGTGGAATGTATGAGCATTTACGTGATGAGTCTCTAAAAGCTTTAAAAGAAATAGATTTCGATGGTTTTGCAATAGGTGGATTATCTGTGGGTGAGCCTAAAGAAGATATGATTAGAATACTTGATCATACTGCTCATCAAATGCCAGAAGATAAGCCGAGATACTTGATGGGTGTTGGTACACCAAAGGATTTAGTAGAGGCTGTTTATCGTGGTGTTGATATGTTTGACTGTGTAATGCCGTCACGAAACGCTCGCAATGGTCATATGTTTACATCAGAGGGTGTTGTTAGAATTAGAAATGCCAAACACAAGGATGATGTGTCTCCATTAGATCCAAACTGTGATTGTTATACTTGTCAAAATTTTAGTCGTAGTTATTTGCATCATCTAGATAAAACGCAAGAGATATTAGGTTCAAGATTAAATACAATCCACAATCTAACTTATTACCAAAACCTAATGAAAAATATTCGTCAAGCCTTAGAAGAGGGCAGATTTGAAGAGTTTAGAAAAGAATTTTTAGAGAGCTATAAAGGCTAAGCATCAAATAGGATGTCCTAAGTATGAGATTGAAAGTATAATCAAAAGTATGAAGATAATAATTTTTTGATAATACTAAAACTATCTGTCTCTGAATCTTTTGCTAAAAGATAATATGATTTTCCTGTCATGTAGTCTTGTTGAGGTGGTACATAAAGAAATCCATTTTTGATGTGTTCTTGAATTAGAAGTCTATCTGTAACAAAGAAACCAATACCTGAAAAGCAAGCTTGAATTGCTTGAAGAGAATTTTTGAAGATTATATTTTTGTTAGGCTTTTTTGAGATGTTGTTGTGTTGTGCCCAGAGTTGATAATCATCAATGCGAATTTTATCATCAACATAGATTAGCTTTTGTTCTAATATTATTTCTGAGAGGCTACTACCAGAGTGCTTATTATTACAAACTAGTATTAACTCACCATCTGCTAGTTTGAATTTGTTTTTATTGCTAAAATCACTGTCAATACCATACTCTATGCTGATATCTATATCATCATAATCAAAATTTACTCTTCTGCCTAGACTAATGAGCTGTATTTCTGTATTTACTAGTGAATTTATTAAATCATCGAGTTTTGGTATTAGCCAATTTGCACAAAGTGTAGTCATACAGTTTATAGATAATTTTTTAGTGCGTTGTTTTTTTAGTACCTCTGTTGCATTGTGAATTTCTGATACTAGAGGGTCTATCATTGTGTAGTACTCTCTGGCTAAGTCAGTAATGACTAGATTTCGTTTATCCGTGATAAATAGTTTTTTGTTAAGGTAGTTTTCTAATTTTTTTATAGATTGGCTCACAGCAGAGTGAGTCATAAATAGCTGTTCTGCAGCTTTAGTATAACTTTGTGTTTTCATTACTGCTATAAAAACTGGTAATGAATTTAAAGGAGGTAAGTCATTTTTTTTAATCATATTGTGTAAGAAAAACTTACTTATAATGTAAGAATAAAGCGTTTTACAGATTGGTGCAAGAGTTATATTATTCTTATATCTTAAATTTATGGAGTAAAGAAAAATGAACCGAATAAATAACTTTATAAGCTTATGGTTTATGACAGTTTCTGCAGCTCTTATAGCTTTTGGCTCATTTGCACGCAAGTATCTGATACAAATAGATGGGATCTACTTAACCATGTTAGTTTCATTTGTTGGTGGAGGCATACTTATGTGGTGGGTTGTAAGTATTTCTTCCTTTTCAAGGGTTGCTCCTTTCGCTTGGCGTTCAATATTTATTAGGGTAGTGTTTAGTCTATTTGCACAGTTATTTTTCTTTATAAGTTTAAGTAATGGCTCATTATTGATTACCATTTTACTATTTAATACTAGTCCTTTATTCATCCCGGTTATTAGGTTTTTGTTTTATAAGCAGAGTGTTAGTTACTTTAATTTTGCTTGTATTATTATTAGCTTTTTGGGAATTTACCTTATACTGGGTGTTGGAGAAGGTAATGTTAATACATATAATCTTTGCGCTCTTTTTGCGGGAGTTTTAAATGCAGCATCTCAAGTTGTTTTATACAATGCAAGCAAAAAAGAAGATGTGTTTATTATAAATCTTTGGATATATACATTTATAGGAATATTTTTATTATTATTGCTACCGTTTAACATGTCTGCTATATCTAGCTTAAATGAGGTGTCAATGAAACCTGTAGTCATTTGGGTATCCGTAGCTATAATTATATTTGGTATTAGTTCACAGATTTTTAGAGTAAAAGCCTTTAAGTACACTAAAGATCCTTCACTAATAGCCCCAGCTATGTATTTTTCAGTAATAGTTGCAGCACTATTAGATGTTGTGTTTTATGATAGCTCTATAAGTTGTATGGAGATGATAGGAATTTTGATGGTGTGTGTTTCAAGCATATTGTCTTTAATAAGAAAATAATAAGAGGAAAATAAATGAAAAATAAAATCGTGATTGTTGCAGACTTTATAAATGAGATAGTCGATGAGAAAGGCGTTTTTGGAGCTCATAACGCTAAGAGAGTTAAAGATGATAAAACTATGGAAAAGGCAAATCAATTAATTGCATGGGCAAGAGAGAATAATATCATGGTTGCTCATGTAAAGGTTGGTTTTAGTAAAGATTATAAGGAGTGTTCAAAAGTTTCTCCTATGTTTAAACAAGCTCCGGAGTATGGTGTTTTGAAGTTAGATACCTGGGCAACAGATTTTCACCCAGATATGGATGTCCAAGAGCATGATGTTATAATAACAAAGCATCGTGTGAGTGCACTTTATGGAACTAATTTAGAAGTTGTTTTAAGAGCAAATAGTATTCAAGATATTATTATTTGTGGAGTATCGACTAGTTATGTGATAGAGTCTACAGTTAGAGAATTACATGATCGCGATTATAGTGTTACAGTAGTGGCAGATGCTTGTAATGCTAGCAGCCAAGAATCGCATGAAGCGAGTTTGTCAAATCTGAATAAAATTGCTAAAATTATATGTGTAGATAATTTGTTAAAGGGAGAGTGTTTTGGTAATTAAACTTACTCCCTTTTTTGCTGTACCATGATATAATACACTGTATTGCATATAGAGAGTAAATAATATGAATAAAATAACCTCCGTTCTTATTGGGATATTAGTCTCGATTTCGTTATTCAGCTTTTCTTATTCATTCAATGATACTGAGAATTTGCTGTATCTTCAGGCTTACTATAATCACCAAAATGTTGAGAAAGTTAATACTTTTCATCAAGGTTCTAGAATGTCTAGATATTCAACAAATTTGAAAGTTGATGATTACAGATAGTTGCTTTATCAATTTATCAGGGACTCTGTTTTGAATAAAGTTCACTCTAAACCTTAATATGTGTTAGTTTCTACAGCGCTACTGGGTTACACTTCAATAATCAATCTTTCAAAAAAAACAATTGAAAATTCTTTTTAAGTTTATCTAGGTGTTTTTTATTTTTTATATTCTTCTTCTGGTTGGTAACTTGCATTGGTTCATTCGGTAAGGTTTAAACTAGAAGCACTAAGATTCTTAGGTTCTTTATAAAATATACGCTTTAATTTGGCATAGAGGTTTTTATTTTGGCATTTATTTAGTCATAAGATGAGTGGTTTGGTGATTAATATCGTTTCTTATTTTTGTATCGTGATATAATACACTGTATCGAAACTTAGAGTTGAATGATATGATTAAATTAATATTTGTTTTTGTTAGAGTAGCAATTTTGATTTTTTTATTTTGCTTTTGTTACTCATTTAATGACACTAGGGATCTGCTATACCTTCAGACTTACTTTGATACGCAAAATGTTGAGAAAGTAAATGTTTATCATCGGGGTTCTAGAATGTCTGAGTACTCAACAAATCGAAAAGTTGATTATTATAGATAGTAGTCGCCACCGATGTTTTTAATAGTTATCCGAAATAAAAGCTATTCAGCTACATAAATATCTTTCTGTTGCTCTCATTTGACTATATAGTATCAGGTAGTAACTATTATTTTATTTGGTATAGGGTTTGTTATGGCATCTATAGATATATCTCTGGATACTAAGAAGAGTTTGTTTGATAAAGATATTGACCGTAAAAAGGCTATACTTCTTACGTTTGTGGCATTTTTGTTTACTGGTTTTCAGTGTGCTATTTATGGCATGTTGACAGTACCGATTTCACAGCATTTTAATATTGATTCTAATACTATTATATTTTTTGATGGTTTCGGTTTATGGGGGCAGATTTTAGCAATGGCGACTGGAGGCATCCTTATCAAAAAAATTAAAGGCAAAAATACTTTAATAGTTGCTGCGTTATTTATGATTATAGGGTCAATTTTATCGATATTTGCTCCAGATATTTATGTTTATACAGCAATGACTTTTATATGCAATATGGCTGTTGGTTATGTGTTAGTGTCATGCAACTATATTGTGATGGGAACTGTAGAGAAACAAGGTGAATCTGAAGGTAAACTTAGTCTTTTAAATGTATTTTTTAGTCTTGGCTTTTTATCTAGTGCTTTTATAGTTGGGAATATTCTTTTTTATACTAGTTGGCAGGCAGTATTTGTGGTTGTTATGGTTTTATTTATCATATTTATATTATTTTTATTGTCTCTTCAAATTAATGAGAAAATTGAACAGGGCGTAATCACTAAAGCAGAAAATGCATCACAGCCTAGATTTATATTTTTGTCTAAGCCTATTGTTTTGATGGCTATAGCACTATTTTGTATAGTTTATACAGAGCAGATAATGAACTACTATAATCAACCGCATTTACATTTTGATTTGGGCTTTAATATGAAAGATGTAGGTCTGCTAGTGGCTGTTTATACAGGGTCTCAGCTTTTGGGTAGGATCTTTTTTGGTAAATTCTTATTACCTAGAGTAAGGATTGAGCGTTATCTTGTGGTGTCAGGGTTGGTTTTTGCTTTTGCAATATTTATTTTCATATATACAAAATCATTTGTGCTAGTACTAATTTTAATGGCTATACTAGGGCTTAGTGATTCATGTATATATCCATCTGTTTTAGGTTATGCAATGGATAAACTTCCACATGTATCAAGTGGAGCAACATCATTTTTAGTAACTGTTGGTGCAATTGGTATTCCGTTAGGTACATCCCTATCTGGTATGCTTGGTAACTTATTAGGGCGTGAGCCTGCAATGTTAGTAGGGCCAGTTATGCTTTTGGTACTGGTTACATTGGTAGTGATTGTACACAATTTAAAAGTCGTGAAATAGTGAGGGTGTTATGTCTAATACTGATCAGATAAAAAAATTTATTCAAAGTTCAAAGTATGTATACAAAAATATAGAGATACCAGAGGGTGGTAGTATTAACTATATGAATGAGGATTTGAAGCCTATCCTTGAAAATAAACTTACATCTGTCCAAGCAAAAATCATACTGAATAAATATCATAAAGCTTTTGATATGGGTTTAACTAAGACAGGTTTTCCTAAAGCAGCGGAAAGAGATACAAACGATGATGCTACAAACTATGATGCTGTATGGGTGCGTGATGCAATTTGGGTCTATTATTACTTTAGTGAATTTAGAGAAAATGATGCTAAAACTCTAATTAACAAGCTTTTTGAATATTATGATTCGCCGGTACAACAAGAACGCTTTAGAGATATTATAGCAAATCCAAAGTTGGCAGCAGATAAAATGGCTGTTCCTCATATCCGTTTTGATAGCTCTAGTAATTGCTATGATGATGTGATGATAAATGGTAAACCACAAGTATGGAACCATAAGCAGATGGATGCTCATGGACTTTTTTTGTTAGCTTTAAATGATGCTTATCAAAAACAGATATTCAATGTAGACGATTCATCATTAGTAGTATTTTTAGAGCGATTTTTTGGTTTCTTAGCATCAATAAAATATTATGAATATGCTGATGCAGGTGCTTGGGAAGAAATTGATAGAGTAAATACAAGTAGTATTTCTTTGGTGGCAAATGCTGCTAAGCAATGGAAAAGTACTTTAGATAATAAAAACCTTAAGTTATCAGTAGATTTACAACAGTTAAGTAATTTAGGTATAAATAAAGTTAAAACTCAAATAGCTAGAGGTGGTGAATCACCACTTTATCATGCGGATGATATTTGTTATCGTGAAAGTGATGCTGCGATGTTGCATGTTTTTACACCATACTTTAGTGATGATTTAGAATTTGCTGAATATCAAAAAACTTTAGCTCTAGTAGAAGATCTTGTGCGTGATTATGGAGTGATACGTTACAAAGGCGATAGTTATCAATCTGGTAATTTTTGGTTCGAAGACGATAGTACAGCAAAAGAAAGCTTAACAGATGATGCTTCAAGTGTAGAAGAATTTGCAAAAAGAGCTAAAGGTAGATTTGAAGATTCTGAAGCGCAATGGTTCTTTGACAGTATGTTAGCTTTGGCAATGATGAATTTGTATGATAAGTATTCACAAGAATTTAACAAAGATAAGTATTTTAATAAAGTTGCTTGGCATCTAAAAAGAGCTCTAGCTCAAATGACAGCTAGTGATTTTATAACAGCAGATGGTCAGCCAGTTAATGCAGAGCTATTACCTGAAAGTATAAATATAGTTATTTTTGATGAGCAAAGATATTATTTACCATCTCCGATTACTCCACTTAATTGGGCGAAAGCTTCATTAGCAACAGCGCTTAAAAAGTTTAGTAATTATAATATTGAATAAAAGCCACAATTAGAATGTCCAACTTTCTAATAAAACACTTATTCTAATCTTATTATTAGTCTTTAATTGATTAAGTACTACTACTAATGTAAAATTCCTACGTTTAAAAATTAAAAATTTTCGGGAGAAAAAATGAGAAAGTTACTATTATCATTATCTGCAATCGTATTATTTACATCAACTTCATTTGCAGAAGGTGCTGAACAAGCAGCTGGTAGCCCATTAAGCTCAATCTTAATGCTTGTGGTGTTTTTTGCAATATTCTGGTTCTTATTAATTAGACCACAGCAGAAAAAAAATAAAGAACTACGTAAAATGTTATCAGAGCTTTCAAAGGGTGATGAAGTTGTCACAAATGGTGGTATGATAGGGAAAATTGCTAAGATTGATGAGTCTTTTGTAGAATTGGAAATTGCTGAAAATGTTGTTGTTAAAATTCAGAGAAACGCAGTAGCTAATATTTTACCTAAAGGTGCTACAAAAGCTTAATAAGCTAAATTTCTATAAAGTCTTTTAATTTTTTTCTTTTTATGTAAAGGAATTTTCAATGAGTAATAACAGAAGCCTACCTATAAATCAATTTCCTTTATGGAAGAATCTTTTGATAGTTGTTGTATTAGCATTGGCACTTTTTTATGCTTTACCGAATGTGTTTGGTAAAAGTCCAGCTTTACAGATTTCTCAGAAAGATGGTGATGTAAGTACACAGCTTGTCAAAAATATTGAAGATACTCTAAGTACTGACAAAATTGTTTACCAAAGAGTTAACCTCTCAGATGATAAGAGTAATGTTGCTATTATCTTCAAAGATGTCGAAGAGCAGCTAAAAGCTAAAAAGGCTCTCAAAGAAAGTCTGGGAGATGAGTATATTATAGCTATGAATATGCTTTCAAACTCTCCAGGTTGGTTATCTGCGCTAGGTGCTAACCCTATGAACTTAGGATTAGATTTACGTGGTGGTATGTATCTGATGTTAGAAGCTGATACAAATACTGCGATTAATGCTCAGTTAGATAATTCTTTAAGTACAATTCTTAGTGCGGCGAAAGATAATAATATTAATATTGTCAGCTCTAAAAAAGCCGAAGAGAAGTCAATAGTAAAAGCTCCGCAAGATTACATAGATAACGGTTTTGTTTCTGTTACTCTAGAAAACTCAGTAGGTGTTGATCAGCTAAAACAATATTTGAATACTGAATTTAGAAAGACCCAAGACCCTAATATAGTTTATAGTGTAAAAGATAATACGGTATTTATATCTTATAACAGTGCAAAAATTTTACAGCTTAGACAGGATGCTATATCACAAGTTGTGACGGTTATGCGTAATCGTATTAATGCTTTAGGTGTTGCAGAAGCATCTGTAGCTCAGGCTGGTGATAATCGTGTGGTGATTGAAATACCAGGTATGCAAGATGCAACTCAAGCTAAGCAAATTCTAGGTGGTACATCCACAGCTAGCTTTTATTTGGTTAGTCCTGTTACGGATAGGTTAGCTGCAGAAGAGCAGGGTTATAAGGTTTATTCTTTAGATAATGGCAGAGGTTATCAAAGCTATTATAGTTTAAGAGGCGCACCTGTAGCTGGTGGTGCTGATATTATAGGCGCAAGTCCTTCTATCGATCATCAGACAGGCACTCCTATTGTTATGGTTGAGTTAGATAGAAGTGCTGCAAGCCACTTTAGGCAAATAACAGGCAAGAATATTGGTAACCCAATGGGTGTGATGCTTGTTAATACAACTTATGAAAAAGTCAAAGATAAAGATGGTAAAGAGAAAAATGTAGTAAACAAAACTGAAAAGCTAATCAACGTTGCTACAATTCAGTCAGCACTAGGATCTCAGTTCCAAATTACAGGATTAAATCAAAAAGAAGCAAATAATCTTGCGTTGATGATTAAATCAGGTGCGCTACAAGTGCCAGTGCATATCGTACAGGAAACACAAATTGGTCCAAGTCTTGGTAAAGATAATATCGAAAAAGGTATGCTATCTATTGTGGTAGCTCTGATTGCAGTTATAGTCTTTATCTTAGTTTACTATAGAGTCTTTGGTGTTATAGCTAATATAGCTCTTGTAATGAATTTGGTGTTAATTGTTGCTGTGATGTCAATCATACCGGGTGCTACACTTACATTACCTGGTATAGCAGGTATTGTACTGAACTTGGGTATGTCGATAGATGGTAACGTGCTTATATTTGAGAGAATCAGAGAAGAAATTAGAGCAGGTATGCCACGTCAAAGCGCGATTCATATTGGCTATGAGAAAGCATTTACAACTATTGTAGATTCAAATATTACAACTTTGATTGTTGCTGTTATTTTATTCTTCATAGGTAGTGGAGCAGTCAAAGGTTTTGCTATTACTCTAATGATAGGTATTGTAACATCTATGTTTACATCTGTAACTGTCTCTAGAGCAATGACAAATTTTGTGTATGGTAAGAGAAAGAAATTAGAAAAAATTTCTATAGGTATATAATTTTAGGTTGGATTTATAATGGAATTTTTCAAACAAAAAACAAATATAGACTTCTTAGGAATAAAAAAATATACGACAGCTTTCTCTGTTTTAATGATTGTTGTTTCATTATTTTTTATATTTACAAAAGGTCTTAATCTAGGGCTAGATTTTACAGGTGGCTATCAGGTACAGATTCAAGCGACTAGTTTACAAAACTCAGCAATAATCTCTGAAAAATTGGCTAAAGTTGGTTTTGAACATACTACAGTTACAACTTTTGGCGAAAATAATAACTATCTTATTAAATTTACACCAGATGAAGTTAATTCAAAAACTAATAGTCTAGATAGTGCCCAGCAGTATCTTAAACAACAGGTTGAGAGCTCTCTTGATACTAAAGTTTTGAGTGTGAATTATATAGGTCCACAAGTAGGTAAAGAGCTTGCTAGTAATGGTGTATTAGCAATTATAATAGCTTTAGTATGTATTTTGATCTATATAAGCGCTAGATTTGAGATGAAATTTGGTATTAGTGCATGTGTTGCCTTACTCCATGACCCTATAGTAATTTTAGGTATATTTGCAGCATTTCAACTTGAGTTTGATTTGACTGTATTAGCAGCTATATTAGCAGTGATAGGTTACTCACTAAATGATACAGTTGTAATCTACGATAGAGTGCGTGAGAACTTTAGAAAAATGCGTAACGCTAATGTAGTTGAAGTAGTTAATAAAAGTATTAATGATACATTATCTAGAACAATTTTAACATCAGGGTTAACGATGCTAGTTGTAGTTGTGCTTTATCTATTCGGTGGTAGCTCTGTGCATAACTTCTCATTGGCTTTAATTTTGGGTATTGTAGTTGGAACATACTCATCTATATATGTTGCAGGTGTTGTGGCTGTAGCACTGGGCTTAAATAGAGAATCTCTGCTTCCTAAGCAAGTATCAAAAGAAGATATGCCAATACTTTAATATTTATTAATGTTAGTTATATAGCTAAATGGTGTATAATTCTAAGGGATAAATTTAAAAAGGATTAATAAATGAGAAAAATAATATTGGCTTCATTAGCTATATCTTTAGGGTTCACTTCAGGCTTTGCAATGTCAAAGAGTGAGCCTGCACAAACTCCTAAAGTTAGTGAAGTTTCACAGCAGTCAAGTAAACTTGTAGATATCTATACAAAAGATGATACTTCTTCTGACGTAACTGGACAAATTGACCTAAAAAACCAAGATAAATATAATATTTTCTACTGTAAGCAAAATAGCTGGTGCGAAGTTGTTAATAAAGAAAATGGTGATACTGGTTGGGTTAGTTTAGAACAATTAAAGCAAGCTAAACAAAAAGCAGCTAAAATCATGCACAAGAAAAATGCAGTGAAAAGATTGGAAGAGTATATGGTAATTCAAGATCAAAAAATTGCTCAGTTGTATGCAATGATGACGCAGCAACAACAAGAGCTTGTCAGAATTATAGAGCAGCAGCAAATGCAAATTAATCAGCTGAAGCAAGCTTACTACCGTAGATAGTAACTTATAGTCTGCTATAGGAGCAATATGACGAAAAAAAAATTATTACCAGCTACAAAAGGCAAATCATTACCAGTTGTATCTGATAATAACCTCAGCTCTTATCTAAATTTTGTTAATAAATTACCAATACTGTCACTTGAGGAAGAGCAAGAGCTCGCCAAACGCTATAAATATCAAAAAGACTTAGATGCTGCTCAGCAGCTTGTCTTGTCACACTTGCGTTTTGTTACTAAAATCGCGCGTAATTTTTCAGGTTATGGCCTTTCGATAGCAGACCTTATCCAAGAGGGTAACATTGGTCTAATGAAAGCTGTGAGTAAGTTTGATCCTGATCAAGGTGTCAGATTAGTATCATTTGCAGTGCATTGGATTAAAGCAGAAATGCATGACTATGTTCTTAAAAACTGGAAGATTGTTAAAGTCGCTACTACAAAAGCTCAGCGTAAACTATTTTTTAATCTTAGAAGTAGTAAAGATAAGATTGGCTGGTTAAGTTCAGAAGATATTAAGCAGTTAGCAGAAGAATTAGGTGTCAAAGAAGAAACAGTTATAGAAATGGAAAAGAGAATGTGTCAAGGTGATGCAAGTCTTGATTTACCATATACTGATGACGAAGGCGGGCAATCTAATCAACAGAGTCTATACTTAGAGGATAAATCATCAAATGTAGAACATCAAATAGTGCAACAAGATTATTATGATAACTTTAAGATGATTGTTAAAGATGTATTAAGCGGTTTTGATACGCGTACTAAAGATATTATTATGTCGCGTTATCTACTTGATACAAAAGCGACTCTTCAAGATCTAGCAGCTAAGTATAATATTTCGGCAGAAAGAGTGCGTCAGATTGAGGAAGAGGCACTTACTAAGCTTAAAAAAGCTATCAAAAACAGGTCCTAATTTTTAACTTTATTGATGGTTAATTATTCAAAAAAATAGTGTTACTTATGTTAATATTACCAACAATATAGTTTTATTTACTTATTAGATGAAAGATTTTATACCCAAGGTAAAATCAAAAATAAAATCCTCAGTTTATTTAGATGGTTCAAAGAGTATATCGAATAGATCTTTGATAATTGCAGCTATGGCACAAGGTCAAACAGCGTTTGTAAATCTACCTAATAGTGCTGATGTACTGGCATGTGTTGGAGCGTTAAAAGAGCTAGGCTGTCAACTAGAACATAATCAAGAATCTAAAACTTTGGTGATCCAAGGATGTAGTGGAAAATTTGCCAACTCAAATGCAAAAATATTTTGTAATGAGTCAGGTACTTTGACAAGATTTATAATCCCTATGTTAGCAGTGCAAGCTACTGGCCAATACTATGTATATGCAAAGCAAAGAATGATGGATAGACCTTTAGCTGATCAATTAATACCTCTTGAAAAGCTAGGTATATCAGCACTCTATCATCAAAAAGAGCATGCTATGCCTCTTACTATCAAAGCGAAGTCTTTAGATGGAGATAATATCGAAGTAGATGGTGCTAAGAGTTCTCAGTTTGCATCAGGTCTGCTTATGGCAGCTCCATATATGACAAAGGGCCTGCAACTAGACTCTATCACAGATCATAAGCAACCATATTTAGAGATGACTGCTAAAGTAATGGCGGAGTTTGGTATAAATGTAAATATTGATGGAAGTGTTTATAGTGTAAATAACTCTAACTATGTTTCCCCGGATAAATATGTTGTTGAGCCTGATGTTTCGACTGCATCATATTTTTGGGCATTTGCTGCTATTACAGGTTCAGCTATTAAGGTCATGAATGTAACGCAAAAATCTAAACAAGGCGATATTAAATTTTTAGAAGTACTAGAGAGAATAGGTTGCCAAGTTAATTACTTTGATGATGGTATAGAAGTTGTAGGTACAGATAGTTTGAGTGGTATAGAAGTAAATATGCGTAACTTTTCTGATACCTTTATGACACTTGCTGCTATTGCGTGCTTTGCAAATTCTGATACTCATATTTCAGGACTTAGTCATACAAGAGGACAGGAGTCAGATCGTGTTGATGCTATGGCAGAAGGACTTACAAAACTTGGTATCTATGTCGAGACAACTCAAGATAGTATCTTAATATCACCAACAAGAAGCAAATTTAAGCAAGCTGAGGTTGATAGTCATAATGATCATCGTATCGCTATGTCGTTAGCATTGTTAGGATTGAAATATGATGGTGTTGTGATAAATAATGCAGAGGCGGTTAGTAAAACATGTCCTGACTATTTTGATAGAATGAGAAACTTAGTAGGTTCGTGATGACAAATAAAGAGCGTATTATTACCAGATATTTAAGTCAAAGATGGTATAAGAAGGCTCTTATTATCACGCCTAAAGAGCAGAGCTATTTTTATAAGATAAATGTTCTGAAGCTCGTGGCTTGTTCGGGCTATCTAAAAAATGAGCCTTCGCTAGGGTGTGTATTTGATGTAGAAGCTTGGCCCTTTGAGCATAAGTTTTTTGATCTTATCATATTAGATGAGAGTTTTATAAATTGTCCTGCTTTAATGAAAGCAATATTCAATCAGCTTCATTTCTGTTTAGCTGATGATGGCGAAGTTATTGTAGCTTGTTCAGGCAATATTAGTCTATATAGTTTATTATCAAGATTTATCTCAAATGGTTTTATTAGCAAGAGAGTGAGATTAATAAACTATACTGGTAACTTTATAGTAAATATGTTTAAAAGAATTTTTAGTAAATATTTTGTAGTGGTTTTTAAGAAGGATAATTATTTCTCCGTTGATCCACTTAGTGTTGGAGAGCTAATAAAAGAGCCTACAAAGTCTGAAGTAGCTAAAATATACAGTGGTGGTTGTGCTAAGGAAGTATATGGGAATTTTCACAAAGAAAAATAATGTAACTGCTTATACAGATGGAGCATGTAAAGGTAATCCAGGTATAGGCGGTTGGGGAGCTATATTGAGTTATAATGGTGTTGATAAAGAGATTTATGGTGCCGAAAAAGATACAACGAATAATAGAATGGAGCTAATGGCAGCAATCAAAACTCTACAAGCACTAAAAAGAAAATGCGATATAACAATCTATACAGACTCTAAGTATCTTCAAAATGGTATTAACCAATGGTTAGCAAATTGGAAGGCTAATGGTTGGAAGACAGCAGCGAAAAAAGAAGTCAAAAATAAAGATCTCTGGCAAGAGCTAGATAGTTTGACAACTAAACACAATGTAACTTGGAGCTGGGTAAAGGGTCATAGTGGTAATCAAGGTAATGAAAAAGCTGATGAGTTGGCAAATAAAGCAATCGCTGAATTGATAGGAAAATAAGTATGGATAATTATTCTAATAAAAAAATTCTAGTTTTATATACTGGTGGTACTATCGGGATGATTAGTACTGAACAGGGCTATGATGTTGAACCAGGCTATCTGACAAAAACAATTGCTGGAATTAGAGATTTTTATCATTATGACATGCCAGAGTTCGAGATCAAAGAGTATAGTGATCTTATCGATTCATCAAACATCGATCCTAAAAGATGGATTTCACTGGCACAAGATATATTGAGTAATTATGCTAATTATGACGGTTTTGTGATTTTGCATGGTACAGATACACTTGCTTATACGGCATCGGTATTATCTTTTATCTTGGGTGAAATTGATAAGCCAGTTATTGTTACAGGCTCGCAAATACCAATCTCCAAAATCAGGTCAGATGCTATATCAAATATCCTTAATAGTTTGATTTTTGCATGTAATGATAATATCGAAGAAGTTTGTGTCTATTTTAATCAAAAGCTAATGCGTGGTAATAGAACTACGAAAATATCAGCGACAGATTTTGATGCTTTTGGATCTCCGAATTATCCTACTCTAGCAAAAGTTGGCATAGATATCGTAGTCAAGCAGAAAAGATTGTGGCAAAGACAAAAGTCACTTAATATACCAAGTTTAGATACGTTTACAATCCCTAAGATTGCGATATTACAGATTTATCCTGGTATGAATAGTGATATGCTATCAGCTATTGTTGAGCAACCATTACAGGGATTAATTCTCAAGACTTATGGTTCTGGTAATATGATGAATGATCCAGAAATTTATACGACTCTCAAAAAGGCTAGTGATAAGGGAATTGTGATAGTGAACTGTACGCAGTGCTTGTATGGTAGTGTCAAAATGGCTACATACAAAGTCGCAAGAGGACTGATTGATGTTGGTGTGATCTCAGGTCGTGATATGACTGATGAAGCAGCATTTGCTAAGCTTTTTTATTTATTAGGTCAATCAAATATTTCTCTAAAAGAGATCAAGAGAGCTTTTGAAACTTCTTTGCATGGCGAAGTAACATTGTCATAGCAATTATAAAAATTTGTTTATTTTATAGTACTAATATAGTATATTGATACATGAAAAAAAATTCACTTATAAACAAGGGGACTAAACGATGAGTAATATTTCTGAATTAATAAAAGGTAACAGAGCTTGGGCTGAACAAATCAAAAAAACAAACCCTGAGTTCTTTGAAACACTATCAAAAGGTCAATCACCAGAGTATCTTTGGATAGGTTGTTCAGATAGTCGTGTACCTGCTAACCAAGTTTGTGGCTTGATACCAGGTGAGGTTTTTGTACATCGTAATGTTGCAAATGTTGTTTCGCTTACCGATTTAAATTGTTTATCAGTATTACAGTTTGCTATCGAAGTTTTAAAGGTCAAGAAAATCATAGTATGTGGTCACTATGCTTGTGGTGGTGTTGAAACTGTTGTTAAAGATAAGAGCTATGGCTTGATTGATAATTGGTTGACATCTATCCATGAAGTCAAAGAGCAAAATAAAAAGTTTATTGAAGAGTCGTTAGCTTGTTACAAGAATAATGAAGACGAGTACATGAAGAAAAAAGTAGATATGATGTGTGAGCTAAATGCACTCCACCAAGCTCTTAACCTATGTAAAACTACGGTTGTGAAAGATGCTTGGGCAAAAGGACTTAACTTCACTATTCATGCTTCTATATATGGTATTGGCGATGGTAAGCTGTATGAAATCGGTGGCGGTGTAGGCTCAAGAGCTGAGATGGATGCTATGTATGCCGAGGCTATCGAATCTATCAAATCTAGATATTGTCAAACTCAATCTTGTTCATTGTAATTCTTCTTTCTTATAGAAAAATCTTATCATTAATCATATTATATAAAATATATGTGATTAAAAATCTCCTAAATGTCATATTCAGAAGCAGATACCAAAGCCAAACTAATTACCCCCAAGCTTAGAGAAAGTGGTTGGGATGAGAGATATATTACTAGAGAGAAATATTATTTTACAGATGGGCGTAAACAAGCTGGTGGAGCCAGAGGCGAGAAAAAATATGTGGATTATCTACTTCGTTATCAAGATATAAATCTAGCTATAGTTGAAGCAAAGAAAGAAGGTGTAAACTATAAGCAAGGCTTACAGCAGGCTATTGAATATGGTAAGGCATTAGATGTTGAGTATGTTTACTCTACAAATGGGCATAATATCCTTGAGTATCATATCCCAACTGGGCAAAGCCAAGATATAGATGAGTTCCCAACTCCTAGAGAACTATTTGAGCGTAAATATCCAAATATTAATAAAGTTAGACAAAATGTAGTTACTCAAGAGTTTTTCTCGGATGGGACAAAGACACCACGCTATTATCAAAAGATAGCGGTACAAAAAACTATAGATGCTCTTAGTAGTGGGCAAGATAGAATATTACTGACTCTAGCGACTGGTACTGGTAAGACATATATAGCATTTCAGATAGCATATAGAGTGCTTGAGTCAAGATGGCGAAAAAACGATATAGGTAATAAAAAACCACGAATTTTATATCTAGCTGATAGAAATATCTTGATAGAGCAGGCTATGAATGAGTTTAATCCTATAGAGAATGATTGTAAAAGGTTACAAGGCGTATCAATTAAGAAAAACGGTGGTAAAGTGCCATTAAGTGGTAATGTCTTTTTTGCTATATATCAAGCAGTTGCAGAGAATAAAAATCGCCAATATTTAGCTACAGATAGTGAAGATGACAGCCTAACAGCATACTATAAACAATATCCAGCAGATTTCTTTGATTTGATAATTATAGATGAGTGTCATCGTGGTAGTGCCAATGATGATAGCTCGTGGCGTGATATTATTGAGTATTTCTCTAGTGCGGTACATCTAGGGCTGACAGCTACACCTAAAAGGGATGTCAATGGTGATACTTATAGCTACTTTGGAGATCCTATTTATGAGTACTCGCTCAAAGATGGTATCAATGATGGTTTTTTGACTCCGTACAAGGTCAAACGCATTACAACAAATATTGATGAATATCGACCAAACACGCATGATAGTGTAGATGGAGATTTGCCAAATAAAGTCTATGGTATCAGTGATTGGGAGAAAACTATCACAAGTCAACAACGCCATGAGCTAATTGCAAAGACTGTGTTAGACAATATTAACAAGATGGATAAGACTATCGTCTTTTGTAAAAATCAGCCTCATGCTCTCGAGCTAAAGTTAGCTATAGATAACTTTAAAAAAGTCAAAAATCCTGACTACTGCGTGCGTGTGACTTCTGATGAAGGGCAAATTGGTCGTGATTACCTTGAGCAGTTCCAAGATAATGACAAAGATATCCCTGTGATTTTGACATCATCAAAAATGCTAACTACTGGTGTAGATGCTAAAAATGTCCGTAATATCGTCCTAACAGCTCCGATAGAGTCAATGATTGAGTTTAAGCAGATAATTGGGCGAGGTACACGAACTTTTGAGGGTAAAGACTTCTTTACAATCCTAGATTTTGTCAAAGCTAGTGATAAGTTCTATGATAAAGATTGGGATGGTGCTGCTGATGTGGTTACAGATGTCAAAGCTGATGGCAAACCTAAAGAAGATACAAAAGAAATCAAAGAAATAGATCCTGTAGAGAATCTTAAAGATAATGAAGAACCTACCAAGCACGAGCCAATCAATATCACAATCAAAGGGCGTAAGCTTAAAGTACTAGATATAGAGACTAGTTATGTTGGTGTCGATGGGCGACCGATTGCAACGCAAGAATATCTTGAGCAATTAATCGGTGTACTAGGTAAATACTGCCAGCATAATGAGCAAGCTCTCAAAGATGCTTGGGCAAACCCTAAATATAGGCAAACACTACTAGCTAAACTCGAAGAGATGCTAAGCTTTGGGCAGAATATTGACAATATCAAAGCGATATTTAAAGCTAAAGATAGTGATATCTATGATGTGCTAAATCATCTAGTTTTTAGTAAAGATATTATCACTCGTCAGCAAAGGGCAGTTGCTGCAGAATCATCAGAGTTTATACAGCAGTTACAAAATGCTAAGGCGAGGGAGTTTCTACTCTTTGTCTTAGATAAGTATAAAAAAGATGGTGTAGTTGAACTAGAGCAAAAAAGACTACCGTCATTAGTTGAGTTAAGTGGTCTTGGGACAGTTTCGGAGCTTGCCAATGATTTTGGTGGTATGGCACAGTTAAAAGAAAGCTATTTGCAGTTGCAAAGGGAGATTTATAGATAAATTGATAGAATTTATGGTAGGGGTCGAATCCATTTCGACCCTAATTTAAAAAAATTTGGAATATGATTATAAAAGGGCAGATATAGAATCTGCCCGTACGACAAATTATAAATTTGTAAAAAAAATATTGTAGGGGTTGGTTTTATACCAACCCAATATAAAAATGAACAAAACAAGAAAAACAAAATGAGCGAATTATATAAATTGCCAGCAGGGTGGGAGTGGAAGAAGTTAGATGATGTTTGTAGCTTTGTTAGAGGACCATTTGGAGGGAGTCTAAAAAAGAATGAATTTACAAGTGATGGTTATGCAGTATATGAGCAAAGTCATGCTATTTATAATTCTTTCAGTGATATTAGATATTATATTGATGCTAGAAAGTTTCAACAGATGCAAAGATTCAAAATTTTACCCAATAGTATAATAATGAGTTGTTCAGGAACTATAGGTAAACTTTCAATAGTTCCAAACAATATTAAGAATGGAATTATAAATCAAGCATTATTGATGCTTACTGTTAATAATTCTCTTTTAAATATCTACTTGAAATTGATGATGGAAAGTTCATTTTTTCAAAACTTATTAAGTCAAAACACTACTGGTGCAGCTATAAAAAATATTGCATCAGTTAAGGTTTTGAAAAACCTAAACATCCCCCTCCCACCACTAGCAGAACAAAAGCGAATAGTTGCCAAGCTAGATAGTCTTTTTGAGAAGATTGATAAGGCGATAGAGCTACACCAGCAAAATATTACAAATGCTAATACTCTAATGGCTAGCACTCTTGATAAGACTTTTAAAAAGTTGGAGGGGGAGTATGGAAATAAAACTTTATCTGATAGTGTAGAAAATCCTAAGAAAGATATTGTAGATGGACCATTTGGTTCTAATCTTAAGGCAACTGAATATATCCAAAAAGGAGTGCCTATTATTAGAATACAAAATATTCAGAGATTAGAATTCATAAATAAAGATATTAAATTTGTTTCAGAGGAAAAAGCAGAGTTTTTAAAAAGACACTCATTTATAGCTTCTGATATAGTTATAACAAAACTAGGAGAGCCTTTAGGTAAAAGCTGTATTGTACCTGATAATTTAGAGCGAGGTATAATTGTTGCTGATATTATTAGAGTAAGAGTAGATAGTTCTAAGTCTAAAAATAAATACATTATGTATGCTATAAATTCTGCTATTGCTATAAATCAGTTCTCAGAAAACTCGATGGGATCTACAAGGCAAAGAGTTAAACTATCTATTGTTAGAGACTTAAAAATCCCATTACCACCCCTAGCAATCCAACAACAAACCGTAGAGTATTTGGATAGTATTGCCACAAAGGTTGATAAGATTAAGCAATTAAATGAGCAGAAATTAGAGAATTTAAAAGCATTAAAAGCCAGTATTTTAGATAAGGCATTTCGTGGGGAGTTGTAGAACAAAAATTTGTCATACTACGGCACCGACCGTAGTATCCATAGACAAAATGATGATATAGGTATAAAAAATGGATTCTATGGTCAAGCCATAGAATGACGATAATGTATTGTAGGGGTTGACCTGTGTGTCAACCCATTATGAAATATAATCCATAATGTAAATAAAATAGGGCTAACACATGGGTTAGCCCCTACGACAAATTATGGGTTTGTGAAAATGTATGGTAAGGGTCGTGCCTTGTGCCTACCCGTTTTATGATAGATTAAAATAATGGATATAAGGGCAACCACAAGGGATTGCCCCTACAATAAAAAATAAAAATATTGGAATATATGACAAACCAAAATAACCAAACACAATATTTTAAAAATCGTAAAAATTTACGGTTAAAATATTATGATTATTCATCGAATGGTGCATATTTTGTCACAATATGTGTCAATAATCGTGAATGTTTGTTTGGTGATATTATTGACGGTCAGATGTGTTTAAATGATGCAGGATTAATGATTGATGAAATTTATCGTGATTTAGAAAATAAATTTACAAATATTCAATGTGGTAAATATGTGGTTATGCCAAACCATTTTCATTGTGTAATTCATATTTGTAATGATATTAAATCAAATGTAGGGGTCAACCTATGTGTTGACCCTAATAATAAACATAACCCAATAATGGGCGAACACGCAATTCAAAAAAAGGCAGATATAGAATCTGCCTCTACAAACAATCATGTAGGGGCAAACCCTTGTGGTTGCCCTAATGAAGGGTCGACACAAGACACGACCCCTACGACATTATCGGATATCATTGGTGCATTTAAATCATTGACAACCAACGCATACATCAACGGTGTTAAAACCAAAAATTGGCAACCATTTGATAAACGCTTGTGGCAACGAAATTATTATGAACATATAATTAGAAATGAAAAATCATATAATGAAATTATAAAATATATCCAACTAAATCCTTTGAAATGGGAATTAGATGAATTAAACCCAAAATTTGAGAACAAAAATGCAATCAAAGATAAATAGAATAACAGACATACTAAGACGAGATGACGGAATCAGCGGAGCGATGCACTATACTGAGCAAGTCAGCTGGATTCTTTTTTTGAAATTTTTGAATGATTATGAAAATGAAAAATCTCTAGAGGCAGAACTAATAGGTGAAGAGTACATATTTGTCTTAGATGAAAAATATCGCTGGAATACTTGGGCAGCTCCCAAAGGTGCAGATGGCAAGCTTGATGTTATCAATGCTGATAGCGGTGATGATTTACTAGAGTTTGTTAATAAAGAGCTTTTTCCATATCTGAAATTTTTTAAATCCATAGATGAAAATGTCAAAACTCTAAAATATAAAATAGGTGCAGTATTTGAGTATATAGATAACCGTGTAGCTAGTGGTCATACTTTGCGTGATGTTATCAATGAAATTGATGAGCTAAATTTTAATAAAAAAGAAGACCTATACCAGCTATCGCAAATCTATGAAAACCTGCTTAAAGAAATGGGTTCTGATGGTGGTAATAGTGGTGAGTTCTACACTCCAAGACCACTAGTTAAGGCTATCGTAGATGTAGTTAATCCTCAAGCTGGGCAAACTGTCTATGATCCAGCGGCTGGGACTTGTGGCTTTTTGATAGATGCTTATGAGCATATGTATAGCAAAGAGCTATCAACTACACAACTTGCATTTCTTAATGAAGAGACTTTCTTTGGTAAAGAAAAAACACCTTTATCGTATGTAATGGGTGTGATGAATATGATCCTACATGGCATTACATCGCCAAATATTAACAAGGCAAATACTCTTGTCAAAGATATTCGTAGTCTTGAGGAGAAAGATCGTTATGATATTATCCTCGCTAATCCACCATTTGGCGGCAAAGAAAAAGCAACTATTCAAACTAATTTCCCCATCAAATCAAACGCTACTGAGCTGCTATTTTTACAACATATTTACAAAAGCTTAAAGCTAGGTGGTAGATGTGGTGTAGTTGTGCCAGAAGGTGTGCTTTTCCAGACAAATAACGCGTTTAAAAATGTCAAAAAAGAGCTATTAGAAAACTATAATGTCCATACTATAGTTTCATTACCTGCTGGGGTATTTTTACCGTATAGTGGCGTTAAGACAAATGTGATTTTCTTTGATAGAGAGGGTAGCACTACAGATATTTTCTATTATGAAATAACTCCACCGTACAAACTAACTAAAAATAAACCGATTCAGTTTGAGCATTTTGCAGAGTTTTTAGAAATTTGGCAATCTCGCAAGCTTACAGAAAATAGCTGGATAGTAAATGTTGCAGATATAAAAGATTATGATATATCAGCTAAAAACCCTAATAAAATTGAAACAATCGAACATAAATCACCATTAGAATTAGTAAATGAAATCAAGCAAAATACTGCTGAGATAGATAAGCTAATAAACGAGATTGAGAGTATTCTATAAAGATATTATTTTTCTATATAATATTTTATACAAAATATAAGCTATTAAAGCTGTTGTAATATTAATAAAGAACACAGCTTCGACATATTGACTATAAATCTGACCATTAAATAGAGTAAGAGCATCTAATAATGTATAAATAGTAAAAAATATCAAACAAGCTGCTTTGAATTCTCTAGTTTTAAATAGTGCCAAAATTGAGAATAAAAAGATGGCTAACTCAAAGATTCCAATCTGGAAAACTGCCGGAGTAAAAATCCATCCTTGAAATTTACTGATACTATCCCCATCTACTAAATATGTAAAACTGTTGATACAAGCATATAGGCTTATATTGAAAATAATGAAGTAGTTAGCGTAGATATTTGCGTGATGTTTACCGTATATAATGCTAGAGTGTAAGAAAGCTATTATAAAAGGTGATATTAATAAACAAATACTTATAATTACAGTTACCATAAGTCGCTTAAGATTTGTAGAAATAGCTAGATTTTACAGCAAATGTTTTGGCTTGTCATATATTTAATAATAAACATATAGACAATCTAATAGATGATAGTTAAAATTTGCTACTAGAAAATTGTTAAATAAATAAAAGGAAAACTTAATAATGCAAGTTACTGTAGAGAAGAAAGAAGGTATCCATTGTTCACTATTGATAGAAGTACCAGCGAATGAGATTGATAGCGTAGTTACTAAAGAGATTAACAAAACTGCAAAAACTATCAAGATGGATGGTTTCAGACCTGGCAAAGTACCTGCTGGTATGGTTGAGAAAAAGTATGGCGAGCAAATCCGTATGGAAGTGATCTCTGATATCATTCCTCAGAAGTATACTAAGGCTATACAAGATGAGAAGTTGGCAGTAGCTGGTATCGAGGTAGACCTTAAAGAAAACAAAAAAGGCGAGCCTCTTAAGTTTGTAGCTAACCTTGAGCTATTCCCAGAATTTGAAGTTTCAGGTTTTGAGAAAATCGAAATTCAAAAGCCAGTTGTTGAGCTAACTGACAAAGAAGTTAAGCAAATGATCGAAAACCTTAGAAAGCAAATGGCTACATTCTCAGAAGTAGAGAGAGCTGTGCAAAAAGATGACAAAGTTGTTATCGATTTCGTAGGTAAGAAAGATGGTGAAGTTTTCGAAGGTGGTTCTGCAAATGATCAAGAATTAGTAATTGGTTCTGGTCAAATGATCCCAGGTTTTGAAGATGGTATCATCGGTATGAGTAAAGATGAGCAAAAAACTATCACAGTTACTTTCCCAGAAGAGTACCAAAACAAAGACTTAGCTGGTCAAGAAGCTACTTTTGATATCACTGTTAAGAAGATTCAAGAAGCTCAGTTACCAGAAGTTGACGAAGAGTTCGTTAAGAAGTTTGGTGTGAAAGGTGGGGTAGATACTTTTGAAGACGAAATCAAAGAAAATATGCAACGTGAACTTAAGTTCATCCTACAAAGAAAGATCAAAGATCAAGTATTCAAAGGATTAAGAGAAATCGCTGAATTTGAAACTCCAAAAGCTTTAATTAAAAGAGAAATAGAAGCTGCTAAGCAAAATTTAGTTCAACAAATGGGTGGTGGTCAAAACTTTGATGTTAACCAATTGCCTGATAACTTATTTGAAGCTAACGCTAAGCAAAAAGTTGATACTAGTTTAGTTCTTGATAGTGTAATGAAATCTCAAGAGTTCAAGGCAGAAGATGCTGAAGTTGAGAGCTTATTAGATGAATTAGTTCAAGCTTATGAAGAGCCAGAAAAAACTAAAGAGCAAATCAAAAAGAACGAAAAAGAAATCTCTAACTTAAAAGCTTTAGTTATAGAAAACAAGCTGACTGATTGGGTACTATCTCAAGCTCAAGTAACTGAAAAGCAAGAAGATTTCTTTGAAGTTATTAAAGAAAACATGCAAGCTCAGCAAGGTGGTTTCTAAGCTAGCTTATTAAGAGAGGATATAAATGATAACTAATAACTTAGTTCCTACCGTCGTTGAGAAAACAGCTGGTGGTGAGAGAGCTTTTGATATTTATTCAAGGTTACTAAAAGAGCGTATAGTTTTTTTAAATGGTGAGGTAAATGATCAATCAGCAAACCTTGTAATCGCTCAGTTGTTGTTTTTGGAGTCAGAAGATCCTGACAAAGATATATATTTTTATATCAATTCCCCAGGTGGTATGGTTACAGCTGGTATGGGTGTCTATGATACTATGCAGTTTATCAAGCCGGACGTTAATACTATATGTATTGGTCTGGCTGCTAGTATGGGATCGCTATTGTTAGCTGGTGGAGCTAAAGGTAAAAGATATAGTTTGCCTAGCTCACAGATTATGATTCATCAACCACTAGGTGGCTTTAAAGGACAAGCTTCAGATATTGAAATTCATGCAAAAAATATTCTACGTATCAAAGATAGGTTAAATAAAGTTTTAGCGTATCATACAAGTCAAGATTTAGAGACTATTGTTAGAGATACTGATAGAGATAATTTCATGATGGCAGAAGAAGCTAAAGAGTATGGTCTAATCGATCATGTAATAGAGTCTCGTGAAGCAATTATTAAATAATTAAAGGAATTCTAATTCAATAATATGGCTAAAATTCTATACTGTTCTTTTTGTGGTAAGTCACAACAAGAAGTTAAACATATCATCGCAGGTCGTGATGGTAATATCTGTAATGAATGTATTGCTAAATGTGCAGATAAAATTCATAGCACAGAAGGAGCTTCTCTAGAGGATGTATCGTTTGAGAAGTTACCAAAGCCAATCGAAATCAAAAAATATCTTGATGATTATATTATTGGTCAAGACAATGCTAAAAAAGTATTATCTGTGGCTGTATACAATCACTACAAAAGAATCACTTCCGAAACTGCGAAAGATGATGATATTGAGCTTAAAAAAAGTAATGTTCTATTACTAGGACCTACTGGCTCTGGTAAAACATTATTTGCCCAAACATTAGCAAAGCTTTTAAATGTTCCTTTTGCCATAGCAGATGCAACAACTCTTACAGAGGCTGGCTATGTTGGAGATGATGTAGAGAATATCATTGTTCGATTGCTACAAAATGCTGATTTTGATGTTGCTAAAGCTCAAAAAGGTATTATCTATATCGATGAAATAGATAAGATTGCACGTAAGTCAGAAAGTGCTTCTATAACACGTGATGTATCTGGAGAAGGTGTTCAGCAAGCACTTTTGAAGCTTATAGAGGGTACTGTATCATCTGTACCTCCTAAAGGTGGTCGAAAGCATCCTAATCAAGAGATGATACAAGTTGATACTTCAGATATATTATTTATATGTGGGGGAGCGTTTGCTGGTATTGAAAAAGTTGTTAAGCATAGAATGGATAAAGTTAGTATTGGTTTCAATGCGGATGTGGTACAACAAAAAAATAGCTTAGATACTGAAAAATTGATGCAGAAAGTCGAAAGTGAAGATTTGACTAGATTTGGACTTATTCCTGAACTTATTGGACGTTTGCCAATTGTTACTGTACTAAATGAGTTAAAAGAAGAGGATTTGGTCAAAATTCTTACGGAACCAAAAAGTGCTTTAATTAAACAGTATGTTAAGCTGTTTGAATTTGATGATGTAATGATTGAGTTTAGTGATGAAGCTCTTGTTGAAATAGCTAAAAAAGCAATAGCTAAAAAAACAGGTGCGAGAGGATTGAGAACTATTCTTGAAAATATACTTCTTGATGTGATGTTTCATGTCCCTTCATCTGAAGATGTTGAGAAAGTTATTATCAACGATAAAGTAATATTAGAGCAAGAAGAGCCAACTCTTGTAATGAAATCACAGCAGCAAAAACAATTAAAAGAGATAATCTAAAAAATTTACAGGAGAATGTAAGTTTATGTCAGAAGTCCTAAATGTCGTTCCTGTTATTCCCTTAAGAGATGTGGTTATATACCCATCAATGACTTTACCTTTAAATGTGGGTCGTAAAAAGTCAATTGAAGCAGTCAAGCAGGCATCTAACAGTTATAATAACTATATCTTATTAGCAACTCAAAAGAACGGTTCAAGTTCTGGTGATGTTGTTGATAATATATACGATATTGGTACGTTAGCTAAAATTGTTCAAATTATGAAGCTTCCTGATGGTAGCTTAAAGATCATAGTAGAAGGTGTAGCTAAAAGATTAGTTGCTAAATATGATAGTGTTGATGGCTGTATATTTGCTAACTTAGATAGTCTTCATATTGATGATAGTTATGATCCTAATCAAGTTGATAAAGAACTAAAAGCAATCTTATTGTCGATTAGTGATTCTCTCAAAAAGTTTGTTGATATTAGTGGAAAAGTGTCTAAAGAATCTTTAGCTACGCTTATAAATACAGAAGAGCCTCATAAGTTTATATATGAGATTTCAACTATTCTAAATACAGAGATTACTAAAAAGCAAAAAATTTTAGAAGCTACAGATATCAAAAATAAAGCGTTATTACTTTTATCTTGCCTATATGAAGAGTTAGAAATTCTTGAGCTAGAGGCTAAAATTAAAGATAGAGTCAAATCTCAAGTAGATAAGAATCAACGTGAGTACTATTTGAATGAGCAAGTCAAGGCTATTTATAAAGAGCTTGGTGAGGCTGATGAAGAGTCAGAAGTAACCGCTCTTAAGAAGAGAATTGAAACTACTAAAATGTCCAAAGAGGCAAAAGAAAAATGCTTAAAAGAACTTAAAAAGCTTAAAGCGATGCCTCCTTCATCTTCTGAATCTGCTGTATCAAGGAATTATATTGAGACTATACTTTCATTACCTTGGGGTAAGAAAGCAAAAGTTAAAAAAGATATTAATCTTGCTGAAAAAGTTTTAGAGAAAGATCATTACGGTATTAAGAAAGTTAAAGAAAGAATACTAGAGCATTTAGCTGTTCAAATTAAACGAGACAGTAATACAAAAGCTCCTATTCTATGTCTAGTAGGTCCTCCTGGTGTTGGTAAGACATCAATTGGCCAATCCATTGCTAGAGCAACAGGGCGTGAATATGTTCGTATGGCTCTTGGTGGTGTAAGAGATGAGTCTGAGATTAGAGGACACCGTCGTACATATATAGGATCTATGCCTGGGCAAATTATCCAAAAGATAATTAAGTCTAAGACGGAAAACCCACTTTTCTTACTTGATGAAATAGATAAAATTTCTTCTGATTTTAGGGGAGACCCATCTGCAGCTCTTTTAGAGGTGCTTGATCCAGAGCAAAATAGTACATTTAACGATCATTATCTTGAGATAGATTATGATCTATCTAAGGTGATGTTTGTTGCTACAGCAAATTCACTTGATATAGATCCTGCATTACGTGATAGGCTAGAAATTATACACTTATCAGGGTATACAGAGATTGAGAAGCAAGCAATTGCTAAGCAATATCTAGTACCAAAATCATTGGAAAACAATGGGCTAACTAAGAGTGAAATTAATTTTACTCCTAAGGCTATTTTGGATGTGGTGAGATATTATACGAGAGAAGCAGGAGTAAGAAATTTACAAC